>CAYGFI010000276.1:0-4163 GCA_964349045.1 uncultured Chitinophaga sp.
CTCAAGTCCCGTTTTAGCAACCACCAGCGGATCCTGCTTCCAGTATTCCGCATTAAAAAGCTCGAGGGAAAGAACTTTTGTGCCGCCCATGTTTTTAAGGTCTGTTAAGATCTGTTTCATGGGAGCAATCCCATCCCCGGGATATACCCTGTCTTTATCCTGCTGCTGTTCGAGGGGAATTGAACTTGTATAATCGTTCATATGAAACAGTTCCAGAACGTTTCCATGAATCATTTTCAGTGAATCAAAACCCGACTGACCCCTGAACATGTGATAAACATCGGCAAGGATATGAACATCGGGATCATTGGCTCCTGCAGCAATCATCAAGGCCTGACCAATGTGGTAAAGGGTTCCGGAAGCTCCCCAGAATTCAAGCTGGGGCATAACACCTGTCTGACGACCAAGCTCAATCATGCGTTTATAGCGTTCACCGGCTTTTAAAAGATCGAGAGGGATTTCCGGTTTTAAGCCTGCCGGGGATGCCGCAATTCGCGTGCAACCCAGCTCAGCCATAAGTTCCATTTCCTCTTTCATCTGCGCAAAGCCGGCATTTCGCTTCACTTCATCGCTGTTAAGCCAACTGGCATAGCCAATAGCGCTTTCGACCTTAAGTCCACTATCGGCAATCAGCTTTTTTAATTTTACGAGGGAGTTTCCCTGATTCCTATACTCAACAACATCCTGCACCCAGAGCTCTATACCGTCATACCCGGCAGAAGAAGTGATTTCAATATACTTCAGAAGTCCCGGTTGCTGACCTCTTATGGTACTAGTATTCAGACAAAACCTGAAATTGGATTTCTCAGGTGTTTTTGCGGAAAATGCAATTTCAGGTACCAGAGCAGCAAATGAAGCTGCTCCGGCGGTTTTGAGGAGCTGACGTCGGTTCATTTAAAGTGTATTATTTCTAAAAAGTCAGATTTTTAAGATATGCACCACTCGATTTCAGACAAGCCATTCCGTCAGGTACATTATCACGTTCTACAAAATAATGTTCAATACCTTGTTTTACAGACTCTTTAAATACAGAAGGAAAATCGATAACCCCACTTCCAGGGCATTCGAAAACCTTTTCCGCTCCGGGAGCCATGTCTTTAACATGAAGGATTTTTATTCTGCCATTGTATTTCTTCAATACTTCAAGGGGATCAGCGCCTCCCTTGGCTACCCAGTAAATGTCCAGTTCGCATTTTACCAGATCTTCATCGGTGTTTTTCATCAGGTAGTCGAATGGCATTCCTTCCTCCATTTTGGCAAATTCCTTATCATGGTTGTGCCAGCAAAGGGGCAAACCTTTTGCCTTACAGACTTCACCGATTTTATTCAGCATCTCTGCACTGCGTTTGCAATCTTCAAGCATAAAGGGTCCGCCCCCATTCCATGGCCAGTAAACGACAGCATATTTCATTTGCAATTCGTTCAGACCATCAAGCTTTTTGTTTAATTCATCTTTATCATCTGTGAAACTTATTCCACCTGCAATTGGAGTAATCCCTATTTCCCTGCAATAGGCAAGAAAACTCTGAGCAGAGTCGCCCAGGAATTTACCTGTTTCAATTTCTGTAAAACCGAAATCAGATGTTTGCTTCAAAACAGCTTTCCAGTCACCGGCAAGTTCCTTACCGATAATTCCGGTAATAAAACCGAAGTTTTTAAGTTTTTCTTTTCCCAAAGCGGCAAAAAGCTGTTGGTTAAATAAGAACATAGAAGTAGCAGCGGTAGCTGATGTTGTTAAAAACGATCTTCTTGTTAACATGGTTTTATGATTTATTAGTTAGTTAAGATTAAATTACTGGAAGTGTCCATGGTTTGCGATACTCAGGAGTAATAAGCTCATTGGCAGCTTTGCTGTTGGTAAACTGGTTATTTTTATCGTCCCAGATTAAATAAGGTTCGCCGATCCGTGCGGAAATATTGGCTACATGTGCATGCAATGCTGCTGCACGGCCAATTTCAGGGGGACAGGCAGGTTTATTTCTTGATTTGATACAGTCAAGGAAATTCCTAACATGCTCTCCATGTGTTTCTTTCCCCTCATTATATTCATATTCTTCAGCCTTGAATTTTTTATCTTTTCCATCCCATTCCGGGTAAACTTTTAGTTTCGCTCTCTCAGTAACAATAGTTGCATTATCTCCGATAAATGCAATTCCATAGGCCATGTTATAAGGCCCCCCCTGAAGTCCGGCAGTTAAATCATAATTTATAACAAAATCTTTTTTTGGATATATAACATTCATTGTATCAAATGTTTCCCTGGCCCGTTTCTCAGGGAAAGTGTTGGAAGCATAGGTAAGAGCATTTTCAGGCGCCTGAACCAGATCCTTTGTCCAAAGTCCCATATCAAGGAGATGAACACCCCAGTCAGAAAACATGCCTCCGCCATAATCCCAGAAATGACGCCATGAACCATGAAACCTGTTTTTATTGAATGGACGTTCCTTAGCGGGTCCTAACCACATGTCATAATCCACACCCGCAGGTACCGGTTCATCAGGAACAATCTCCGGACCGACACCATAAGCGAAATTCGCCCACATATTCACTTTTCTTAAGGTTCCGATGTTTCCTGATTTTATCAGCTCCATGGACTTTTGAAAAACAAATCCGCTTCTCTGTTGCTGCCCCACCTGAACAACCTGGTTATATCGGCTGGCAGCTTTAACCATAATGTTGCATTCCGCAATGGTATTAGCCATTGGTTTTTCAACATAAACGTCTTTCCCGGCCTGGAGGGCATAAACCGTTATTAAGCAATGCCAGTGATCGGGAGTACCAATTATAACAGCATCAATATCTTTTTGCTCCAAAACCTTGCGGAAATCCTTGTATAATTTAGGAGTCTGATTAAAAGTTTTCTGAACCTCGGCAGCGCGTTCGTTCAACAGATTTTCATCAACATCGCACATTGCAAGACAATTAACACCGCTATTGCCAAGATGATGTTTCAGAATGCCGAAACCCATGTTGCGGCAGCCTATCAGCGCCACATTTATCTGATCGCTGGGAGCCGGGTTTGCAGCCAATACATTTGAAGGAAAACCACTTACCAATCCAAGACCGGCAGCAGCCATGGTGGTTTGTTTTAAAAATTTTCTGCGATTTGTTACCATAGTTTTAGTTTTTATTATAAGGAAATTATTGTATTGGTTTAATTTCGCTGAGGTGAAAAACCTTCAATATTCAGTTTTATGCGGTAAAGTTCTTTCCGGGCTGTAATATATAGTGTCTTGTAATCAGCATCCCCCCATGCGCAATTTGCAGGCGATTTGGGTGTTAGAATTGTTCCAAGATAGATACCATCAGCGCTTAAAATGACAATGCCATGAGGACCCGTACAATATATATTTCCTTCCATATCTGTTTTAATCCCATCAAAACCTCCTGTTTTAGCAAGAATCTCATCTTTAGGATCTGAAACTGTAATTAATTCTTTTGAAACAGGAAATCCTTTTTCATTCAGCAGGTAGCGGTAAAGTACTTTGATTTGGTTGGTCGTATTCTCAAACATATCAGTAACATAAAGGGTATTCTGATCCGGGGAGAGAGCAATTCCGTTAGGTCTCCACAATGTAGTATCAATAACAGCCAATCCGCTGTCGGTAAGCATATAAGCACCGTTAAATGGCACTTCCTTATCAGCAGATTGTTCCAGACCCTTTAATCCCCAGCAGGGATCGGTGAAATAAATAATTCCTTTTGAGCTTATCACCAGATCGTTTGGGCTATTCAGTTTTTGCCCGAGATATTTATGCGCCAGCTCAGAAAGAGATCCGTCTGTGTTCTGCCGGAATATACCTCTGGCAGTGTGAGCAGCCATAACAAGGTTTCCATCCTTGTCAAAAGTCAAACCGTTTGTGTTTTGTGAAGGCTCCAGGTATGTTGAAAATCCTTCCACCGGATTCCATTTGATAATTTTATTTGCAGGAATATCTGAAAAAAGGAGGTAACCTGAAGGGTTCCATACCGGTCCTTCCGTGAACTGAAAAGTTGTATCCAGGATTTCAAGTTTCGCTTTCCGGGAGACAATTTCGTCGATTGCTGAACCTGCTCTGAGTACCTGAACAATCCGGGAGTCTGGTCCGGGTTTACATGCTGAAAATAACAGCGAAAATGTCAAAACAATTAAGTTTAAAGTTTTCATTTATAATGATTTAGAT
>CAYGFI010000277.1:0-4141 GCA_964349045.1 uncultured Chitinophaga sp.
TTATAAAACAGATCAGTAAAACCTTAAAATCTAAAGTAGTTTGTTATTAATGAATCCCTGCACCCGGATTACCTGACTTTTTTTTCTTTAATCGTTTAGCATAAAAAATTGAAAAGCTAAGCGAAATTACGGCAAGAAACAGCAGTGCAACAATCCGATACCCGATACTTATATGCCGCAGGTCGAAAAGGAAAAAATAAAATACCGTGACGATCAAAGTGGATATGGCAAGCCAACGGTATTTTATGTTATGAAGGATTATACTCAGGATAAAAAATAAACCGGCAGACAGGGTCCATGAAAAAGTAATATAGTTTTGTGGAACCGCGCGATACAGACTTACAAGGGTCATAATAAATCCCAGGATAAGATAAATGTTGCGCATCAGTTCAGTTTGTATTTCTAACCTGTTTTTTTTCCAGTTAATTATCCTGGCAGTTATTAATGCCACAAGTGCAAATGTGAAATCGATTGCATGAACGGGTTTTGGAAAAAATAAATAGGTTATCAGCAAACCTATAAACATTACAACATTCATTACCACAATAAATCGGGAGCGAAACCAAAGCGCCATGGAAACGACAAGCAGACTTTCAATGGCCAGTAAATTAAAAGCCAGGGGGAATTTATATATTCCTCCAATGGTGAAGCTTAATACAGCAAATCCATACAAAGCATATAATGAAGCCGAAAGCTTCAATTTGCCTTTAGATTCGAGCAGGGCTGAATAGGCAATGCTAAACGTAGCTATAAAACCTAAAGGAAGATAATAATTGTCTTTAAAGAATTTCAATAATAAAATAGCTACAATACTGGAAAATCCCAGCCCGTTAAGGATGATTGAAACATTTAACGGCTGGTCTTCTTCCTCAGTCCTTCCTGGCAAAAGCGCCGGTAAGGAATATAAACAAGCGCAGGCAAAAAGGTAAATATAGCTGAATTGAAGTGTTTCAACAGCTTTAAATGAATGTGTAATAATGGGATTATTTAACGACCACATCAGGAAACAGCTATAAACCAGGAAAATTGAAAGCATAAGCAGTCTCCACCAGCCAAATTTGTGGACGAAAAATACCGAAAAAGCAGAAATAAAAATCATCAGGAACAACATGAAATGAGTACAGTTGCTTACAATAGCTGTTACAGCTGTCATTATCAGAACGATTACTGTCAAAACCTGTATTTTATTCTTATAAGAAATGTATAGCAGGTAACTGATTACAATTAAAAGAAGGAACAGACCAATATATTTATTACCGATTAATGGTTCGGTGGCAGTAAAATGTAACCTTAAGGTAACAACAAAAAGCAAAAGGTGACCATTATAAGTGAATAGCCTTGACATATGAGGATAATGCTGCCGGGTGAGGTAACCTGTCAGGTATACGCCTGCAACTGATGCAAATCCAAAAAGGCTTGAGAGCAATGAATAACCTTGATTTTTAAAGAACTGAAGGAGAAAAATAATACCGACTAAAAGAACTATATTTCCAAGCCAAGCCATCCCGTATTCTCCTACTCTCGACTCAATTCCCCCCTCATCGTTAGATATAACTTCAGCTTCAACAACAGTTGGTTCGTTTTGCGATTCAAAAACCGCATCTTGAGGGATTACAACAATTTTTTCTAATTTTGAAATTCTTTTTTCAAGCTGTTTTAATTTTTCCAGAACTTTTTCTATAGCTTGATTTTCAGATGGAGTTTTTTTATCCATAATAAAAATCTATTAATCTGTTACTTCATGTTTTTTCCAGGGAGGCATAAGCCATAATAAAAATGTAAGGATTAAAAAGGGCAGAATTAACCAGACAATGGCCATAAGGAATCCTTCTGAGCCTATGAGCCCCAGTTTAAAACTGGTAAAGCCAAGGAAACTTTTTGAAAAGAGTTGCCCTCCGATTACAACATTCCAGCGCATAAAGAATATCCCTATCAAAATTAATATACCCGATATTACGTAAATAGTTTTACGAATTTTGTCATTGAATCTGGTAACCTGAATAAGCCCTAATGAAAACATTGGAACAATCATGCCCATTATTATTTGCAATCCAATTAAAGTAATATACAATTTGCCTGAGACCAGGAGGGACAGGATATCAAAAGATTCTTCCGCTTCATAAATTCTATGAATCTGGTCAAGTGATTCGAGAGAAAAATCCACAACGATAATATAGAATAGGAATTTCCCGACTGTATCAAGGCAAGCCATATCCAGCTTTACTTTTCGCAGGAATGAAACTGCCATATATAGGAGCATGACAAGTGTTATCCCTGAAACCATTGCAGAAAAAAGGAATATTATTGGCATAATGACGGTAGACCACCATGGATTGGCTTTAATTGACCCAAAAATAAAACCGACATACCCATGAAGGAGGAATGCAGATGGAATCCCTATAACAGTAATAATATATCCCAATTTTTCATCCCATTTTACAGTTTTTGGTGAGATATCTTTTACTCCCAGGGTAAGGATGTTATACACTACTCTCATAACGCTTTTTTTTTCGTTTGACCATATTACAAAATCACGGCGATAGTCGAACCATATTTCTAAAAGTAGAACAACCATCAGGTACCAAAGGTAAACAAATCCAAAAATAGCCATTGCCGATGATCCGTGTGGCGTAATAATAATTTCATATGCCCTTTCAGGATGGCCAAGATGGGTTATAAGGGGTAGCGGGGCGCAAATGAGAAATGAGAGGGCAGTAATAAGTGCAAGGTGGTATGTTGGCTTCAAAACCTTCAGCTTAAATACCCGTTCCAGTGACGCAAGGATAAATGCACCTGCAACCAATCCGGTTAAATAAGGATAGAGGACAACGAGGATCCCCCATTGCAGCGCTATTTCATTCGGGTAAATGTAACCATCTACCTTTGAAAGCATCTCAAATAGATCTTGATAATGATGTTCCATATTATCTTACCTCCGCGCTAAGTCCGTTGTAATATAATTTCGAGCCTGTATTCAGGTGTGGTTTCAAGACCTGGCAATCGTGCTCCTTCAGAAACTTGACAAGGACACCATCCTTATCACGTAAATCACCGTATATTCTGGCACCGGTTGGGCAAATTTCCATACAGACAGGAGCAAGGCCTTTTTTTAATCTATGATAACACAGGGTACATTTTTCTGCTATTTTCTTTTCAGGATGTAAAAAACGACATCCATAGGGACATGCCTGAATACAATACCCACATCCTATGCAATAAGATTCATCAATAAGGGCTACACCATCGGGACTCTCAAAGGTGGCTCCAACCGGGCAAACTTGTGTACATGGGGATTTTGCACAATGATTGCACATCTTCGGAACAAAAAATGTTTTAAATATTTCTTCTGATGGTTCATTCTTTTTGAATCCATCAATTCCTCCGTTTGGAGAAACTACTTTTACAGAACCATTGTTCATAATTGAATATTGTTCTACCCAGTTACGAAAATAAAATGGTTTATCAGGAACATTATTCTCTGCTTTACAGGACTGGGCACAGAGTCCACATCCAATGCATTTCTTGATATCAATGCCAATTCCCCACCATGGTCCCGAATTATCAGTCGGCTCTTTTGTAGCATACACCACGGCCTTAAATGGTTCCAGCATTGATGTTATTGCAACAGTACCTGCCAGGGCAGTTGCAGCTTTAAAAAATTTTCTTCTCGAAAAATCTATTCTTTTAGTTCCCATACCTGGTGTGGATTATGACATTCAATACAATTATCTGTTTCTATGTTGTGTTCAGCAATGTCAATCTGTGTAATTACATTTTCCGATCGGGCCGGATTAATGGAATGACAGCGTCCGCAATGTTCCCTGCCACTTTTCTTTATAATATTTAAAGAACCCGGGTCATTGGCGTGTACAAGCCCCGGGCCATGGCAAACAAGACATGATAATCCAGAATGTTTGTCCGAAAGGAGTTTTTCATTTATGTCGGGATGGCATTCGATACAGGTTTCTTTGCTGGCAGTTAGCATTTCCATATTTGCTAAATCATGGAGTGCATTGCTCCGGTAATGACCATTTTCATAAAAAGAATCAGGAACCAAAAAATGACTGATTACTAAAAATATTAAAATAAAAATCGTAAATAAAGGGAGTAATACTTTTAATTGTGGAGGCATACCTAAATC
>CAYGFI010000278.1:0-4087 GCA_964349045.1 uncultured Chitinophaga sp.
CGAAAATACGCACTAAGGTATAGTGCGAGGCAAGCAATTAACGAAAATTTGTTTAATGCTCTCATTTTGATAATAATTACTTTTTTAAAAATTGTATCAGATAATCGATTTTCAAATTTTCAATTCCATTTACCTCACTTAAGAATTCCCTGATCAACCGATCATTTTTTGCGTTTCCAAAACAGGCATAGATGATAAAATCTTCGATAGTTTCCATTTCAGTATTGATTTAATGCGTTGAGATAATTTGCTTTCAAACTCGCAATTAAACTCGCTGGCTGAATTACTTTCACGTTTTCGCCATACATCAATATTTCCATCAAAAAATCATGGGTCTGGTAAACATTCAATTTGATCCGAACTTCATTTTCATCATCTACCAAAACCTCCTGCGTTTCATGTAAAGGCAAGGATTTAATGTATTTCCCTTGTGTCGCGTCAAAACTTAGAATCACTTCCTTGAGTTCATGGTCAGTCGGACTAATTATCCCGAAACAGAATTGATAATGTTCGTTGACATCGAAGTTTCCGGAGGGATAAAATCGCTTTTTAGTGATTTCAAGTTCCGTTAACCGGTCAAATGCGAAGCTTTTCACTTGCTGATCTTTCAGGTCATTGGCTAGCAAATACCAACGGTTTCTGAATTCTTTTAAAGCATAGGGTTCAACAGTCCGATGGGTTATAGTATCCTCCCAGTATTTTTGGTAGGTAAACGTTATTTGCAACTGGTTTTTAATGGCGTGCAATAAACCGTAAAAATTTTCGGTGCCTTGTGGTTTCCGTTTTTCGAAATGAATTGAACTGGAACTTGATTCACCAATTTTCAACGCGTTAAAGACATCGAGTGCTTCCATTCTGCGTTTACTAATTTCTGAATTTTCATCTTCATTGATGGCATAAACTTTCAGCTTAAAATCATACCTGATCTCAATTTCAAAAATAGATTCAATATCCTTTAAATCCCTCTGAAACTGGCGTTTCGACATATTGAAATTAGCTTCCTGTAACTCAGAATGGCGTAAAAGATAAGCATCGATCTGCTCAAATGTGGCAGGTCCTGTGCGGAGTTTGTTCATGATGTGGATGAACCGTAAAACTGATTCCCGTTTGGTCATAGCGTTTAAATTTTGAATCAAAGCTAACACATTACTACGACGGCATCCGTCGTGGTACAAATTAAAATCAGTTTACCGAGGCAATTTTCATTAGTTGTAATACAGTTCTATTTGAAGTCAATAAGTTGGTTACATGGGATGCTGAAACAAGTTCAGCATGACGCTCCGAACATAGGATAATCTTAATAAGTCACCCAGTCACCCTGAACTTGTTTCAGGGTCTGTCTGTATAAAGCTTAACTGCTCATTTTTTTATACACTTATTTGATTATACACACTATTTTTTATCAAAATGTCACCTGCAGTCCTACTCTCCGGCGATTTTTACCTGAAATTTTAAAATCATCCGGATACAATTCATGATGAAGAAAAACCCACAAACATGAAAATTATTTATGATGAAGTTGGCCTGTTTGCAAACAATGGTTTGGCCAAAGTGCGATTGGACGAATCGAAAACTGAACGATTTGGATTTATTGATAAAACCGGAAAAGTAGTTGTCCCAACCGTTTATGAAAACGTTTGTTTATTCGATTCCAATGGGTTTGCCAAAGTCAAAAAGAACAACAAATGGGGATTTGTAAACCTAATGGGAGAAGAAATCATTCCACCGATTTACGATTCCACCGGATTTTTCAGGGACGATTTGGTTAAAGTGTGCCAAAACTCAAAATGGGGTTTTGTGAATACAAATGGCAAAGTAGCTGTTCCCATGCAATACGACTGGCTTTGGGAATTCTGTGAGGAACTGGTGATTGTAAGAAACGGAGACAAACACGGCGCTGTAAACTTAAAAGGCGAAGAAATCGTCCAGTTGATTTACGATTTCATGAAGCCCTTCAGCAACGGTTTGTCAGCCATAAAACAAGATCAAAAATGGGGATATGTAAATACCGGTGGAACTTTACAAATTCCGTTTCTATACGACGATGCCTGGGACTTCAAAAACGGCACTGCCCAGGTGAGGCTGGGCAGTGAGTTCCTTTTTATTGGCTTGGAAGCTTAAACTTTTGACTTGTCTTTAGCTATCAAATTTTAAATAAAAAACCAAATAGTATAGTTATAACTAAACTTAAATGAATAAATTTGCATTAAAATATATTAACAACAATGCTTAAACACGAAGATTTAGTGACCAAACCTGAGTACTGGTTGGAAACCATTCAAAATGAAATTTTTCGCCAGGTAACAGCCTATTTGAAAGTTGGATAATCCGGACTAAGCTGGTTCTTCGTCACATTTGGGGAATAATTATCCAGTTTGAGACAAAATCACTTTCCTTCGCAACAGTTCAAAACCAGCCCTGCCATACATTTGTCGCTTAATGCTCTTAATTCGGTTTACGTGACCTTCGACAGCTCCATTGCTCCAGGGTAATTTGATTCCGTTCTCAACAGCCTTAATATCTTGCATTAAGCCATTGGCAAATGTTTTCAATCCTGCCAACTTACGTTTTGATCGCTTTATGAAATCAATCCATCTTTGAATATTACCGCTGCCTCTTTTGAGCATTGTTTTAAAAATCTGCACTAATTTACGAACAATACGGAATTCAAGAGTATTATCCAAAAGCGTTTCCATATAGACTCTTTCATCCATGTCAGTTATATCTTTAATACAGACATCAATATATTTGGCTAATTTCCTTGAACTTAAAGGTTTAATAAAAGGAATCGCATTTTGATTGATACCAGTAAAATCTGGAATATCATTTTTATATTCCCTCCTGATAATATTTATGTTATAATAAGCTTGCGTTCTACCGCCAGTAAATCCAAGGACAATAATTTCGTCGATTATACTTTTTATATTGCAGCCCCCGGATTTTAACCGAGTCAAAATAAGTTTGGTAAATGAAGCAATATTTGTAGATTTTGACCTGATTCTGGGTGATAACGATTCCTGACTAAAATATGAGCGTACGGTATTTCGGCTGATTCCCAGAACCTTTGAGATTCTTCTGGTGCTAATACCCTTTGTCTGGAGTTCTTTCACTTTGGTGAAAGTGTCAATTCTTTGATCCGTATGTGTTGGTTCAATTTCAGGAATAGCAGTGTTGTACCCGGAATTTTCTTTTTCATCGGGCAGTATATTACTTGCAGGTATTCTTGTGACCTCTTCGGTTTTGTTTTTTATCAGCAACTTGATTTCAGGCCAGACACTTTTAAAGTATTTGTCTAAAGAGTCAGATAGATTCATTAACAGGTGAAACCGATCAGCAACTTGAATTGCATTAGGACACACCTCCTTAATAGCTGATGAATATGAACTGGCACGATCTCTGGTAACAATCTTAACATTAGGGTATTTCTTAAGCCATCCCTTTAGATCGATACTTTCTCTTGACGCCAATAAATCAATAGGTCTGGACGTTTCCATATCAATTAAGATTGTTCCATAATTTACACCTTTACGAAATGCCCAATCATCAACTCCCAGGACCATCGGTTGTATTATCTCTGGCAGTTTTTGTTTCATGGCTATCCGGGTAACAGTAGAAGTGCTTACCGAAAGCATGAGTTGTTTAGATAACAGGCTTCCGAGTTTTCCTGTAAGTTCAATTGATAGGGTGTCCAATAAACTTGATGCTCTGGCAGTTCTTCTGGAGTATCGTATGGTATGAGGTGTCTGTTCGGAAAATACTTTACAATCACAAGTTGAATCTTTGCATTTAAATTTCCGTGTTCTAAGCAAGATTGTCGTGGAATTTTGAAAAGCAGAAAGGTCAGCTAATTTACGGGTATAAGAATCGTGAACAGAGGTGCTGAAACTTCCACAGCCAGGGCATTGCGATCGCTTGGACTTAATCGATGCAAAAATATTGATTGATGCACTGTTATGTTCAATTTTGTCAATGCGAAATCTGGGCAAGAAAATTAGGCGTTTTATCATCTTAAGTAACTGGTGTTAAATTACTTAAAGATAATAATTATCGATTAAAATATCAAGAAAACAAAGACTTATTTTGCTGC
>CAYGFI010000279.1:0-4046 GCA_964349045.1 uncultured Chitinophaga sp.
AATAATAAATGTTTTACGGTCGGCAATTATATAGGAATCGGGCTCGACTATTATCTGGGAGCATCATCAGTTTATTATAAAAAACTCGATTTGCCTCAATATGTTAAAACTAATATGTTTCAGGATAAAATTCCTTCAGATCTGATGTACACATGGGCCTCATCTCTTTTCCCCTATAATGATTCGGCCGGAAATGTACTGGCAAGAATGATTCATGAGGGAAAACTCTTGTATTTTACGGAAAATATGCTTCCAAAAGAACCCGACAGTCTGATTATCGGGTATACCAAAAAACAGCTGAAATGGGTAGATGAAAATGAAGAGATGATGTGGATCTATCTTGTTGAGAAAAAACTGTTGTTTTCCAGAGATGCTATGGACATTCGAAAGCTCACAGGCGCGTCACCATTTACTTATTTCTTTTCAAACGAATCTCCCGGAAGGGCTGGGAGTTATTTAGGATGGCAGATCTTTAGAGAATTTGCCCGACGTAGTTCCAATCTGAGTTTCGCGGAATTAATGGCTGAAACGGATTATGAAAAGATACTGAGGTTATCAAAGTATAATCCCTAGATAGCGCATATAAAAGAATTCAATAAGAATTAAAAGCAAATGGCACAAAGGCGCAAAATAAAATTTGCGATTCCTTTGCGCCATCGTGCCTTTGCAATTAACAGGATTTACCTGGTAAGCATAGTCTTCCTGATAACCACATCATCATTCACAAAAATCTTGAGATAGTAAATACCGGGATAATAATTTACGTCGGATGCATTCATCTCAAGTTTGTAAGAACCTGCAGACTGGTTTTCATCCAATAATACCTTTATCTTTTCACCAACCACATTAAAGATTTCAACTTTCATCCTTGAAGGATTTTCAAGGGCGTAGCTGATAGAAGTTTCGTATGTGAACGGACTCGGGTAAACAGAGAGTTGAAGAGCGTCGGCAATCGGATTGCTGATACCGGTACCCTGAATTCTGTTATCCTCAAGGTTCGACAATGAGTGGACAAATGGTCCTGAACTTGCTTTTTTACCTAATAAATCAGCAGGATCACAAGGTTCAGCTTTAACTCCGGCTATCCGGTAATACAAATTAACTCCTCTCGGGGCCGTTTTATCGACGTACAGGGTATTGTCTGATGGTAAAGTTGCAATAGCTTCCATGTTATTATCCGTACTTGTCGATCTGTAAATGATATAACTTGTAAAGAGGAACGAACTTCCCAGGCTACCTATTGTTCCTTTTTTATATTCGGACCAGGCAAGGTTTACATTTGATTCACCGGTTCCGATACTCGAGGTTAAAAGCATGGTTTTATGCCATTCACTGGGTTCAGACTCATTTCCGCAATTATCTATTGCGGAAATATAAAATTTATGTGCATATGCTTCAGGATCTGAATTCATATCAACATAAACAGACAGGGAATCAGCTGAAACATTATCAACGAATGAATAAACATCGCCCGTAGTTGTTTCCCGGTAAATATTATATGACAGGATATCAACATCCTTTGTTTTTTCCCATACCACCATGTTTTTACCGGTTGCAGTGTCGATGGTAACAAGACATATCTGTTCCTCCTGGTAGGGATACTTCACGGTTATATCAAGGGAAGAAGATGGCCCATCACATGTATTATGTCCTTTTACACTAATAACGCCTGAAACTGCTGTTGGTCCGTAGTTTACAGTAATTATTTTACCACCGCTCGACATTGTTCCTGTTGCCCCGTCCGGTAATGTCCAGATATATTCTGCAGCATTTGTGATAGTCGCAACATTATATACTACGGAATTTTGATTCAGGCAAACAGTTGTCGGTCCTGAAATTGCTCCGGCACCTAACGGGACAAGGCTCGACTTAATCTGCATTGAGCTCGGTGTTCCGTTATAGCAGGAATTCTTACCATAAACTTCAATAAGATCAAGATCAAATGATGAAACAAAATCAAGATCAATACTGTTTGTTGTGCTTGTTCCGGTAAGGCCAACGGGCACTGTCCAGACGTATGAGGTCACATTATCAATTGGAGGAACAGTATAGGTTACTGAATTCTCACCAACACAGGCAGCAGCAGGGCCTGAAATAGCCCCTGCACTGGCAGGTTTTGGCATAACAGAAACAGCAACTGCTGATGTGCTTCCAAATCCGCAATCGTTTAATCCATAGACCTCAATATTTCCGGTAGCAAAGGACAATGCAAAATTAACACTAATGGTGTTAGTTGTGCTTGTTCCTGTCGCACCGGTCGGAAGTGTCCACACATATGATGTTGCGTTATCAATAACCGGTACAGTATAGGTTTCTGCAGTTGGCCCCTCGCAAACAGATGTTTCGCCTGAAATAGCGCCTGCAGATACAGGTAATGGATTAACAGTAATCGGTAAAGTACCGGCAATCCCATCACCGCATGAATTATGACCTTTCCAGGTAATGTTACCGGAAATTGCTGAGGCAGTATAATTAACAGTGATAACATTTGTAGTGCTTGAACCGCTTACACCAGTAGGTAATGTCCAGATATAAGAGTCCGAATAATTTACCGGAGTAGCAGTATAAGTTACATTGGATACACCCTGGCAAACCGTAGTGGGTAGTCCACCGATAGATCCTGCAACTGCAGGTAATGGATTAACAATTATCGCCAAAGTGGAAACATCCCCATTACCGCAGATATTAGTACCTTTCACAGTAATATTACCTGAAACAGCAGATGTACCATAATCCACAGTGATACTGTTAGTTGTACTTGTCCCTGATACACCGCCGGGTAATGTCCATATGTATGATTCCGCGTTAACAATGTCAAAAACAGTATAGGTTACAGAGTCTTCACCCTGACAAACATTTAAAGAGCCTGAAATTGCTCCTGCACTTCCAGTTTGCGGATTAGCAGAAATTGTAAATGTTGATTCACTTCCGGGACTGCAGGCATTTTGTCCAAATACCTTAATATCTCCGGAAACAAATGCTTCAGAGAAAGCCAGGTCGATGCTGTTGGTTATGCTTGTTCCTGTAACTCCATCAGAGAGTGTCCAAATATAGGATGTTGCATTATCAATAGCAGGAACCGTATAGGTTACAGATATGTCGCCCGGACAAACAGTCGCGGGTCCTGTAATTGTCCCTGCATTAGCAAGAGGAGGACTAACAGCAACTTCAATCACTGATACAGCGCCATCCCCACATGAATTGTTACCTCTCACAGTAATATTACCTGAAACAAATAATACACCATAACTTACAACAATACTATTTGTTGAACTTATACCTGTTGCACCATCGGGAAGTGTCCAGATGTATTCTGTTGCATGGGTAATATCAGCTACAGTATAGGTTTCAGAAGAAGGAACCCCACAAATACTGGTTGTGCCTGAAATACCTCCTGCATTTACAGGGAAAGGATTAACTGTAACAACTATGGGTTCAGAGGAGAGGCTCTGGCATATACCATCGCCGACCTGAACTGTGTAACTACCTGTCGTGTCAACATTTATACTCTGTGTAGTTTCTCCGGTTGACCAAAGATAGGATACAGAGGTGGGTGCAGAAAGGTTAACACTTTCACCTGCACAGAAAATGGTTGAGCCCGCAGGCGTGACCACCGGTTTTGCAGGTATGGAATTAACCGTAACATCAACGGCTTCTGAGGCAACACTCTGACATGTCCCATTACTAACCTTAACCGTGTAAGTACTTGTTGTAATAACCGATATGTTTCTGGTTGTTTCCCCGTTCGACCATAAGTAAGAAGCTGAAACGGGTGCAGAAAGATTAACACTGCTGCCGGCACAGAAAGTCGTTGAACCTGATGGTGTTATATCAGGTTGTTCAGGAACTGCGAAAACAGTAACAACAATAATTGATGGATCTCCGGTACCACAGGAGTTCTGTCCGTTTACTTCAATACCACCTGAAGTAAAGGATCCACTATAATTCACATTAATACTGCTTGTTGTGCTGGTTCCGGTTATGCCGGAAGGTAATGTCCATAAGTATGATGTGGCATTAGAAATAGCAGGCACATTATAGGTTCC
>CAYGFI010000280.1:0-4042 GCA_964349045.1 uncultured Chitinophaga sp.
AGACAATACAAAGTTAATGATCAGATATACACTTATCTCTTACAAAAGCGCGCCGAAGCGGCAATTGCAAAAGCATCCAATGTCTCTGACAATAAGATCCTCGACTTTGCAAATGTTGAAAATGCTTTTCTTATTTCACCCAAAGATAAAAAGAATAATATCATGGGGTTATTAATCGGATTAGCCATCCCATTTGCATTGTTGATCTTTCTGGATATAATAAATAATAAGATATCAAGTCGTTCAGAGATTGAAGGAAAAACAACTATTCCAATAATTAGTGCCATTGGACACAATAGTATTTTAGGTGAAATCCCTGTTTTTGAAAATCCCAAATCAGCATTGGCAGAATCGTTCCGGGGTTTACGTACCAATTTACAATTTATGCATCAGGATAAAGATAAAAAAGTCATAATGATTACTTCTACAATAAGTGGTGAAGGAAAAACTTTTTGTTCTTCAAACCTGGCAGCAATTTTTGCAATGGCCGGGAAAAAAACCTTACTGATAGGTCTTGATCTTCGGAAGCCCAAAATTCATAAAGTTTTCAACCTTGATAATTCAATGGGTGTAAGTACCTATTTGATCGGTAAATCAAGCTTCAATGAAATTGTTAATGAAACAAAAATTGAAAACCTTTTCATCATCCCAGCTGGCCCTACTCCTCCAAATCCCGCTGAACTTCTGGGAAGCCAGGCAACCTCAGAACTTATAAATTCAGCCAGAAAAGACTTTGATTTTATTATTCTGGATACTCCGCCATTTGGCATGGTAACGGACTCTCGTCTTATTTCCAGAATTTCAGATATTAGTCTTTTTATTCTGCGTCAAAATTATTCAACTCTGAATATTTTGGAAATTTTAGAAGAAACTTATCAGAAAAAAGAAATCATGCAGATGGGTCTTATAATTAACGATATAAGTAATAAGGGATACTATGGATATGGATATCGGTATTATAATTATAACTCTGAATATAGTTATGGATATTATTCTACGTATGGGAATTATAATGAAAGTTAGTTTGGAAAGTCCTCAAAGTTTATAAAGGAAGCTTACCTATCACTAATTTTGATCCTAAACACGCTTGATCGGAGCTGAAAAATAAATATAACCTCGATTGTAAAATGACTTTTTCACCAAACCCTAATTAGGGTAACTAGTGGACAAAACAATTAGTGCAAATTCGTGCAATTCGTGGACAAAAGAATCCCTAACTTTGAACCAAAACCTACTAAAATGAAACTTACACTAGTAATAAAAAAAGGTAAAAGTGGTTACCTGATAGGCCAGCTAAAAGAAATGCCGGGAGTTTTTACCCAGGGGTTAACTGTTGAAGAAGTTAAAGAAAGCATCATTGACTCGTTGGAACTGTATCTGCAAGATACACGTGAGCAATATCGCCCGGAAGGAGAAATGTTGCAGGAGGAGGAATTAACCTTTGTGTAGCTCATGAAGAGAGTAAAATTGTCCACAGATTACACTGATTAACACAGACAAAAAAATACCATAAATTTAAATTATTAAGCAGATTTCACAGAGAAATAATCTTTAACTAAAAAACAATGGAGGCAATTAAACAAATAGTTAGAGTAAAAGATCATAAAATAACGATACATCTTAAACCTGAGATGAACAACACCAAAGTTGAAGTTATAATATTACCCTTTACCCAAAAAAAGAACATTAAAGAAAAGATAGATTCAGGAATAAAAGATTTACTAAGTATTGGAGTTTGGTCTGATAGTGATATCAAAGCAATGGAAGACACATCCGGAAAATTTAATGTATGGACAATCCAAAAATTTTAATAGATATTTCCATTATTATCGATCATTTTCGGAAGAAAGACAAAACCAATACTTTGCTTATTCAGTTATACAAAAAGTATCTGCTTTATATTTCAAGTGTCACCGGGATATATTTATCGCCTCCACTGCCATAACAAACAAAATATCGCTAAGTACCTTAAATATAAATCATTTTGAAAGGATAAAAGGTCTTATAATTATTTGAGTCTACTGAATTTCTGTCCACGAATTACACGAATTTGCACAAATTTTTCTCCACGAATGATTCTGTCCACTAATTACACAAATTTTCACGAATTTCTAATTAGTGTTAATTCGTGGACAAAAACAATTCGTGCTAATTCGTGTAATTCGTGGACAAAAAAAGTAATTCGCTGACATGACCCCCGCCATAAAAATCGAAAACCTAAGCCAACAATACCGCATCGGCCTAGTCGGCACCGACACCTTCTCCCACAGCCCATCCCATTTCATCGGGAACCTCAAACGTGGTGGCTCCATGTTCGTGGAAAAGAAGAACCATATTTGAAAATTGGCGAACCCTACGGCCATGATAAAACTAATAATATAGAATTTTTTATAAAATAAATACTCCGTATGAGTGAATGGGATATTGAAATAAAACCGAAAAAAAGTCTTTTCGACATAAATTTAAGGGAATTATGGGATTATAGAGACCTTTACTGGATTTATGTAAAACGCGATATTGTTACAACTTATAAGCAAACCATTCTCGGACCAGCCTGGTTCGTTATTCAACCAATTTTTACAACACTCATGTATACTGTTGTGTTTGGAGGAATTGCCGGAATATCTACCGATGGGTTACCTCAGGCCCTATTTTATTTGGCCGGAATTGTTTGTTGGAACTATTTTTCAAGTTGTTTGAATGGTACAGCTGGAACGTTTTCTGCCAATCAGGGAGTTTTTAGCAAAGTGTATTTCCCTCGGTTGGTTGTTCCATTTTCTTTAATTACCTCAAATTTACTCAAGTTTTTTATTCAAATTCTTTTGTTCGTTGCAGTTTATTTTTATTATGTATATAAAGGCGAGAATATTAGTCCCAATCATTATATTATTTATGTCCCAATCATTATTGTAATGCTTGCTTTTCTTGGTCTAGCTTTTGGTATTATTATATCATCTTTAACTACCAAATACAGAGATTTAACATTCTTAACCGGATTTGCCATTCAACTTTGGATGTATGCAACTCCTGTAATTTATCCTTTAAGTGTTGTTCCCGAAAAATTCAAAACTCTTGCAATCATGAACCCTGTTACCCATTTTGTTGAAGCATTTAGGTATGCATGTATGGGAGTGGGCAATTTTAACTGGGAATTCTTGGGGTACAGTACATTGTTTACTTTTGCCTTGTTGACGGTTGGTATAGTATTATTTAACCGCACCCAACAATATTTTATGGATACGATTTAATTGATTAGGGAATGAGTGAAGTTGTAATAAAGATTGAAAACCTGTCGAAACAATATAAACTTGGACTTGTAAATACGGGTACCATTAAAAACGATGTTCTTCGATGGTGGGCTATGAACATCAGGGGAAAAGAAGACCCTTTTTTGAAAATTGGCGAAACCAATGATCGCGAAACCAAAGGAACGAGCGATTATGTATGGGCACTAAAGGATATAAATTTTGAAGTGAAACAAGGTGAGGTGTTGGGTATAATTGGTAAAAACGGGGCTGGTAAATCGACACTTTTGAAAATCTTGTCGAATGTAACGTCTCCAACAACAGGAGTTATAAGGGCTAAAGGCAGAATAGGTTCCTTACTTGAAGTTGGTACAGGTTTTCACCCTGAGTTAACAGGTCGCGAAAATATCTATCTTAATGGTTCTATTCTGGGAATGCGAAAATGGGAAATCGATAATAAACTCGATGAGATTATAGATTTCTCGGGTTGTACAAGGTATGTTGACACTCCTGTAAAGCGTTATTCTTCGGGGATGATTGTGCGTTTAGGTTTTGCTGTGGCTGCTTTCTTGGAGCCCGAAATATTGGTTGTGGACGAGGTGCTGGCTGTTGGCGATGCCGAGTTTCAGAAGAAAGCTATTGGTAAGATGCAGGATGTGAGCAAAAATCATGGACGAACAGTGTTGTTTGTGAGCCATAATATGGCTGCGGTGAAAAGTTTGTGCAAAACAGCACTTTTAATGCAGTATGGTAGCGTTATATATAGTGGAAGTCAATCAGATGTTATTAACAAATAT
>CAYGFI010000281.1:0-4003 GCA_964349045.1 uncultured Chitinophaga sp.
ACCATGCTTTTGTAACTACGAACATCAATTCAGCAACCATGTACTTCATTCCACTACGATTTAATTAGTCCTAAATTTTCAACAATAAGTTGTTCCGCTATTTTTAGATCGTTAACTTTCATACCTTGTGAAAAGTCAAGTTCGATAGGTTCAATCCAGTATTTTGCAAACCCGCCAGCTTTTCGAACATGAACATGCATTGGCTCATTACCCTCATTTGTGTAAAAAAAGAATACAAATCCTAACTTTCTAAATATTTCCGGCATCTAACACAAATATTTGCAAATATACAAAATACAAGTTCATTTTCTCTAAGTTGATCATATGGGTGATAGCTCAGATATACTAACTATAAAAGGCGTGAGATTTAGTATATTTAGTTCAATGTTCAATGTTCAAAGGTTCAGGTTGAAAATAACATGATGGATGTTTCAGGTCTTGTGAAATTTGGAGCCTTTGAGGTCACTCCTTTTTAAATATGTTATCAGCGCTGATATTCTTTTACTTAGATTAACTGTCTTAAATATCAATTCATCTAATGTTTCCTGAGTAATGTAATTATAATCAAAAGCCCGATATGATTGTGAACAGGTTTCTCCGCAAGATCCTTTAGAAACGCTTAAAAATTGAACAAATTCCTTATTCCCTTCACGCTCGAAGCCTTCGGCTATATTATCCATAACCGAACCAGATGAGGTCCTGATTTGATCTCTGAATTTATAGTCTTTGCAAAATGGTTCTTTTTCAGTTATTCCAAATATATATTTACATAGTTCCCTTGCTTGTTGCCAAATTCACCCTGTGAAATATCAGTATAAAAAAGCTAAGGGTTATCAACACAGATCACCTATTTTAAATTTCAAAACACATGCTTAGGCTTTATTTCACAGGGTAAATCTTCAAACCGCTCTATTTTCATACGACAAATCTATTGTAAAACTTAAACATTGAACTTTGAACCTTAAACCTTGAACCTTTAACTCCCAACCCAAAAAAACCTCAATCTTCTAAAATATCTCAGTTGCCTTATCGATCAAAAATTCCTTAATTTCAGATTCGGTTAACGGATGAACTAAAAACTCCACCGGCTCTGAATAATCGATGTCTTTATGAAATGCCAGTTGCGCCCTGAATAATTTTTCTGAGAACTGCTGTTCGAATATTTTCTCAGCTTCCATGCAAATATCTTTGATGGTGTAACAGTCACGTAAAATAAAGTATAAATCAACATAATCTTTCCATTTTGATCTTCGTCCCAACGCGAAAGCTTTCATAGCGGATAACGACAATAATGAAGGGATAGTGATGTATGAATCAACATTAACAGGGTGGATAATTGTATAGGGAAAGTTGAAAAATGTGACTTTAACTTCATTCATAAAAATATGAAGCTGGTCAAAATCTTCAAAAAGCGGTTTTTGTTGAAAAGGAAACTGCCGCAGAGTTGCCTTAATTTTTGATTTGTTAAGTCTGGAAAGGGTGAACAGGTCAAAATCGATTGATCGCCGGTGCCCGATATGCAGTGCAATAGCTGTGCCTCCAACCATGTAAAACGAACGTTTAAATTTTTTTACAAAGGGTAATAGTTCTATTTGTTTACCGGTTAATATTTCAGTGTGCATATTTATTGAAAACGTGGGAGAAAAAGTTAATTGTGATTTCGTGATAGTTACCTTTTCGCCGTTCACTAAGGTTTATGGTATTGAAGAATATTTCAGCAACTTTTTTTATTCCCAGGATATTAAACAATTGAAGCACGGCGATCATGTCTCCGTAATTCAAAACGGTTTCAACCAGAAACTCATGACTTATTTCTTCTTTTTTATCCTCAGGTGTATACCAGAAAAGAGAACTGTTTTTCCTTATAAATGCTTTTAATTCGGGGCTGTTCATGGCAATATGCTGTAAACTACTTTAATTGAAACTGCCTGGTAAGGTTAATTATCTGGTTTCTGACAACCTTCCATTGCAGCGGTTTAATCATTACAGGCATGGCTTCTGATTCAGCATCAGCAAAATAAGTCAGGGATTTTAAATGATGATACTGATTACTAAGACCGGCGCCATATTTCAGGGCATGAAAGGTAAAAATCCTGTATAAAAGATATGGATGATAAAGTTTCAAATAATTTCTGCTGTTCTTCCGGCAGTATATTCAAATAAAATGAATCTTTCATATTCAGGCTTTGTGATGTATTTACATCAACATCAGTTGCCAGTAATTCCTGGTTTTGGCATTCAAATTACGGCTGTTTTCTACCAATGTTTTTATAAACTGGTTATCGGTAATGGATAGCAGCCACCTTATTGCATCAGGATCTCCATAATTCAGAATTCTTTCCGCAATAAAAGTTGGATGCTTGTCAAAGGACAATTCATCGAACTTTACATCCCAAAAATACCTTTGTAAGAATTCAGGCAACTTTGATGGGTGTTTAATTCCTGATAACAGATTTGTGATTTGCGATTTCAGATTCCCTTTAAATATTACGCCAAAAAGCGTAACGCCTTCAGGCGTAATGAGACAAAAACCGTTTAAAAAACGGATCTCCAATAAAGTATGTACCTTCGAATTTCTCAACAATTCCACTATCAACTAAACCCAGAATTGCTTTGGAGTATGCTTCGATAAATGACTCACGCGAGTAAACCGGCATGAAATCAAAATATATACAAGTAAAGCCCAGGTTCTCAAGGTCTTCAATAGCCCTGAATACCAGAGAGGTTTTGCCAAACCGTCCTGGTGCAAAAAGAACCAGGTTATTTCCTCCCGAAATTGTTGTAACAATTCGCTTGCACTCATCATGTCTGTCGTAAAAGTATTGTCCTTTTACAATAGTGCCATAGCTGAAGGGGTTCATTTAATTAATATTGTTAAAGTATTTTGATAAGTGAGTATTAGTGAGGTGTGTTTTATGGGATTTTGGTTTATGTATCGTCTCACTTCACTCACTAAGCGAAGCGTTCTAACTATTCATATTAAAACAGGTTCAAAATTATTTGGAATTTACAAAATATCCCCCGGTTTTTTTACTGCCCCGGAATTCAATTTTATTATCACTTTTTAACGAAGTAATCCATCGCTCAATTGTTTTTGGAGGAATATTCATTTCTTTACTAATTTGACGAACTCTTAAACCTTCATTGTTTTGGATGTATTGAAAAAGCACATTTATTCCCTCATTTATTCCCTCATTTATTCCCTCATTTATTCCCTCATTTATTCCCTCATTTAGTGAGGCCGGAAATATAATAACAAAGGCTCCTGATTTTTCTTCAAATACAGGTCGAGGGTTTCCATTTGATTTGCAGTAGCTTATCATTCGCATAAAACCGGTTCCCCAGTTTTCGATCAGTCCGACTTTATAGAACAGTTCGGCAATTTTCTTATTTCGGGGGATGGATCTGGAATCAATCTCAATTCGTGAAAGATTGAGTTCCCGGGGGAAAAGTCCGGGACTCCATATTTCAATCCGGTTATCGAATATTCTAACCTGAATATTACCTGCATCAGTATAGTCGCGATGAACAATGGCATTAATCAAACCTTCTCTTAAAGCTTCAATTGGATATTCCCAGGTTTCAATTCTTTCTGCCTGTTTCCCAATTTCAACTTTCATTTTGATATTTCTGATAATAAAACTCAGGGAATCATTTACAGATTCGATGAGATTACGGGTAGTGTTTTTCATATCAATAAACACGTCGGGTGTATTGCCTTTGAAACGTGCAAGCTTGATAATTGCATTTGAAGAGGAGGATACTTCATTGATGAAACAAAGGTATCCGGCCTGTGTTAGAAAATTATTCTGCAAATCTTGCTTTTAATTCCAGTTTTTCAGTTTCTTTCAGCATGTCTTAAGAAACTGGGTATTTCGTTCTTTGTGTCAAGTAAGGGAGTTGAGGTTGAGGTTAAGTATTTGTGATAGTGAGTGTCGCCTCAATTTTCTCACTAAGCGTAGCGCTCTAAAAGTTGCTCTTTTTAAGAAGGGAGGTAAAAAAG
>CAYGFI010000282.1:0-3990 GCA_964349045.1 uncultured Chitinophaga sp.
GATTCTTATAGTTAACTACATGTGTCTTTGGGAAAATAATTATGGGAATGGGATGTGAATATGAATAACATCAAAAAAATTTATAAAGTGGTAAAAAAATAGGGGGTATATATAAAATAAATATAAAATATTTTGTAATAACCCCAAAAATATTTATGTTTGCATCCGAAAATAACAAATATTTAAAAAACAAATCATGAAATTATTAAGCAAAAAGAATCTGTTGTCGATGATTCTTCTGTTTGCAGCAAGTTGCGGTTTATTCGCTGCTGATGCGACACCAATCGACACCGGAGCCACAGCATGGATGCTTACCTCAACAGCATTGGTATTGCTGATGATTCCAGGGCTGGCCATGTTCTATGGCGGATTGGTAAGAACAAAAAACGTACTGGGCACTATTATGCACAGCTTTGCAGCCATGGGGATCATGAGTATTCTCTGGGTTGCAGTAGGCTATAGCATGAGTTTCGGACCCAGTATTCTGGGCGGATGGTTTGGATGGAATCCGGACTATTTTTTTCTGAAGGGAATTGATGAAAGCATTATGGATGCAGGCATCCCTGAGTATGTTTTTTCCATGTTCCAGGGTAAATTTGCCATAATTACCCCGGCACTAATTGCAGGCGCTTTTGCAGAAAGAGTTTCATTTAAAGCTTATGTTGCTTTTATTGCTATCTGGGGGATTTTTGTTTACAACCCGCTTGCACACTGGGTATGGGCAAGCGACGGATTCCTCTTTAAACTTGGTGCAGCTGGGGCCATCGATTTTGCAGGTGGAACTGTTGTTCATATTTCTGCCGGTGTGAGCGGACTTGTTGCTGCCTTATACCTGGGATCAAGAAGGGGATATCCCTACCAGGTAATTCGTCCGAATAACCTTGTAATAACCATGCTTGGAGCCGGATTGCTTTGGGTAGGATGGTTCGGTTTTAATGCAGGGAGCAGTGTTTCCAGTGGTCTCAGTACTGCACAGGCTTTAACAGCAACCCAGGTTGCGGCCGCTGCCGGAGCGATGACATGGATGATCATTGAAGGAATGCACCAGGGAAAAGCTACTGCTCTTGGTTTTGCCAGTGGGATTCTTGCCGGACTGGTTGCTGTAACACCCGCTGCCGGAGTAGTTCAGCCTTATGGAGCCTTGATTCTTGGCGTTTTGGCTTCAATTATATGTTATATGGCTATTATGCTAAAAAATAAACTGGGTTACGACGATAGTCTGGATGCTTTCGGAATACACGGTATTGGTGGGATTGTAGGAGCCATAATGCTTGTGTTTTTCATTCGCCCGTCGTGGATGAGTAATGCTGCCGCAGCATTCGGAGGCGACTGGACAGTATGGAACCAGCTCGGCGTGCAGGCTCTTGCCGTTGCGACAGCAATAGTTTATGCAGCAGTTATGACACTTATTATTATCTTTATTGTAGATAAAATATTTAAGTTCAAATCCACTGAAATCGACGAAATGGCCGGTCTCGACCGGGCATACCACGGTGAAAGAGGATATGGAATGCTAAATCCTAATTAAAATAACTATGAAATTAATAACAGCCATTATCAGGGAAGCTCAGCTCGACCAGGTGCGAGAAGCATTAATTGAAGCTGATATAAAAAGGATCACTGTAAGCCGGGTGTCTGGCCATGGACAACAGAGAATCGAAGAAATGTACAGGGGACAGGTTATCGTACCGGATCTGATCCCGAAAATAAAGATCGAAATAGCGGTAAATGAGGCATTCGTAGATATTACTGTCGATACCATATTAAAATCTGCACGGACAGACGGGCCGGATGGTAAGGTAGGAGATGGTAAGATTTTCATCTCACCTATTGAAGAAGTTATTCGCATCCGTACCGGCGAACGGGGAGGAAGTGCCATCTGAACTCAATTTCCTAAATTAACTTTTAAATGCAGATATTTGTAAAATAAACCTATTTCGTTTTTATGAACCGAATCATCGAATGTGTACCAAATTTCTCTGAGGGCAGGGATATGTCTGTTATCAAACAAATCACTTCAGTAATTGAAAAGATCGAAGGCGTGAGGCTTCTTGATGTTGACCCGGGAAAAGCCACAAACCGGACTGTTGTTACATTCGTCGGAGAACCTGAAGCTGTTGTGGAAGCGGCTTTCCTTGCAGTAAAAAAAGCTGCGGAAGTAATTGATATGTCACACCACCATGGTGAGCACCCGCGATTTGGCGCTACAGACGTGTTACCTCTTATTCCGGTTTCTGGAGTTAGCATGGATGAAACCGTTAGTTTTGCCCGGAAACTTGCCGAACGTATAGGGATTGAATTACATATCCCTGTATATTGTTATGAAAACGCTGCCTTTAGCGATATCCGGAAAAATCTGGCTTCTGTACGCTCCGGTGAATACGAAGGTCTTCGAAACAAAATTTCAAAACCGGAATGGAAGCCGGATTTCGGACCGGCAGAATTTAATCCCGGGACCGGCGCTGTTGCGGTTGGTGCAAGAGATTTCCTGGTAGCCTACAACGTAAACCTGAATACCACATCCGTAAGGCGGGCTAATGCTATTGCTTTTGATATAAGAGAAAAAGGAAGAGTAAAAAGGGAGGGAAATCCCCTGACCGGAAAAATAGTAAAAGACGGAAAAGGAAATCCTGTATATATATCCGGTTCCCTTAAGGCAGTTAAAGCTATTGGATGGTATATAGAAGAATATGGTATAGCCCAGATTTCAATTAATCTCACTAATTTATCCATTACACCCATACATATTGCTTTTGACGAAGTATGCAAAAAGGCAGAGGCCAGGGGAATAAGGGTCACCGGGTCTGAACTGGTGGGACTGGCGCCATTGAAAGCTATGCTTGATGCCGGAAGATACTTTCTTAAAAAACAAAAAAGATCATCAGGCGTTTCGGATGCAGAACTGATTAAAATTGCAGTTAAATCCCTCGGGCTCGACGATGTGGTACCCTTTAATCCAATAGAAAAAATAATCGAATACAAATTACGCGATGCATCATGTCAGAAGCTCAATGCATTGAGTCTCGCCGAATTCATTGATGAAACGGCATCAGAATCTCCTGCCCCCGGAGGCGGATCAGTCAGCGCGGCCATGGGCGCCATGGGAATTGCACTGGGAACCATGGTGGCCAATCTTTCTTCTCATAAAAAGGGATGGGACGATCGATGGGAAGAATTTAGTGATTTAGCCGAAAAGGGGAAAGCGCTGCAGAACAAGTTAATGAATCTGATAGATGCGGATACCCAGGCTTTTAATCGACTAATGAATGCATTTTCACTTCCAAAAAATTCACCTGAGGAAAAAGAAATACGAAATTCGGTTATTCAAAAAGCAACATTCACAGCCATTGAAGTTCCTTATACCACAATGAAAACAGCCTTTGAAGGTTTTGACCTGATACAGGAAATGGTAAGAAAAGGTAATCCGAATTCTGTGTCTGATGCCGGTGTAGGAGCCCTGGCCATCAGGGCCTGCATTATGGGAGCATGGTTAAACGTGAAAATTAATGCAGCAGCCTACGAGGATAAAAAATCCCTCGAAAAAATAATTAAGGATGGAGAAAAGATTGTTTCAGATACTACTAAGTTGGAAACTGCTATATTAGCGGAAATCCACACGCTAATTCAAAATTCATAATTTTCCTCACGCTCTCACGCCCTCACGCCCTCACGTCGTCACATCGTCACATCGTCACATCGTCACGTCGTCACATCGTCGTCACGTCGTCACTTCGTCACGTCATTACGTTACTTAATTCCAGTTTCTTTTCCTCAGTATAAATCTGTAACCAACCCGAAATGGCCTTATAAAAGTGACTTTCAGAGAAATTACTTGTTATAAAACATGATAAAAAGTGTTATATTATATTTTTTTATCACAATAAAATATTTTAATAAATCAATTGTTAAATCACTTGAAAGTATTGATTTCACTGCATGTTAAGATAATATTAACGAATTCTGATCATGTCGTTTACAGACGGAAAACCT
>CAYGFI010000283.1:0-3853 GCA_964349045.1 uncultured Chitinophaga sp.
ACTTGCTGATACCCGGATTATCAGAAAAAAATTGTATTTTTCTGATTTAATCAGAGCTTACAACAAACGTTTGTGTCTTGAATCAACTCCAGGGAATTAGAGTTGAATGCTGTACAAAAGATGGAAGACCTTTAGAGATGATAAAACGAAAGCCGAAGCCGAGCGAACTGAGCTGGGGAATCATTAGCATCAATAAAGGAACTGGACTTCCGCAGACGACTTTCAGGAGTAGTTTGCAAACCACGTTATGCTGCATTGGACGGATAGGTGAACGATAAGGAAAAACGAGGACTGAGATTCTTGTAGGTGGGTATTGTCGAGCTGAATAAATTAAACCAACTATGAAGTCTCGTAAAAGCTAAGATGATGTCGAAAGCGAGCAGTTACGTTTGTGTTCGTTAAGAGTGTAAAAGAAACCTGATTACTGTTTACATGGCATCCGGGATTAAGTTGGCAGGAAGGCAATACAGGGTTTTGTGCGGAACAAGAGAAGTCGATACTGCACTGTTAACCGCAAAACATGGCGCAGAGCCGGTGGAAGTAGGAAGCAGTCCTACAGGGATTGTATGAAGTATCGGTGGCAGACAAAGCCGTAGTAGTGATGAAGTCCCGCATAATGCGGGATGGAGCGAAGGGCTTAGCTTGTTTGTATTTCATTAATTAACAACAAGCAGAAATGCAATGATTGACTATTATGAAATAAAATCACAGCCAATTACCAGGGTAATGGTATTACAGGCATATAAGAAAGTTCGAGCTAACAAAGGAAGTGGTGGCATAGACGATATGAGTTGGGAATGGTTGGAAAACAACCGGAAGGCCGAACTGTACAAACTATGGGACCGTCTAACTTCTGGCAATTATTTTCCTATGCCTGTAAAAGAAGTACCCATCAAAAAGAAAGGCGGGGGAGAGCGTAAATTAGGCATCCCAACACTATTGGACCGCATCGCTCAGCAAGTAGCAAAAACACATTTGGAGCGAATAGTAGAACCACACTTTCACAACAGTTCGTTTGGGTATCGACCATCAAGAAATTTCCAAAGAGTTATGATTTTCTAGGATTCACTATTCGCCCACACTGGTGCAAAGTAAACGGTAAAATGTTGCTTATGCCCGGTATATTCATGAGCAGTAAATCTAAGATTAGTGTGTTGGAAAAGTTCAAGGAATTGAATATTCATAAGCGCAGAATACCAATAGAGGCATTAGCAAAAGATTTACGCCCCATTATTCAGGGCGTAATGAATTACTACTGCAAGTATTCGGCAAACCAATCACGTGATATATGGAATCAACTTAATGCGAGACTGCTTAAATGGGAAAAAGAACTATACAAAATGGCTTCATTAAGATGGTTGCGGAATAAGTATAAGGAATTGCCTTTATTATTTCCGCACTGTCAACAGTTAAATCCATAAAGAAGTCATACTTTTGTGATTAGACAAGAAGTGCCCCCGCAAAAAGAGGTGCAGGATGTGTGAAGCGAGAGTTTCAAGCACTGTTCCGTGAGAATGTGAGGGTGAAATTCTTTCGCATGACTCGATTATAGCCAATGCTAAGAAAAAATTCCAGAATATGAACAAAGATTTACATACAATGAAAATCAAAACGAAGTTGCAGCTCAGCAGCAAAGTGCAAGTAGCTCTTTACATTACATTAATAGTAGTTATTATTGCTATCGGAGGATATTGGTACTATGGCCGGGAAAAAGAACAAATCATACAGCAGAAAGAAAAAACACTGACTGCCATAGCCACCCTTAAGGCAAAAGAGATAGAGATGTGGTACTGGGATGAGTTAAACGATGCTCAGGTAATCTCAGCTAACCCCTGGTTAGAAGAAGTTGCCAAAACGTTTTTCCGGTCAAATTCTCCGATTGACAGAACCAGATTATTGGAATTATTAAAACAAATCCTAATGGAACACGGATATACCGAAGTTTTTTTGACTTCATTAGAAGGAAGTATAATTGCTGCTACAAATAGCCAAATCACACATATCTATCCTGATGAATTGACATCTTTGAAAAACGCAATTCAAAATGAGGAGGCTGTTTCTACCGGTTTTTTCAATGCAACGCAGAATGGCAACAAGCAGCTTTTTATCTCTTTTATCTCACCATTAAATAATGGTGTAAATAATCTCAGCTATGCAATAATTATCAGAGATGATCCTGCTAATTACATTCTACCACTGATTGAAAGTTGGCCGACTGAAAGCCAAACAGGGGAATCATTTATCTTCAGTAAGGAAACCAACAGTATCATATTATTTAATGAGCTCAAGCATCAGGTAGAAATTGATACTAAAGACAAACTTCCGTTTTCGAACGATGGTCTCTTGTCAAAAATTTACACATCCGCACAGCCCGGAATTTATCAGGGTAAAGACTACCGTAATGTTGATGTACTGGCTTACATGCAAGCAATTGAAGGAACTAACTGGGTTTTGATTTCCAAGATCGATAAAAGTGAATTATTTCAAGATGTCATGGGATTGACATTACAGACCTTAGTGTGGGTTTTATTTTTAATTGTATTTAGTGGTCTTTTTATTGTCTTTAGGTTTAATAAACGTCCAAAGAATATTTACAAAGGATTACTTGACAATGAAAGAGAACTTTCGGCACTGAAGAAAAGTTTTAAAGTAGTTATGGATTGCATAGGGGATGGCATTATCACAGTTGACACAAATAGCAACATAGAATTCTTAAATAATAGAGCTGAAGAATTAACCGGCTGAAATTTAAGAAAGGCACGTGGCAGGGACTTTCATGAGGTATATAATGTCATCAATGAAGATACCGGCCTGCAGGAAAACAACATTCTGGACAAAGTACTAAAGAAAGGACTTGTAAAGGAACTGGGCAATCACACCATACTGATCACAAAAAGCGGTAAAGAAATTCCGGTTATGGATACCGGTGCACCTCTTTTTGATGAGTCCGGAAAGATAACAGGAATTGCCATTTCATTTCAGGATGAAACCGAAAGACGTAAACAGAGGCGACTTCTCCGCGAAAGTGAAGTACGATACCGTGAGTTTTTCGAAGCAGACCTTACCGGAGATTATGTAGCAACAACCGATGGTAAAATATTGCATTGTAACCCTGCATTCATTGGAATATTAGGATATGACACGGCTGAAGGGATTATCGGCAGAAACATTGTTGAATTTTATCAAAATCGCGCTGAAAGACAGGAATTCTTAAACCTGTTACAAAATCAAAAAGCAATAAGAAACTATACAATAAAGCTGAAACGTAAGGATGGGACCAACATAGTATGCAACGCAAATATTGTCGGTAAATTCGATGCAAATGGAAATATGGTACAATATTATGGTTATATGTACGATATCACCGATCAAATGCATGCTGAAGAAGAATTGCTAAAAAAAGACCAACTGCTATCATCCGTAATGGAAACCCAGCAAGAGTTGATTTGCAGATTTCTCCCTGATACCACGCTGACTTTTGTAAACAAAGCGTATTGTAACATTTTCGAAATGAATGAGCAGGAACTTATAGGTTCAAAATTTCTGGAATTGTCACCCAAATCTGAATGGGAGGGTATTTTGTCGGTTCTAAAAAATCTCAACTACGACAATTCTTCTCAAACATATGTGAGTTCAGCAAATAAACCGGACGGTTCTGTGATGATTATGGAATGGACCGATACAGCTATTTTGAATGAACAGAATGATGTCGTTGAATTTCAGGCGGTTGGTCGTGACATCACAGAGAAATTAAAGGCAGAACAAGAGCTTATAAAAGCCAAAGAAAAAGCAGAAGAGAGCGACAAACTGAAAACAGCTTTTATCAACAACATCTCGCATGAGATCAGAACTC
>CAYGFI010000284.1:0-1427 GCA_964349045.1 uncultured Chitinophaga sp.
ACACCTTTCTTGATTTTTCATCTTCATTTTTACTAGATATTTTATCCATTACTTTTTTTAGTTTTTCTTCTGCTTGGCTAGCAACCTTTTTTAATGATTTATTTTCTATCATTTTCATAGCCACAGTTGGAATAATAGCCGACACAAAAACCTTCCCCTTATCTTCGTACACAATCACATTACAAGGCAGAAATAACCCAATTTCTTTTTCTTCTTGCAAAGCTTGATAAGCCAGACTTGGATTACAGACTCCCAAAATAACATAATTATCCCACTCAACATCCAGCTTATTTTTTAGAGTTGCTTTAACATCAATCTCCGTCAGGATTCCAAATCCTTCTTCCGCTAATACGGCTTTGGTTTTTGAAACTGCACCAGTAAAAGAATAATTAACTTGTTTTTTGATGCTGTAATTCATTTTCTTATTTGTTGGATAATGCATATAAGTCGACCAGTTCTTTAATAGCTTTGCCTTCCTGTTTCGTGTCATTAAGCATATGCTTTACATGACTTTGGAGATGGTTAGCAAGAAATAATCTATCCATGCTCTTCAAAGAAAGTTGTATTGATCGAGATTGAGTTATTAAATCAATACAATACTTTTCTTCCTCTATCGCTTTTATCAATCCACCAAGTTGGCCATGTATAATTTTTGCTCGGTGGAGCGCTTTCTTTTTTAGTTTTTGATCTAACATAATATTAGTTTTATAATTTAGTAACTAGGTTCGACCTTTCCTATACTCTATACCCCCACCCCCTATTTGTCAAGTTGGGGAATTTGATTAAACTGGAGCTTTTTCTGGTGCCCTATCATTGTTTGTTTCAATGAATTCCTTTATTGGTAGTACAATTCCTTCAATTACTTTGTGTCCTGTTTTCATAATTTCTCTATTCCATCATACTTTTCATTGTTCCTGTACTTTCTGTTGCTTTTACATTTTCACCTATATATTTTGTCCCAACCATTTCCATGTCTTTTCCCATAGACATCATCCACTCATCTTTATATTTTGTCCCAGCCTCTTGGAGAGATAAACCATTTGACTTCATCATTTCTGCCATAGTTTTGATACTTGATGATTGTTCTTTCATCATAGTTATCGAATCCTGAAATTTTTTTGTTTGGTCTGTATTTTCATTTGAGCCTTTTCCTGAATAATATCCCGCACCTCCACCAATCATAAGAGATAGAACGATTGCGATAATTGTTGTTTTCATATGTTTAATTTTATTTAATTACTATTTTTAATTTACAATCTATTAATTCAGAGCCTTTTGAATAATGCGGTGGTTCACGACCACTATTTTTGTATTTCATAATTTTAAAATCCTGACGAATCGTCTGTTAATTTTAATGCTGACTTTTTACCAAATCGGTAGAACAATGCTGGAGTCAAGAATAATGAAATTATTGTTGAGGAAATAAG
>CAYGFI010000284.1:1437-3835 GCA_964349045.1 uncultured Chitinophaga sp.
ACTACTGCCAATGGATTAAGCATTTCCTTTCCAGGATCTCCACCTGAAATAATAAGTGGAACAAGAGCAAGTGCGGCAACAAGTGACGTCATGAGAACTGGCACTACACGATCAAGTGTTGCTTTCACAATTGTCTCAGGTGCAAACGGCATTCTTTCTTTTTGGACAAGGGTTAAACAGCGACCAATAAGCATGATTCCATTTCTAGACACAATTCCTGCCAGTGAAATAAATCCCACGAGATGAGCTAAGCTGACCGATCCACCCGTAAGCCATATTCCAATCATTCCTCCAATCAATACAGTAGGAATATTTGTCATAATGAGTAGCACAATTGGAATAGATTTGAAGGCATAGTATAGAACTCCAAAAATCATTATTATTCCAATCATAAACACCAAAGCTAATCTTTGTGAATTTTCTTTTTGACTTTGATAATTACCTTCAAATGAAAGAGTAACTCCTGTTGGAAGTTTCTGTGATTCAAGTGCAGTTTTTGCATTACCAACAGCTCCAACCACATCTGTACCCTGATAGTTAGCTGATACTGTAAGTACACGTTTACCACCCTCATGATCCAGACTGTTTCGACCACCCTCTACCAATATGTCTCCTATATTTCCCACAGATTCTACGCCCATGAATGGAAGTGACAGGTCACGGAGCGAAGCCATTGTACCTTTCGATTCTGAATCATAACGTGCCATGACATTGACCGATGCTGAACCTAAACGAACTTGCCCTAGATTATCTCCCATGATTCCCATTTCTAAATCATTAGCCACTTCACTTGGAGAAAGTCCATATTCTGCCAATCTATTTCTATCAACATAAATACGAAATTCTGGGACAACAGTATTTTGCTGAATACGTGCATTTTCAATCCCTTTTTGTTTTTTTAATTCAGCAAGAACTTGTTTTGCAGCTTTATCCATTTTGTCTGGATCATCTCCAAACACCTTCACCACAATTGGAGACCTTACACCGGAGAGCAACATTTCTACACGGTGCGTAATTGGTTGACCTAAACTAAAATCTGCTCCTCCAAACTTATCAAGAACTGCCTGAATATCGGCGAAAATTCTATTTCGTTCACCCTCAAAATCGTCTTTTAACGCAATTTGCATTTCACTGGAATTTGCACTACCTCCATGAGGATCTGCGGGTGCTCGTCCAGCGATATTGCTTACTTGACGTACACCTTCAACCCGAAGAATAGCATTCTCAAGTTTTCTCATATATTCGTTTGTAGTTGAGAGTGCTGTTCCTGGCGGTAAGAAAACCATTGCAACCATTGAACCTTCATTAAATGGAGGAATGCCTTCTTTTCCAGCGAATAAATACATTCCAACAGTTAGAAAAAGTGCAACAACTGTAATACTGCCGATTATTTTTACATTGGTTATACACCAATGAATCCAAGGAGTAATTTTTTCCTTAATTTTTTGAACAACTTTTGTTTCCTTTTCATGACCAGTAAGAGATTTATCATTAAGAAGTAGAGCTGACAAAACTGGAGTTACTGTAAGTGAAACAACCATTGATGCAAAAAGAGATACGAGATACGCAGACCCGAGAGCAATAAGTAGTCGTCCTTCGATCCCTGGCATAAAGAATATAGGAAGGAAAACCACCGCAACAAGAATTGTTGCATACACGATTGAATTACGAACTTCTTGTGATGCTGAAAGCACAACCTGTTCGCGATTTTCTTTTTTGCCTGTATGCATCCATAACCGCAACCGCCGATAAATATTTTCCACATCAACAATGGCATCATCAACCAGTTCTCCTACAGCCACAGCAATACCACCCAATGTCATAACATTTACTGATAATCCAAAAGATTTAAACACTATTGCAGTCGCAAGAAGAGATAATGGAATTGCGGTAAGCGTAATTACAGTCATTCTCATATTCATTAAAAAAATAATGAGAATTAAGATTACAAATAATGTACCATCACGAAGTGCACCTTCTACATTGTGAAGACCAGCACGGATAAAGTTTTCTTGTCTGAATAAATCGGAGTGAAGTTTTATACCGTCTGGAAGACTGGGTTTAAGCGAATTAAATGTTGTGTTTATATCATCTGTAACAATAAGAGTTTGAGCATCAGGTTGCCTTATGATTCGTAAAATTACACCTGGCTTTCCATCAATTGCCCCACTTCCTTGAATTATACTTGCTCCTTCAGCCACAGAAGCAATATCACCAAGCCTAACTGGACGACCATCCATAGAACTTCGTCCAATAGCAATATCTTGCAAGTCCGTTGCTTGAGCTGGGGCAGTAAGAATACGAATCACATATTCTTTTTCATCTTCAGTAAGCAAACCTCCACTTTTATTTGTCAGAGTATTTTCAACGCTTTTACGAATGTCATCAATCATAATTC
>CAYGFI010000285.1:0-3809 GCA_964349045.1 uncultured Chitinophaga sp.
GGTTTCTATGGAATAGCCATAATTATCAAACATGTGTATGGTTTTCTTTAAATGGTCACGCAGGGTTGCTGGACAATTAAATTTTAATCCTTGCTCCATGGCATAAAGGTATGGGATACCACTTTTTTGCTCATCCATCTTATGCAATTGGGCTGCAATAGCTTCGTTTTTCTGAATCATTAATTTTACAGTATTTCCAATTTTATATTTCTCTTTTTGCACTTTTTTTTTATGCAGGTATGCACACTCCGGATGCATTATCTGGTTTCCATGTGCTTTAGCTTCTAATGGCTTTTTGCACACTTCACATAATCTTGACTCTTTAATTATTTCATAGATATTTTTCATTTTCTATATAATTTGATTTTTTTAAGGGTATAATACGTTTAACAAATGTTTATGAGTTACTATGAGTTGCCTTGATCTTTCTTTTTTTCAAAACCTGAAATACTTTTTTTGTTTAATAAGTTCAATGATTGTTGTTACAAGAAGTAATATATACAATATATATCACAACATAAAAGATAAAAAAATTACTGGTCAATTGTAGAACTTCTTATCGTTTTATCAACTTTCCCAAATACTTCATGAATAAGGTTCTTTCTTATATTATTTTTCTTTACTAGCAATCCAGTCATCCTGTCAAGGTGTTTGTCCGACATCCAGTCAATGAAGGCCGGGTACCTATATTTTCCCAAATCAATCCTGGGATATTTCTCAAAATAAATTTCCCATAGATTTATTTCCATTTCGAAATCTTCAAGATTTAAATGTTCACCCAGCCTTGGCCAAAGTGATTTTGTTGCTGCAAATAATCTCCCAATAGGAACAAGACTTAAATCAAAATTAATAATACCTGATTGCTCCAGCCAATACTGTCTTACTATTTTTTTTAGCTTTATTCTCAATCCATCATCAACAAGGGTAAATACTGATCCATTGTAGTTTGTATACCTGTTCCCAATACCCTTGAGTTTATGATCATTTCCCATTATTTTTTCATCAAAGCGAATTATTTTATTTACCCGTTCCAGTTCCAGAGCCATAAGTTTCCGGTCTGTTTCATTTACATTTTGGAGATTCTCAGTAAAAGTCTTGTCAATGATACTTTTTATCTGAATATGTTGTCGGCGGTATATAATTTCAATATAAAGGGGATAATAATGTTCGTCCATGTCCGATGTCACCTCCTTTTCCTTTAGATTGGTATTCGCATAATGCATGAGTGAGATTTTCTTTTCTGATGCCATGTTGAAATATGTAGGTGCAAATATACAAATAAATTTGATTTATCACAACATTTGATTTTTTTTGAGCCTCACATAATAGACAAACTTGACTTAACATAACGATAATGCGTAGTAAGATGAATAGAAAAACAAATGGCCTTGACCAGCTTTGGCCAGAGTTAAGTGCCTGTTGATAAGCTATGAATGCCAATCGTAAACTAATCGGCCGATTGTGGCTAAGACGTCCGGCTTGTGCAACTTCTGTCTTTGGAGTTAACGAACTATTGATAGATAATACGAGTAGAATAAACTCTGTTATTTGCAAATGCTTTTAAAATATACAAACCAGCTTGATTTTCCGAAATATCTATATCAAGATTAATATTTCCAGGACCAAATTTCCCTATGTAAACAACTTGCCCATTGCTATTTATTATTTCGATATCCATCAAGACTTTGTTTTGTAAATCTTGTGTAACGGTAAACTTTCCATGATTCGGATTCGGATATACCCTAAAATCATTGTTTGCGACACTTTCATCAAGATTAAGAACGAACGGTCCATTTACCGGCAGATTATCATCCAGCCACTCCATTCGATTTGTTAGCCAGTATTTTAAATAATCTACTTCTTCTTCAAAAGAATCACCAATAAAGTAATTTGGCCCAATGGCACGACCATACACCTGCCATTTTTCGTTATTTCTGACTTCAGCCTCCTGTAGTACCAATGCCATTGAATCAATTATACTGATAACTCTATCGTTACTTAGAATACCCATTCTCAGATCCCGCCATCGTTGATCAAGTAATTGAGAGTATTTTCTGTCTTTAAGAAATCGTCCCCACCATGCAGGTGCAGGGATAAGACAATGTATATATGCAAATGTATCCCAAAACTGACTGGTAAGATAATTGGCATTGCCAAGAGCAAAATCAAAGTCCCACAAAGGCCCCATTGTCAACTTTCCTCCCTTACTATCGCGATCTTTATAAAAATAAGTACTAAGCGCATAAGCATCTACATTATTCGATAGCTCCTGACAAATAAAGTAATCAACGAACGATTCCATATCAATGTATTTATAATATCCTTGGTCTGCATCCAAAAAATTAGGACTTTTAAGGGACACTTCAAATTTAGTAACATAATCCTTAATATAATTTCTTTGCACTTCGCTAAGAGCATAAAAATCCGGATCCTGATATAGCATCATAGCACTATTACCGTTAGAACTTAAAGTAGAAAAAGCAGAACGCCAGCCCTCACCTGGCGAAGGCCACCTGTCTGTTTGAATAATATAACCACCGGTAAGCTCATCCCCGGAAATATCTTCCGGTTTCAACTTTGAGATATTCACTCTATTTTTATCTATTTTTATCTTCTCAACTAACACATAAATACCCTGATACTTTCCATTAAGTTGTAATTCACAAAACCTTGTTCGGGGAGCATAGTGCCCCATGTCATTACTAAGTTTATACATCAGGGCATTTCTCATCAGAGTTTTATCAGAATATGGGCTATTTAATATCCAGTCGTTCTCAGCGGGGAGACCTAACAAACTAATGTTTAGCCTCTCTCCTAAAGAATCTCTAATTTCAAAACCATATGGCTTCTTTGGAAAATCTTGAGAGGTAACTCCCCTATATTCAATTCCAATATAGCCGTCGTATTCATTAAATGGACCCGTAAAAGAATTTCGCATATAAGACCCATTATCCACTACTCTCATTCTTGCTGTTATTTTAGGATCATTTGAGATAACCTGTCCAAAGGTGTGAATTACAAAAATTGGTAAATTTGAGGTAGTGTAAGACACAGGCATTGCGGTCCGAATACATCTTACTGATAAAAATCCCCAGGGATTGTTTGGATTGGTCGCCTTTGAAACCCAGTTATTAAAATTGGGAGCGGCATTTCCAGGAGTGTATTCCAGGTGAATTGCTTTCATGTTATCATTAGGGTTTTCATCGGCTACTGCCCATCCGGTCCATGTACCATCTCCATTATTGAAGTTTGGGGGTGCAAATGATCCAGAAGCAGACTCTCCATCAATCGCATCTGTCATATTTAATGATTGTAAGTCCACACCTCTTGCTAAAACCTTTTCCCAATCAGACTGTCTGGGAATCCTCCAACCATCCGGACAGGGTCCCTGCATATTGGAGAAATCATTAAAAGTATTAACTTTTGCAGGATCTGAATGCCCATCGGTTAAACCTGCCATACCAACAAAAGCACTGTATGCATATTTGTAAAACAAGTTATTTTCCGGTGTGGTTGCTCTCCCCCAATAATTCGCATCAATTGGGGTTCCGTCTGAATAATGCGTTGCAATCATACTTGTTTTGGTAAAATACAGCGTATCTAAACCAGCAGTAAGATCCACAACCTGATATGTATTACCGTCAAAATCTTGCACGATGATGGGTACTTGAGCATTCGCGTTAATAACAAAAATCAGTGCAATGACATGGAGCAGAATTGGTTTAATTATTTTCATAATTAGATATTACTAAAACTTTTAAGATGCAGGTTTACTTATTATTAACTTTCTTGTTGATTATATTTGCCTT
>CAYGFI010000286.1:0-3752 GCA_964349045.1 uncultured Chitinophaga sp.
ACAAAAAAAGTTAAGATAAATTCCAAAGAACGGTTTTTTGATAAAAAGAAAACTGTAATAATCAGAAACAGGTAAAGTAAAAATTTCAGACTTATAGCTGCCAGGGTATGAGTAAGCCATGATTTCCCGCCAAGATCATAACCTCTTCTGAAAACCACCATTACGATTATACTGATCAGAAACGAACCTGACAGAATTATTGACGATTGTTCAAAAGGTATAGCGAAGTTAAAAAAGACCGGTAAAAAATAGAGGAGTAAACTTAGAATAATGAATATAAGAAAAAGCCGGGACAGGGGAATAATGACTTTCATTTTTTCTTAGAGATTTTAAGAAAATCCTTTAATACGACATACATGGAAATGATTACGCCAATCAAAGATAATACGATAATAAATACAGAATTTCCCTCGAAATAAATCTCGTCAATTTTTTTTCCTGCCCAGACAAAAGCCAGGATAATAGCGATCATCTGAAAAGCTAATCCGGAATAGCGGCTATAACTTTGAAGGCCGGATTGTTTGTTTTTATTTGGACTCGGTTGGTTTGCTGGCATTCAGGTTTTGGTTACTTCCAGACATATCACATTTACCGGTGAATACTGCACCCGGTTCTATTGCAAGCTTGTTGGTGGTAATGTCGCCAAGTATTTTCGATTTGGCTCTAATAGATAGAAGTTCGGTTACATAAACCTTACCATCAACAGATCCTTCAACTTCAAAATTCTTGCAATTTATTTCACCGCTTATCCTGCCGGTATCCCCAACGATAACCTTGCCTTTTGTAGTAAGATTTCCTGTCAGATTCCCGTCGATGCGTATATCACCGTTAGAAACAATATTTCCTTCAATCATGGTGCCTGTTCCAATCAGGTTTATGGTGTGATTGTCAATCTCGTTACTTTTTGCCATCGGGTAAAAAATTATTTATTAATGATAAGGGACAAATTTACAAAAAATTTAATAATTTAGATGGATTAAGAACCATCATAAGCCCATTTCAGGTACATGGAGCCCCATGTGTATCCCCCGCCAAAGGCAGATAAGATGATATTGTCACCTTTTTTGAGCCTGGGTTCCCATTCCCAAAGGCAAAGAGGAATAGTTGCAGCAGTTGTATTGCCATATCGTTCAATATTGATCATAACTCTTTCTTTTTCAAGCCCCATCCTTCTTGCAACGGCTTCAATGATCCTCATATTTGCCTGGTGCGGGACAAACCAGGCGATGTCATCAGATTTAAGGTTATGTTTTTCCATAATTTCAACTGATACATCTGCCATTTTTTGAACGGCAATTTTGAATACTGCCTGTCCTTCCTGGTAAATGAAATGTTCTTTATTGTCAACGGTTTCGTGGGAGGGAGGACGTAGTGATCCACCGGCTTTCATATGTAGATGTTTTGCTCCGGAACCGTCAACGCCGAATATATGATCGATTACCCCGAATTCTTCGGATGTGGGTTCCAGAAGGACCGCTGAGGCGCCATCACCGAACAGGGGACAGATTGTACGATCGGTATAGTCAGTAATGGATGACATCATATCTGCTCCTACCAAAATAACTTTTTTATACCTGCCGGATTCAATAAAATTAGCTGCAGCTTCAAGTCCAAAGAGAAAACCTGAACAGGCGGCCCCCAAATCATACCCCCAGGAGTTAACCAAACCGGTTTTATAAGCAATCAGGTTAGCAGTTGAGGGGAAATGCATATCTCCGCTAATGGTGGCGCAAATAATCAGATCAATATCTTTAGGATCCGTTTTGGTCTTTTTCAGTAAACCTTTTACGGCTCGCGCACCAAGATCAGAAGTAGCTTTACCTTCTTCCCTTAAAATTCTTCTTTCCTTAATGCCGATTCTTTGCATGATCCATTCATCAGAAGTATCAACCATCGTACTCAACTCATCATTTGTAAGAACGTATTCAGGAACATACCCCTGAACCCCGGTAATAGCTGCGTTTATTTTTGTCATTATTCCAAGACCGCTTTAATATTATTAATCAAATTTGATTTACAAACTGTCCAACTGTTCAGAATCATGTTTTTAATGGCAATATCATTTGAAACGCCATGACCTACAATAACCGGCTTATTTATTCCAAGCACGGGTGTTCCTCCAAAGTTTTCGAAGTTGAATTCCTCGAAATAATCATCTACTATTCCTCTGTTACGGACCAGATGATAAAATCCTTCTGCCTGCTTTAAAATGATGTTACCGACAAATCCATCGCAAACCAAAACTTCAGCTCTTTGATTATTGAAGAATTCATTTCCTTCAATATTTCCAACGAAATTGAAGTCTTTACTATCCTTCATAAGCTGAAATGCCGACTTGGTCACCAGATTACCTTTCTCTTCTTCGCTTCCCAGGTTAATCAGTGATACTCTGGGGCTATCAATATTAAACAAAGCCTTAGAGTAAATTGATCCCAGAATACCATACTGATATAGAACATCAGGTCTTGAGTCGGGGTTGATTCCTACATCAAGAATCACGTTGGGGGTACCTGCCAGGTTGGGAATTATTGCAGTAATTGCCGGACGGATAATTCCCGGAATAGGTGTAATGACTTTACTGGCGCCGATAAGCATAGCGCCTGTATTTCCCGCACTGCAAAAAGCATCGATTTCTCCGGCTTTCAGCATCTTAAAGCCTTTTACAATACTTGAGTCAGTTTTAATTGAAAAAGCTTTGTAAGGATGATCGCTCATGAGGATAGTCTCACTGGTATGAACGATTGTAACCTTATTAACATTAAATCCATTATCCTCAGAGATTTGGATAATGGATTCCTTGTTGCCTATTAAAACTAATTCAACGTCTTCTGGAATTTGATCACGCGCAAGAAAACTACCCTGAACGGTAGTTTGAGGTGCGAAATCTCCACCCATTATATCAACACCAATTCGCATATGTAAAATATTAGCTTTACAATGTAAATGAAAGTATATTAAACGGTTACAGTTTCTTTATCGATAACCAGTTTGCCTTTGTAATAGAGGTTTCCATCAACATAATATGCACGATGTCTTCTATGTACAGTGCCAGTTGCAGGGCAGGTAGATAGTGTAGGTGAACTGGCTTTATCATGAGTTCTTCTTTTATCTCTTCTGGTTTTTGATATTTTTCTTTTAGGATGTGCCATTTTATTGCTTATTTAATTTAAATTTTTGAGTTTATCCCATCGGGGATCAATAATATCTTTTTTTAGATTACTTTCTTCTACTTTTAATTCATTCAGCCTTTTTAACATCTCAGGGTTACAGCCAGAACCGCTGATATTTGTATCAGGATGTACTTTTTTATATGGAATATATAATGCTGCATATTCATAAATATACTGGGCAATATTTATTCTGGATTCATCTTTTGGAATAACAATTACATTATCATCCAACTCTTCAAATTTATCCCCGAACCTGACAAATAACTTTTCTGTTACTTCAATTTCATAATCAAAAAATTCCAGGCAACGATCACATATCAGGTTTAATGTACCGGTAAAATGAAAATCAAGTTCAAGGAACTGAGGACTTTTTTTCAAGGCAAGAGTCAGATCTAAGCTTCCTCCGGACAGATCCGGGTTTTTATAAAATTCAAAGAAATCTGTATTTATCTTATACTTGTAGTTATGTATTCCTTCCTTTAACCCATAAATAGGAATGTCATATTCATCCTTTGCCTTCACTACAGCCAAAATTTTATCGTGCAAAAGTATAAATTAATCTTTTAATAAAAAAAGAAAACT
>CAYGFI010000287.1:0-3613 GCA_964349045.1 uncultured Chitinophaga sp.
GAAAGAATCGGGTACTTTTGATATAGCTATCCGCGTAGGCGGATTTAGTTCAACAAACAGTAAGCCCAATGCCTTGCTATTCCTTAGTTTCAGCGTTTTTTGTATAAATGAAATTAATCGAATGCCGAACGTGAAACGTAAAAATGTCGGCACTGGGCCTACTGTCAAACATGTGTGTCTTGAATCAACCCAGTCGCATGGGTTGAGTGTTGTACTTAAGATGGAAGACTTCTAAGGAGCCTGAGAAGTTGGAGCAGAGGTCGGGCGAACAGACTGGCCGGCCAACAACAGGAAGAATAGAAGGCGGGCCTTCCACCAACGGCTGTCAGGAGCAGTTGGTAAACTACCGTTCGGCTGAGTTTATGCACAACTTGTCGCGCTCTGCGGGAGACTCGCGTTGAAGGCATTTTAACCGCATGACGACAATGCAAACCTTTATAGATGGTTTTTGTATATTTGTAAAAAAAGATAAAACATGAAAGCAATTGAGATAAATTCAAAGACAGATAAAACAGGGCGCTTAAAAATAAATTACAAGCTTAATAAGTCTCATAGTAAAGTCCGTGTTTTGATACTTCTTGATGATGACTATTCAGAGAAAGATGAGGAAACTAATTGGATGAGGTCTATTTCAAATAATCCGGCATTTGACTTCTTAAAAGACTCTGTAGAAGACGTTTATTCATTAAAAGACGGAGAACCATTTAATGATTAAAAATTCGATTGTGCTTGTCCCATTTCCTTTTGATGATTTTTCTGCATCAAAGGTCAGACCAGCCCTTTGTTTGACAAATGAGATTGGGAAGTATAACCATGTGATAATCGCTTTTATTTCAAGTAAAATTCCTGAGGATTTGATTGAAAGTGATATCATTATTAAAAAGCAATCAGATAATAGCAGTGGCACAGGATTAACTGTGGATTCTGTAATTAGATTGCATAAAATTGTGACTATTCCAAAAGGTTTAATTAAAAGAAAGTTAGGGACATTTAATAATATTATTGTTCTTGAGACACGAAACAAAATCAGTCAACTATTTGATAATTAATGAAAACGCCCTACTACTGGCATCTTAAGTATTTTATAATTTTTATGCATTTATTTCCAATGGATTTCATTTAAAGTGGGTATATTTATTTGTGAAAAAGAGTTTATGCACAACTTGTCCCGCTCTGCGGGAGACTCACGTTAGCAGGTATGGATGCAGTACCCCAAAAATAAATTGCCGGTATCACAAATAGTATATACTTTTGTGATATTATATAATGTAATTTAAGTAAACATGAAAACATTATCATTAAAATTAGAAGATCAGATATTTAACGATACCGAAATAGTAATCGCAACCGTCAAAAAGACCAGGAATCGCTATATAAATGAAGCCGTAGATTATTACAATCGATTCAATAAAAGAAAAATTCTCGCGAAACAACTTGCCAAAGAATCTGATTTGGTTCAGGAAGAATCAATGGCAGTTTTAGCTGAATTTGAACGGATAAGCCATGAAGATTAAGCAATTCGAAATTTGGACCGCGGACCTCAATCCTCAAATTGGAACTGAACCCGGGAAGATCAGACCGGTTCTTATTATTCAAACTGACTTAATAAATTCTATGCACCCTTCTACCGTGATTTGTCCCATTACGACAAATGTGGTTAAGGGAAGCGATATATTGAGGGTTCACATAAAAAAGGGAATTGCCGGTATTGAGAAACATTCCGACCTCATGATTGATCAAATCAGGGCCATTGATAATAAAAGGCTAATTAAGAAAATTGGCGAACTCCCTTCTGATTTAAGAAAAAAGGTGATTGAAAATATTAAAATAGTTCTCGATTTAGAATAAATCTCGCCTGCTGATAAATAAGACTTCGTGTGGTCGGGGAACTGCCTGCCCCGTCCAAAGGCTTACTGATGGCAAGCCGAAAAATCCTGACTTCGAACATATTCGCATATAAAAATAGAATTGTACCTTTGTGAAAAAGAAGCATTATGAAACAGATTCAATTATATACAAAAATCAATTACTTACCGTCAGACTTAAAGGCTGAAGTAAATGAATTCATCGATTCTTTGTTGAGTAAAAGAAAAAATGAATTAATGAAAAAACAGCCGAAATTTGGTTGTGCTAAAGGACAAATTTATATATCTCCAGATTTTGATGCGCCATTAGATGATTTCAAAGACTATATGTAATGGACTTGCTTCTTGATACTCATACTCTTATCTGGTTTCTAAATGGTGATGAAAATATAAGGAAGTACAATATTCAGACAATCTGGTAAAAGCAACCAGCAACCAACAAACGTAGCTGTTGCACAACCCTAAAAAATTAAAGGGATTACTTTTTTCTCAAGGCTGTTTTTGCATGCCAAAATGAATACTTCCTGTTGGATCAGGTTAATTTTCAATAGCCATCTGATTTTCAAATAAATTTCAATTTAAAAGGAGCTTATAAAAGCATTTAAATCATTTACAAAACAGGGCATTGTATTTTGAGACTGAATATTCTGGACTATATTGACACCATTCCGGATAATTGTCCCCCAGATGAAGTCAACCACCCCGAAGGGCAATCTTAGAATTGTTCTTTGCACAAAGTATATTGGGGAAGGTTGCTTAGCTGCCACTGTTCAATAAACGAGAACATTTTATCCTGTTGTTGTTTTCTTTCCTGATTTTTCATAAATTCCGTTTTTTACCGGTAAAGCTAAGCGGGAAAAGATCATCTGCAAGATGCAGGAAGCCGAAGGCTTACGATAATCCGCCCTTTCTGCGGGTAGTTGCGAAGCGCAGGCAAACATTATTTAACCTTACCTCACATGAGGAAATTTCTTAAAATATTAGTTCTGTTTTCAATATTCTTTTCTCAAGCATGTAAAAAGGATACTGAACCGTTAAACTTTAAGACGGATATTAGAATTACTAATTTGATATGCTACCAAAATGACAGTATTTCAATGACATTCTTAATTACTTCAACCGGGGGTAAATCTCCTTATATTTATAATTGGATTAATCCTGATTCATTAACAGGAGAAGGGCCATTTACTATCAATATTCAAAATAATATTATACTTGAAGTTGAGACTATTGATGCAAACCAAAATAAAATAAAATTTCAATATGAAATTAAAAAGGATACTATTGATCCATTAAAATATGATTACAGAAATGCTTTTATTGGATTTTATGATTGTGAAGTGAAACACAGATGGGCCGAAGATTCAAGCGGGACATACATAACTCATCAAAACATATATCAAGACACAATTGAAGTTACAAAAAACAGTGATTTTGGAATGCTTAATATTAGCGACCAACATGATTTAGTCTTTAATTATAGAGATTCAACTTTTTCCGGATATCACGCATACGGAGAGTTTCAAAATGACAGTATTACATTTTATTATTATTTTACTCCTGTTGGTTTAGTAAATTATACATATAAAGGGAAAAAAATTAAATAAACATCGCTTGCTAATAATACATTATGACAATGAAAAATAAAAAAGAGTTGTCACCGGAGCAACGTGAAGAATTGCTCAGGACATTAAAAGCCCGTTTTGAGAAAAACATGAACCGCCATAAAGGTCTTGAATGGGCTAAAG
>CAYGFI010000288.1:0-3607 GCA_964349045.1 uncultured Chitinophaga sp.
TTGTAGTATAAATATACGTTATTTTTTCTTTTTAATCGACGGTCCTTTTAAATCAAATCTATGTGCATTTACTGCCAATCTGTCCATTATTGCATCTGCGATTGTTGACTCGCCAATATATTCATACCATTTTGCAATTGGGAGCTGTGAAGTTATAATAACAGACTTTTTCCCATACCTATCTTCCAATATTTGCAGTAATGCAAGCCGTGTCACTGTATCGAGCGGGTGTAAGCCGAAGTCGTCTAAAATGAGCAGATGGGTCTTTTCAATTTGGTTTAGCAGTTTTATAAACGAACCGTCAAGCTTGGAACTTGAGATTTTTTCCAGGAATCGATTTATCCCGAAGTATAATGTGCGGTATCCAAAGGTGCATGCCTGTCGTCCGATGGCACAGGCCAGAAAGCTTTTTCCGCAACCAGTGGCGCCGGTGATTAGTAGGTTCTCTGATCGCTCAATAAAGCTGCAATCGGCAATGGCCATTAAATTTTCACGTGATAAATTTCGATTTACATTACAATAAACCTGTTCCAAAACTGCATTGTAACGTAGCTTGCTTTGCAGCAGGAACATTTCAGTTTTCTTTTGCGTTCGGTGTTGGATCTCAGCCTCTGCCAACCGGGCCATAAATTGATTAAGAGAAGGCTGGTCTTGTATAGGCATCGACAGTATTGCCTGATAAGCACGGGACATTCCCTGAAGCTTTAATTCTGACAGGTGATCAAGTGTGATTTGTGTATTCATAATGTTTGGTTTAAATAATGGTTTATATGTTAAGTTTACTTGTAATTTTGAGGTCCGCGGATGTTTTCATGATCCGGGATAGAAAATAGATTTAGCTGGTTGACCGCTAATTTATCCAGATTGTTTTTCAGTATGTTTTTGATCATTCCATAGGTTATCCTGCTTGAGTGTAATGCTCTCAGACAAGCTGCTTCAAATCGGGATGGCCCGTAGACTTCCGAAAGTCTTTTTAAGCCAAGGCACGCTATGTAGGTTTGTTCGATAAAATCTTTTGAGGCAAGGATTATCTTAAAAACTTCAACAGAACTTTCACCGATCTTAGATGCAATGGATAAGAAGTAACTGTCATCCCAGCCAAGGGTTTCATTGTATTTCTGATGTCGTTCGGGCATATGTTCCGGCAGGGTTGTGTAACCGTGTTTGCTGTAATTGCGTTTATGGATTGCTATTCTTTGAAAGCCAATATAGATTTCCACGTTATGCGCATCATAGATGATTTTGGTGGACTGCCCGAGGTATTGGTGCGGGACACTGTATTGGTGCTTATCTTCCCCCAAAATCACATGATAGTTCATCTGCACTTTTGCCTTGGTAATATGCCTGATCACAAAGGGTTCCTCAGGGAGCGGTTTTAACACCGGAAGCTCATCCTGTAAAAATCGTTCTTTGCGACTACCGGGCAGCTTTTGGAATGGGGTTTGGTTGTAGACTTCTAACAACTCCCATATCCTTTTATTTAGCTCAAAAAGACTGTGGAACTCTTCATTGCGAAGCTTAGCATAGATGCGCAGATAAGACTGGTAAACATTGTTTTCTACCGAAGGTTTGTCCTTGGGCTTGCGTGGACGGGTTGCTTCCAGATTGGTATTATAATGTACAGCCCATTGATCAGCCAGTTCCTGGAACGAGTATTCATAACGCTGATTTTTCCCTACAATTTGCCTCATGTTGTCCGTTAGGGTATTTCTGGCAACACCACCAAAGTATTCCTGGCTCAGGCTTAAAGCGCAAAACAATGGTTCCTGTTTGGCTGATGAAAGTGCTTCTACATAGGTGTAACCGCTATACGGCATGGTGCAAACCAATACTGGACACGATATGATTTCACCTGTTTGTATATCGATATATTGTAAATTTTTTCCTGCAAAATCAACTTGAAGATATTCCCCAGGACGATGGGAAAGATGCATGGTGGCTTTAGTAGTTTTGATGTAGCGGGCAAAATGCACGCAAAATTGGGCGTAACGGTAGGTCTCCGGATTTGCTGCCTGATATTCTTCCCAAAGGGTTTTTCGGGTGACTCCCACACGTGAGAGTTCCGCTTTGAAGTAACCCATGTGTTTCTTAAGGTCGTTGATGCGATCATCGGCCTTAGGACCTGCCAGATCGTTATAAACCAAAGCGGTTAATTGCTCATCGTTGCACTGAAGGAGTTCACCATAGCTTTTCCCCGTTGCCTCTAATTTGGAAAGGTAAGAATCAAGGGTTGCCCGGTGAATATGAAGTGATCCGGATATTTTGAGTTTGCTTAACCCTTCGGCTTTTAATTGAATTATGCGTCTTACTTGTGTCATACTGATTGATTTGTTTGCCATTGTGTCTTTATTTATAAAAGACACAAAAGTCACAAATCAATCCCATTTTTGATTGTACACTTTGCTCCGGAATCAGTTGTACACTATATGACAGATTGTCACCCGAGAATGGCGCTGGGCGCCAGGCCAAAACTCCTTTTTAAACTAAAAAAGACTTCTGAAAAGTTGTACACTTTGCTCCAGAATCCGTTGTACAATTTAGTCCAGAATAAGTTGTACAGTATAGTCCAGAATATTCAAAATAATCGATCTCGTTAGAATATTTATAATGGGAGAATTAACAAAATATTTCCATCGGATTATGAACAGTAAGCAAATCTTCAAAACTAATTCCGTCAGGAATGGATTCAAAACTATTTAGCTTGAGATTTTGCATAATGAAATAATCTTCAATTTCCAATTTTCCATTTAGTCTATTATTGCTCTGATTTTGGATAATAAAATCAATTATAGAATTAAGAATAAATGTAAGATAGTACCGTAAATGCGATGTAATTGTCACAATATTAGACTTTATTGCAGCATTATGAACAATTTCATTTCTTATTCTGTAACTTCTAGTTAAATTCCATTCAATATTCTGCTTATGCCTTTCAATAGTACCTCTTATTTCTTTTGGAGTTTTTAAACGTGCTAAAAAATAATCTGCTCGTTGAGAAAGTAATGGCGATGATGTTCTTTTAATTATTATTTGATATGTTTTAGAATCTTTTAAATATTTTAGATCATCTGAATAATTTGGAATTAGTTCATTTAAAGACATTCTTTTTAAATCACGATGAAATTCAGTAAGATTTCTTTTAAAATAAATAAGGGCATGGCAATTCTTAAAATAATCTCTAAGTCTGCCAATTGTGTATTGAGAAGCATCTGAAGTTGAAAATATATACTCTAATCCAATCCAATAATTTAAGAATCTATTTTCAATCTCACTTGATTCACTTCCGATTCGAAGATAACGTATCCCTGAATAAATCTTATTGATGGATTCTTGTGAAATTTTAGATTGATCAATTTCATTAAATCTCTTTGATACAAATTTATATAAAGAATTACGTGATCTATAGTATCCATCTATTTTGTAATTGGTTGAATTTATACTTGCTTTTTCAGGATGTAATTCACCAATTAAAAGACAATCTTCAATTAGTACAAAATTCTCATTGCTATATCCTAAATGCAAAATATCAAGCTCTTTCATAAACTTATTTCGAGCCTGTAATAATGCATCATAGTAATCTATACTTCGAACATTTATTATAAAAAGG
>CAYGFI010000289.1:0-3604 GCA_964349045.1 uncultured Chitinophaga sp.
CTTATAAACAAAATTTTTGTTGAAAAGCTTGTTTTTATCTTAGAATTCGTGACGATGTTACCCCGTAACTTTTAGTCACCGTAGCTTTAGCGCAGGTGAGCCCGTAACCCCGTAACCCCATAACTTTCTTAACCCCAACTAATTTTTCCCCCTCCCTATTGTTTGTTATAAGAATTTTTTATCTTTGATCAAAATATGTTTTAAGGTGATAAGATTTTGATTTTTATCGACTAAACTTTTGAGAATGAATTGCATATTAATAGACGATGATAAACTCTCGAGGAAAGTTTTAGAAGAGTTTATTAAGAAAACTGAGGGGTTGAGCCTGAAAGCGTCATTTTCTGACGGCGTTGAAGCTATTAATTATCTTAAGAATGAAGAAAATATACATCTTATCTTTCTCGACATTGAAATGCCCGAAATGAATGGTATTGAATTTCTCAATACTCTCAAAAATCCCCCCCAGATCATTATTGTATCAGGTAAAGGCAAATATGCAATTGAAGCCTTTGAATATGATGTTACCGATTACCTTTTGAAACCGATGAATTATCCGCGTTTCTACAAGGCGCTTAACAGAGCTACCGCCCGCTTTGAACAAAATAAAATTCATCTCGTTGGCAAGGAAGAAATATTTATAAAAAAGAACTCTACCCTGGTACGTCTTAAATACGACGATATCCTATGGGTCGAAGCTCTCGAAAACTATGTGATCTTTAATACTTATAAAGAAAAATACACCATCCATTTTACCATGAAGGCCATTGAACAAAAATTACCGTCAAGTAAATTTACAAGGGTTCATCGCTCATATATTGTCAATACATCCACTATTGATGTGATTGAGGATAACGCCGTTATAATTAAAACGGATGATGGCAGCAAAAATATTCCCATCGGGAAATCCTATAAAGAAAAGTTGATGAAGGATATCAACCTTATTATAAAGTAATATACTAAAGAAATTATTTTTTTAAGGATTTAAGAACAAGGATTGCTTTCAGCGACCGCGTTCGCATAAAGCTTAAGCGGTTGCGAAGCTCGTAAATTCGGTTAACAATCTACGATTTATAAAGTCTGACTAATTGGTTTATCCTTAAACTATTTTTTAAATCAAAAATCCTAAATCCTTGTTCGATACTTAAATTAGCTATTTATTTATAGAGTATTCTCAAAGGAAATAGGCTTGTCCCTGTCACTTTTAAATCAATATGGTCTCTAAACGTCAGGCTTTTCTTAACTATCTGGCACCTACATCAGATGCTCCGATGTCCCTGGAAATTGAATCCGCCAAAGGTGTTTTTATGTACGGTCCGGATGGAAAGGATTATCTTGACCTTATTTCCGGTGTTTCCGTTTCGTACCTGGGTCATTCCGATCCCCGGATCATAAAATCCGTAAAAGATCAGGCTGAAAAGCACCTTCACCTGATGGTGTACGGGGAGTTTATCCAATCGCCACAGGTCGAGTATGCAGAATGTCTGGTCCAAAACCTGCCATCTGCATTGAACAACGTTTATTTTGTAAATTCCGGAGCCGAAGCTATTGAAGGAGCAATGAAACTCGCGAAAAGATTTACCGGAAAACATGAAATTGCTGCCTTCCGGAATGCCTATCATGGTAGTACGCAGGGCGCTTTGAGTATTCTCGGGGGAGAATATTTCAAATCGGAATTTCGTCCTCTGTTACCGGGAATTTCCTTTCTGAACTATAATAGTTTTGAAGAACTGAGTTTAATCACATCCAAAACTGCCTGCGTTGTTGCTGAAGTTTTGCAGGCTGAGGCCGGGATTATTCCTGCTGATGCAGAATTTCTTAAAGCTTTGCGTCAACGATGCAATGAAACCGGAACTCTGCTGATTTTTGATGAAATTCAGACTGGATTTGGCCGGTTGGGGGAAGTTTTTGGTTTTGAGATCTGTGGAATTGTGCCCGACATTCTCGTTCTGGCTAAAAGCCTGGGCGGTGGAATGCCTCTTGGCGCTTTTATCAGCAGTCATTCTATTATGAAAGAATTAAGTCATGATCCCGCGCTTGGTCATATAACCACATTTGGCGGTCACCCGGTTTCCTGTGCGGCAGGAGTGACAGCCTTTAGCATTCTTCTGGAAGAAAAGCTTCATGAAAAAGCCCTCAGAAAGGAGACAATCTTCAGAAAGTATTTAAATCATCCAAAAATAAAAGAAATACGGGGCAGGGGACTCCTGTTGGCTGTTGAATTTGGAAATGCAGCATTTATGCATAAAGTGGTAAAAAGAGCAATGGAAAATGGTCTTGTAACCGACTGGTTCCTGTTTTGCGATACCGCGATCCGCATCTCCCCTGCATTAAATATTACTGAGAGTGAAATAGAATTGGCCTGTACCCGTTTAATTAAGGCGATTGAGCAGGCTTTTAAATGAAATATATTTTTTTTAAGACGATTAGTGACTGAAGTTTGAAGCGCCTAAGTTTGGAGCGGCTGAAGTTTGGAGCAGATGGAGGGATTAAAGCATAACTTAATAGATTACAATGGGAAAGAGGATTTTTATAGCAGCATTTATTTTTGCAGTATCCTTTACTGCAATCGCCCAGAGTATTGAATCCTCATTGCCCCAAACCGAATCCGGGCTCAAAGAACTTTTCAACGCTCTGTACAAAACCGAAAACAACCAGATCGGGGATAGTCTGAACTCCCTCATTTCGGAAATTTTTTATAGAAGCCTTACAATTCCTGAGTCCTTTAATTATAAATGGGATAAGCTGGATATGATTGGCAAACTTCGTTCTTCCGATCAAAAACTTAATATCTACACCTGGTATACAAGGAATTCCAAAGGAAATTACACATATCATGGATTTATACAATATAATACAGGTACCAAAAAAAAGTCCGAAATACGAATTTATTCCCTTACCGATAAATCCATTGGGATGAAAAATCCGGAAACATTGTTGCTTTCACCAGAAAACTGGCTGGGTTGCGTTTATTTCAATATTTACGTATTTACCTATCGCAGAGATACTTATTATACTTTGTTAGGATATCATTTCAATAATGATTTTTCTGATAAGAAGTATATTGAACAATTAATGTTTACTAAAAATGGAGATGCTACATTCGGCGGAGATTTCCAGATGGAATTTCAGAAAGTCAAACGCGTTATACTGGAATATTCATCACAGCTTGTTGCCAGTATCCGGTATGATGAAAAACTGCAAATGATCGTCTTTGATCACCTTTCACCTTTCGAATACATGTTTACCGGCAACTACCGGTTCTATGGACCTGATGGGTCCTATGATGGCTTCAAATTCCATAAAGGAGAATTCCTGTTGCAAAAAGATGTTGATGCAAGAAATCTCAAGTAGAAAGTTCATAAAGATCTAAACCGTCACGAATTCTAAGATAAAAACAAGCTTTTCAACAAAAATTTTGTTTATAAGTTAAAACAAAAGGTGTTTGTCTTTTAACCGTTGCAAATACTCTGTTAACCAGCTTACAACAAATTGAGTTAATGACCAATTTATGCTCTTTACCTTCCGCAATTTTTCTTTTATAATAGTTTTTTGTAATCGGTAAATAACAATGCACACTTTTTCGCAATTAGGAGTGCACAGGTTT
>CAYGFI010000290.1:0-3590 GCA_964349045.1 uncultured Chitinophaga sp.
GATTAATTGATTCCGTAACCTATACCGGGGGAAGTGAAAAATATATTTATGACTCTAAAAGTCGTTTAATCAATCATATAACTAAAATTGACGGAACATATTATTCTACAAAATACGGATACGATGGGTATAGTCGTTTGGATACATTAACTTATCCATCTAATTTTGCAGTTCGGTATACTTACAGTAATGGTTATCCGGATATTGTTAAAAGAAAAGATAATGGTGCTATAATCTGGAATGCAACATCCATGAATTCATTTAATCAATACACGCAGTACACCAGTGGAAATGGGCTTCCCACCACGAAAACATTCGATTGCCTGGGAATGTTGCGGGGTATAACCACCGGCAGCATTCAGAACCTGGGTTACAGTTTCGATGAAGAAACCGGCAACCTGATAAGCCGCAGGGACAACCGGAGAAACCTCATAGAGATATTCAGCTATGATAACCTGGGAAGACTCAGAGAAGTAAGCGGACCCTCGCCATTATCCATGGACTACGCCAATAATGGAAATATCACAAGCAAAACTTCAGTAGGAGACTATTCTTATGGAACAAAACCCCATGCTGTAACCGAAGTTGACAATATTGACGGATTAATTCCAACCAATGACCAGAGAATAACTTATACCGTCTTTAATAAGGTGGACAGCATCATTCAAAGCAATTACAGGTACGACCTTCAATATGGATACCAGGATCAACGGACCATTTCAAAACTAATGAACGGTTCAGGAGTAGTACAAAAAACAGTTTATTACGCAGGGCGGTATGAGAAAGAAGTAACCGGCAGCGCTACAAAAGAATTTCATTACATTTATGGAGGAGACGGACTGGCAGCAATACTTAAAAGACAAAGCGGAACCGATACCATGTATTATGTTCATAAAGATCATCTGGGTTCATTTGACATAATAACAAATTCTTCCGGAAATATTGTTGATAGTATGAGTTTTGACGCCTGGGGCAGGAGACGAAACCCGACAAACTGGACGTACAATAATATTCCGGCAGTGAAATTTTCAAGGGGTTATACAGGACATGAACATTTGGAACAGTTTGGTCTTATAAATATGAATGGAAGGATGTACGATCCGATTTTGGGGAGGTTTTTGAGTGTGGATCCTTTTATTGCTGATCCGTTTTTTACACAGGATTTCAACAGGTATAGTTATGTTATTAATAACCCATTAAAATATATTGATCCATCAGGTTATTATAAGAGATTGGATGATCCTCCTCTCGGAGAGTTGAGTATAACTAATGGTCCACCGCTTCTTAACTCAACAGGAGGACCCGGCAATGGATTTGGTCCAATGGATTGGTTTAATGCGTTTTCTCAATCTATAGCAAACGGATCTTTTAATGGTGGTATAATTGATTTCTCAAACCAATACGAGAAATTTAGTTTGGATCCTAATTTTAATGGAAAATTTGATGTAGAACATATTGATTGGTTTTATGTTAAAAAAGATGCTGATGGAAAAGTAAGTTATACCTACATGTACACTAAGGAAATATTATCACCTGCCGCAGGTGGAGGGGGAATTAATGGAAACAACTCTACAGGTTTACCAGAATGGACTTCTGAGGCGAATACAGGAATAGGGGCATTTACTACATCCAATGGTTTAAAAACTGAATTAATTGAGTATGCTGGAAAATCAGCTTCATTGGGAAAAGCCGGAGTACAATATCTTAAATATGCAAAAGGCTTAGGATATGTCGGTGCAGGATTGTCAACAACTTATTCAGTTGCTAATGCAGGGACTTATTATTATAATGGAGGAACTGATTGGCAAGTAGGTACTAAAGCAACGCTTGATGTGATTATGACTGGTGTTAGTTTTCTTGGACCCATTGGACTTGGTATTGGTGCGACTTATTTTATAATAGATGCAGCTGGAGGATTTGGAGATTTTGGAACAATAAAACCTTAAATTGAAATGAAATATATCGAATATTTATACTTTAAGTATTATAGTTTTCAAGAAAAAATGGGGAATAAAGATGTTGCCCCATTTAGTTCCATGCTTATTATTGCTTTTTCCTTCATGCTGTATTATTTCAGTATTGTTTTCTTATCACTATTATTTATATCCAAAGGGGTTTTGAACATGCAGCCATTAGCATATGTGTCAGTTATTCTATTTTTCGCTCTTATCATTTGGCTATATTTGTTATTGGTAAGTAACGGAAAGTATAAGGATATACTAAGAAGAAATGAAGAGTATAGAGGGAAGAAAAGGCTTGGGGCAGTTTTATTTCCTTTTATAGCTTTTATATTATTTACCCTTGGTTGGATATTAAAAATGCAACAGAATCAAGGACGATTTTAAAATAGCATAAAAGCTGCCCAAGGTGGAGGGGATGGTAATACAACAGATAACTCCTTCCTAGGGTTTGCAGCCTGGTCAGCAGCTACACAATGGACCATGGCAGTATCTAAAGCTCAAGTAAATTCTTTAAAAGGTTCACAAACCATTTTAAATGAAATGCATAGTGTGAATTCAATCCTAATCAATAGTAAAACAACCAATTGGTTAAAGATTGGCCAGGGTGCGAAATTCCTTAGTTTTGCTGGAAATATAGCAGGTATGGTACCCACTGCCTTTGACATAAGGGCAAATGGATTAAATGCCGATAACTTTTTAGATGGAATGATTAGTGGATTTTCCTTTGTTCCGGTTTTTGGTTGGGTATTGTCTCCAACACTTCAAGGATGGAAAAATAGTGTCGAACAAAGGATAAAAGAAGGAGATGGAGAAGGAGGTAGTGTAACAACAGAAAATGTCATTGATGGCATTTTCAGGGTAGTTTCATTTGTTCCTCCAGTAGGATGGGTTATATCCAGTGGGTATACTTTAAATAAAGAAGGGTCTAAAACGGTATATTATTTTAGCGGGGATATTATAATGTGGTAATTTGTAGCATGCGGATACGTTCTTATTAATTATAAATTATGATATTATTTGATTATATATACTATAGAACTTATTCATTATACAAGGATAAGTGGAAGGAAGAAGACCCCAAATTATATGCGGTAGGGATGGTGAGCTTGATGCAGGAATTTAACGTTGGGGCGATATTGTTTTTCATAATTAATCATTTAGAGATTAAAATAGAAAGAATTTATGTTTTTCTCTTTTACATAGTATTATTCATATTTAATATGTTGTGGTACAGTAAATTTAGAACGTATAATAATTTATTCCAAAAATGGGATACTGAAGCGAAGAATATAAGAATATTTAGAGGCATTTTAATTTTGTTGTTTATCCTTATCTCAATAATATTATTCTTTAAAACAGCTGTATTTGTTGGTAAAATGTCAAGATAGGTGAAAAAATGCAGCAGGAGGAGGGGGTGCCGAGCATGGAGAATCTCCTTGGCTTGAAAATATTGGATTGGCAAGGTATGTTTCTCATTGTATGATTGATACCGCAGCAGAATTGACAGCAAAATCCATATATGGCATGGCGCAAAGGGGAAAATATATTCTCTTACCTATGATATTTTAGGAAGAGTTGCAACACAGTATAGAAATAATGATGAAGGCACTAAAGTTTTCAGGTATGACC
>CAYGFI010000291.1:0-3581 GCA_964349045.1 uncultured Chitinophaga sp.
AACCGCGTCCCCCTTGCGCCCTCGCGTATCCCGCAAGGCGGGATTCTGCGCTTAACCCTTTTCATAAAAACCGCGTTCCCCTTGCGCCCTCGCGTAACCGCTTGCGGTTTCTGCGCTTAATCCTTCATCCTAAAAAGTTAAGCGCGGAATCCCGCTCCGCGGGCTAAGCTAAGGCGCGGTTTAAAAACGGCTATTCAATTTCAGTAACAGTCTCCAGAATTTTTTTCCCAAACGCCTTGCCAAATTCAGTGAGCCGTTCACCTTTGTCATGATATGGATAGAACTTCTCAGAAATCCCTCCGGCAAAAACAGATAGCTTCAGATTTTTAAGATGATCTTCGATCAGCTTTACAGCTTCACCGCTCCATCCAAATGAACCGAAAACCGCTGCAGGTTTACCTTTATCACGGATAGGATTTATAAGTGAAAACATCTTGTAAACAGGAAGCAGGGTGTTCTGGTTTATAGTGGGAGAGCCAATCAAAATTGCATTACTCATTACAATTTTCTCTTCCAGGTCGCCTGAAAGAATATTTTCGATATCCACCAGGTCGATCTCGAAATCACCTGACTGCTTAAGTCCGGTAGCAATTTTTCTGGCCATTTCAGCCGTGTATCCATAAGCTGAAACATAGGCCAGGAGTACTCTTTTGTTTTTATGTTTAAGCATCTCGAGGTAACCGGAAGCTCTTTGTTCGGATATGTCAACATATTTCTTCCAGTCGGAGCGCAATATAAGACCATGTCCCGGACAAATCACATCTATGCTGAGAGGCCTTATTTTTTCAATTGCTTTCAGCATGAATTTACTGAATGGCTTGAGAATAACATCAAAGTAATAATTGAATGCCTCATCATAATTTCCGGCTTTATCATCGAACATCACCTGCTGACAAAAATGGGCTCCGAATGAATCACAGGTAAAGAGAATCCGGTCTTCTTCCAGGTAGGTAAAAATGGTATCGGGCCAGTGCAGGTTGGGAGCGCCGATTACTCTTAATTTCTTGTTGCCCAGATCAATAACATCTCCATCTTTCACCTTTAATGATTTAAAAGGAATGCTAATCATTTCATGCAGGTAACTAAGGGCTTGTCCGCTTCCGACTACCGTAATACCCGGTGACAGGTTCAGCATTTTTTTTATGCATCCGGAATGATCCGGCTCAGAATGACTACAGATGATGTAGTCAATTTTAGCAGGATCTGTAAAAGATTTAATTTTTTTCACGTAAATATCCCAGAATTCCAGCTTTACAGTATCAACAAGTGTTTTCTTTTCAGCATCGATAAAATAGGAATTGTAAGTGGTGCCGAATTTAGTTTCCATGACAATGTCAAAAGTAACAATGTCGGGATCGAGAACTCCCAGCCAGAAAATTTCCGGTTTGATTTCAAGTACTTTAGTATCGTTCATTTTGGGTAATCTTCCTTTTTAATGAAATACAAAAATAGTAAGCCTGGCATTCTTCTCCAACAGATAAACAGTTAGATTCATTAAAAATAGGGGTAAATGAAAAAAGGCCGTCTGCATAGGCGGCCTTTTCAAAATGATTTAATATCAGACTATTTCTTTTCTGTACCTGAACATTCTTTTTTAGCATCGCAGCATGCTTTTTTCTCAGTAGCGCAGTCAGCTTTCTTTTCTGTTTCACCGGCAGCTTTTGCTTTTTTGGGTTTTTCGTCAATAACTTTAACTGCTATTGGTGATGAATATGAAGCTGCGATAGCGGGGCTTGCAATAGCTCCGAAAAATGCAACGAGTGCGATTACAGCAAATAATTTCTTCATGATTTTCTATTTTTATGGTTATACAATGAGCAGCAAATATACAGCATGCAATTATAGCCTGGTGTTAATGACATGTTAAAAGGCATTATTTGCTTATAAACGGGCAATTGGTGTTTTCCTTCCATAAACCTGTTCCCCAAGTTTTACCATTATTTTTGTTCCGGTTGGAAAGAAAATATCCACTCTTGAACCGAATTTAATAAAACCCAGTTCATCTCCGGTTTTAAACATATTTCCTTTTTTTGCATAACAAACAATCCTTCTGGCAACAGCTCCGGCAATCTGTCGTAATAAAACCGGGATATTCTTATGATTTTCAATAACCAGGGTGGTCCTCTCATTTAAAGTACTGGATTTGGGATGAATAGCCAGTAAAAACTTTCCCGGATGATATTTAAAGTATGTTACTTTTCCTGTGAAAGGAAAAAAATTGAGATGAACGTCCCAGACCGACATAAAAATGGATACCTGGAGTCTTCTGTCATTAAAATATTCATCCTCGGTGGTTTCTTCGATTACCACAATTTTACCATCAGCAGGGGAATAAAAAACTCCTTCTTCGAAAACCTGGTTACGTGTGGGTACCCGGAAAAACCGGGCAACAAACACGACAATAAATGCAATGATCAGCAAAAGGGGTATAAGCAGCCATATAGTTTCGGATAATATTATAGTAAGTATCAGTGCAAGAAATACCAGGATGCTGGTAATCAATGAAAAAATCATTCGTCCTTCTTTATGTATTCTCATCATTTTCAGATTTTAATCAGGTAAAGATAAAGGAAAACAAATGGGATTATCATTAAAAGGGAGTCAAACCGATCAAGAATTCCCCCGTGACCCGGCATAATTCTGCCCGAATCTTTTACTCCCGCCTCTCTCTTGATAAGTGATTCAAACAGATCCCCTGCAGTGCCTGTAAGTACAACTATTAAACTGAGGATCAGCCAGTCATTGATGTTCAACAGAGAGGTAAATTTAGCGTAAATAAGACCCATAATGAACGCGAAAACCATTCCCCCGAAAAAACCTTCCCAGGACTTCTTTGGCGAAATGGAAGGAGCCATCTTGTGCTTACCAAATAAAATTCCGGTCAGGTAAGCGCCGGTATCGTATATCCAGATAATCAGCAAAATACCAATCAGAATTTCAGGATCATAGTTAAAACCTGTTAACTGATTTTGAGTAATAAATGGTATCAGCGATAAAGGCAGCATGATATATATCAGCCCGGTAACCGTTACCATCAAAGAATTGAGCATATCAGCTCTTTTAACAAAAATAAACAAGAACCATATCCCTGCAACCGGTAGCATCAACAGTTCAAGATATTTCAGAGGTATATAGGATTGCCTCTCCATAAATACGAGAAGGAGTATCAGGGAACCCGCAATAATGCCACTGGTAACGAGAGGAGTGTATCCCCTGATCTTAAATATGCTGTAATATTCATAAAGAGCAATTCCTGCAATAGCAATCAGCAATACAAAAAGTGACCAGGGATTCCAGAGGATGGCTCCCAGCATTACTACTATGAATACAAACCCTGTCAGGCTTCGTTTAAGAAATTCGCTCAATTTTCAAATTTTTCAATTAAAAGCTTGGCTTTCATCACATCATCCGGCAGGGTATATACTTCGATATCCCCGAATTTATAGAAGGAGTCCTGCTTGTTCATTACAAATGCCGCAATGCCATGGTCGGCCAGATATTCTTTAAGTAATTCAGCTCTGTATAGCTTGTTGGTTGTGTAAACCAGTCTCCATTCGTTTTCCATATTTTTAGCGCCAATC
>CAYGFI010000292.1:0-3505 GCA_964349045.1 uncultured Chitinophaga sp.
ATGATTTTTCATAAGAACCCATGAATAAGTTTCGGCCACTGGAGTAATGTGCCGTTCGTATAATCTTATAAAATGCTCGTAATTGGTTACTTCCTCAAATAGGTTACAACTGTTTATTCCCCGATTAAAAACATGGTAGAAGTTGCCATATTCTAGTGGTTCTATCTTATGCATAACTTTTGATTTTAAAGGTTTATAAACCTGTCAGGTTTTTTCTATTAATGTCCTGATTAAAAAAAAATCAGCCTCTAACCTTTAAAATTTTGTAGAATGCAACTTTGGAATGTTAAATTCTATTTAATTTTTAGAGCAAAATTATTCCCCAATAACCTTAACCAAAACCCTCTTCCTCCTCTTCCCGTCAAACTCACCATAAAAAATCTGTTCCCACGGTCCAAAATCAAGTTTGCCATTAGTTATAGCAACAACAACTTCCCGCCCCATCACCGAGCGCTTTAGATGAGCATCGGCATTGTCTTCGTAACCGTTATGACGGTATTGCGAATAGGGCTTTTCAGGTGCAAGTTTTTCCAACCATACATCAATATCGTGGTGCAAACCGGATTCATCATCATTTATAAACACACTGGCGGTGATGTGCATCGCGTTAACGAGTACAAGTCCTTCCTGAATACCGCTTTCTACAAGGCAGGACTGCACTTCATGAGTAATATTAACCAGTTCTCTTCTTTTTGAAGTTTCGAACCAGAGCTCTTTGCGGAAGGATTTCATATAATCAGGTTTTATTATTTTTCTAATTCTCTAAAATCTTTTCTTTGATAAATTCCCGGAGATGCATGCGAACCATAATTCATGTCGATTCTGACAAACTCAATTAATTCATTCTCGGTTAAGGTAAATATAGTTTCACCAAGGTAACAATATGCACCTGTTGACCCCATTTGTTCTCCAAGAATTTCATCATTTATAATCCTGATGTGAATGGTATCATCAATCTGCTCTATAAATTCAATTTTGCATTTCGCATTCCTTTTATTTAATATTTCAATCAATTCCAGGGGAGATTGTGAAATTGTGTTAAGTAAATTGCCCCTGATTAAATATTCAATGTTTAAAATCGTGTCAAATTCAATATGCCAGTATAAACTTGTGTCGGGAATAAAAGATTTTTTTTCGATCATATCACAAACATTTAATTCATAATTCCATTTGCCGCCTTTTTCAAGACAAGAATCAATTTTAATGAACCGAATAGTTTTAGTCAATCCAAAAATTGATATTAGAATTATTCCAAGTGCAATTAAGATTTTAATTACTTTCCTGCTCATGTTTTAAAATCCGGTATTGATATTCACCTTTAAATTATTTTACTCAGGATTTCAGACCCTGAAACAGCCTGTTTTAAAAATTACCCCCTTTCAGGGCTGGGTCTGTTTTCACAGGGCGCTATCTGGTGTTGTTCCATATATAACTTTCAGCCCTGATAAACGAAATTGAATCACAATTTTTATAATGAATTCAATTTTCAAAACAAGTTCTGTTTTTTAGAGTCTGCCGAATTATCAAATTTTCAAATTGTCAAATTAAGGAATTTACCTAACCCAATTTCATATCTTTTTTAATCCCCTCAATCCTTTCATCCAGTAATATCCCGATACGGACAAAATCTTCCTTACTATTCATCTTTTCATTAACACTAAAATAAAATTTGATTTTAGGCTCGGTACCTGAAGGTCTCACGGTGATTTTGGTTCTGTCGTCAAGAAGAAACTGCAATACATTGGATACAGGCAGATTTATTGGAGTTTCAGTTCCGTTAACCATGTTACGGGAAATCTTTTGCTGGTAATCGTGAAGCATCACAACGTCACAACCGTTTATTTTTTTCGGGGGATTATCTCGGTATCCTCCCATCATCTTCTGTATTTCCTCGGCGCCCTCTTTGCCTTTTCGAACAACATTTACAAGAGACTCCTTATAGTAGCCGTATTTTCTGTAAATATCTACGAGGATATCAAATAGCGATTTTCCCTGGTCCTTGGCCCAGGCGGTAACTTCGGCGATCAGGGCGCAGCTCATAACGGCGTCTTTGTCCCTTACAAAATCTCCGGCTAAATAACCGTAACTTTCCTCACCTCCCGCGATAAACTGAAGTTTACCTTCATATGTTTTCAGAATGTCGGCAATATATTTGAATCCTGTAAGAACATCGAAGTGCATTACCTTAAAATCATCAGCAATAATATTGAGCAAATCGGTTGTCACAATAGTTTTGCATATATATTCTTTACCTTTTAATTTGCCTTTGGCTGACCATTGACTGATCAGGTAATAAATCAGTAATGAAGCGGTCTGGTTTCCGTTCAGCAGACAAATTTTTCCGGTCTGGTCTTTTACGGCTATTCCCACCCGGTCGCCATCGGGATCGGTCGCCATCACAAGATCGGCATCTACCTGTTTTGCTTTCCCGATAGCCATGGCAAGGGCTGCCTTTTCTTCCGGATTAGGCGAGGTAACGGTTGGAAAATTTCCATCAGTGATATCCTGTTCAGGTACATTAAAAACATTTTTAAATCCCATTTTTTTCAAAGTTTCGGGAACCAGTTTTACGCCGGTACCGTGAATAGGAGTATATACAATTTTCAGATTACTCTGACGGACAATGACTTCTGGATTTACTGAAAGAGCAATTATCTTATCAGTATAAATTTCATCAATCTCTTTCCCAAGAATTTCAGGTTTTTCTCCGCCCTTAAATTTCACTTCGGAAATGGATCGTATTTTCTCAACTTCCTTAATAACATTGGTATCGTGAGGTTCGATAATTTGTCCGCCATCATCCCAATATGCTTTATAACCATTGTATTCTTTTGGATTGTGTGATGCGGTAATTACGACTCCTGTCTGACAACCGAGGTGTCGAATAGCAAAACTCAGCTCCGGGGTTGGCCGCAGACTGTCGAACAGGTAGGCCTTAAAACCATTTGCCGCAAATATTTCTGCCGTGGTTTCTGCAAAAAGCCGGCTGTTATTCCGGCAATCGTGGGCTATTGCTACTTTCAACTGTTTAACATGAGAAAATTCTTTTTTTACATAATTACAGAGCCCCTGGGTTGCCATTCCAAGAGTGTAAATATTCATACGGTTAGTTCCCGGTCCCATAATTCCGCGTAAACCCCCTGTACCGAATTCAAGATCCTTGTAAAAAGATTCGATGAGTTCTTTCTCATCATGTTCGAGCATATGCTTAACAATTTTGCGTGTTTCTGCATCGAATTCTTCACCAAGCCACTTGTGGGCTTTTGCTCTGACGGATTTTAGGATTTCTGAGTTTTCCATATGTTTACGTATGTGTTTTTTTACAACTTGAATGAATTTGTGATGACGTGATGTCTTGATGTCGTGACTACGTGAGGACGTGAGGACGTGATGACGTGATGATGTGACGGCGTGACGAAATTTCCTTATTCGTTACCTTGGCGGTATTCATTACCTCCGTTACCTCGTTACCTCGTTACCTCCGTTACCTCGTTACCTCATTACC
>CAYGFI010000293.1:0-3443 GCA_964349045.1 uncultured Chitinophaga sp.
CAAAACACAACGAATCTTCATATAAAAGAGTTAATTTTGCTGATTGTAAAAAAATCTTCTATTAAGAACTAATTGATATAATAATGGGCATTCTAAATTCGCTTCTTTCAGGTTTTCTGGGCAACAAATCAGATCGTGATCTGAAAGAAATCAATCCTATTGTAGAAAAAGTACTTGAAATATATCCTGTCATTAAAGCGCTATCTCATGATGACCTTAGATCCAGGTCGGCCGCAATTCGTAAAAAGGTGAAAGAATTTGTGTTGAGTGAAGAGAAAGAAACTGAGGAACTGCGTGAAAAAGTTGAAGATTCCGATATGGATGTTGAAGAAAAGGAAAAGCTATATGACCGTCTGGATAAGCTGGAAACGGAGATTGAAAATAAATACGAAGAGGTCTTAAATGAGGTTTTGCCAGAAGTCTTCGCAATCGTAAAGGACACGGCACGCCGTTTCACTGAAAATGAGGTTATTGAGGTTACCGCTAATGATAGCGACCGGGATCTTGCAGCCGGACACGAAAACATTGTTATTCAGGGAGAAAAGGCCCTCTGGCATAATCACTGGATGGCCGGGGGAAATGAAATTACCTGGAATATGATTCATTATGATGTTCAGCTTATCGGGGGAGTTGCACTGCATCAGGGGAGAATTGCTGAAATGGCTACAGGTGAAGGGAAAACTCTTGTAGCAACCCTGCCGGTTTTTTTAAATGCACTCACAGGAAAAGGAGTACACCTGGTTACCGTTAATGATTACCTTTCGAAAAGAGACTCAGAATGGATGGGGCCGATATACCAGTTTCATGGATTAAGTGTTGATTGTATTGACAAACACCAGCCCAACTCTGATGAGCGCAGGAAAGCTTATGCCTGCGATATTACATTCGGAACAAACAACGAATTCGGTTTTGATTACCTGAGAGATAATATGGCTCTCAGCCCAAATGACCTTGTTCAGAGAAAACACAATTATGCGATCGTCGATGAGGTTGATTCAGTGCTTATTGATGATGCCCGTACACCCCTGATTATTTCCGGACCGGTTCCTAAAGGCGAAAACCAGGAGTTTCTCGCCCTGAAACCCCGTGTGGAGATGATCGTGAATGCTCAAAAGAAATTGGTAAGCCAATTACTTGCCGATGCTAAAAAATTACTTTTAGAGGGGAATACTGAAAAAGCCGGATTTTTGTTACTTCAGGCATTTAAAGGACTTCCTAAAAATAAAGCTCTTATTAAGTTCCTCAGTGAAGAAGGAAACCGGACGCTGGTGCATAAAACGGAAAACTTTTACATGCAGGACAATAACAAAAACATGCCCAAAGTAACTGAGGGATTGTTTTTTGTTATTGATGAGAAACAAAATGCAATAGAACTTTCTGATAAGGGCATTGATATGTTGAGCCCATCCGATGATTCAACTTTTTTTATCCTTCCTGATATCGGAAGTGAAATCTCCGAGATCGAAAAATCAAAAATGGATGAAAATGAAAGAATCCTTGTAAAGGATAAACTTTTGCAGGATTATGCCGTGAAATCAGAACGCGTTCATACTGTAAACCAGCTTCTGAAGGCATATTCTCTCTTTGAACTGGATGTGGAATATGTCGTGATCGAAAATAAGGTAAAAATTGTTGATGAGCAAACCGGCCGTATCATGGAGGGAAGACGGTATTCCGACGGACTTCATCAGGCTATTGAAGCCAAGGAAAATGTTAAGGTGGAAGCAGCTACACAAACATGGGCAACTATTACGCTTCAGAATTATTTCAGGATGTACCATAAACTCTCCGGTATGACCGGAACTGCTGAAACCGAAGCCGGTGAACTCTGGAATATTTATAAACTGGATGTTGTGGTAATTCCCACTAATATGCCAATTGTTCGTAAAGACTCCGAAGATCTGGTTTATAAAACAAAAAGAGAAAAATATAATGCCGTGATCGACGAGATTGTTAATCTGGTAAATCACGGACGGCCTGTTTTGGTGGGTACTACATCGGTTGAAGTCTCTGAGTTGCTAAGCCGGATGCTAAAACTCAAGCAGATTCCTCATAATGTACTGAATGCTAAATTACATCAGCGTGAGGCTGATATCGTTGCGGAAGCGGGAAGAAAGGGAACAGTTACCATCGCTACCAATATGGCGGGCAGGGGAACGGATATTAAACTTTCCAGGGAGGTAGTTGCAGCAGGAGGATTGGCTATTGTTGGCACCGAAAGGCATGAATCTCGTCGTGTAGACAGACAGCTTCGTGGTCGTGCAGGTCGCCAGGGTGATCCCGGATCATCGCAGTTTTTTGTTTGCCTCGAAGATGACCTCATGCGCCTGTTCGGATCGGAACGTATAGCTGGTATCATGGACAGGTTAGGGCTTAAGGAAGGTGAGGTGATACAGCATTCAATGATATCCAAATCTATAGAGCGGGCTCAGAAAAAGGTAGAGGAAAATAATTTCGGGATCCGTAAACGTCTGCTCGAATATGATGACGTAATGAATTCTCAGCGTGAAGTAATTTACAAGCGACGCAAACATGCCTTGTACGGGGAAAGACTGGGTGTGGATATAGCGAATATGATGGATGATATTGTTACTAATCTTGTAGAAACTTATCAGGGCCAGGAAGATTATGAAGATTTCCGTTTTGAACTCATACGTTCACTTTCAATTGAATCGCCTTTCAATGCTGAACAGTTTAAAAAACTTGAAGCAGAAGAAAAAGCAGATAGTATCTATAAACTAATCAGGGAAACATATAAACGTAAAGAAGATGTTATTGCCAAACAGGCTTATCCTGTAATCAAAGATGTTTACGAAAAACAATCGGCTGTTTATGAAAATATCGTGGTTCCAATGTCCGATGGACAAAGAATATTCAGGATAATCACCAACCTGGCCAAAGCGTATAAAACAGAAGCCCGTGAATTGGTCAGATCGTTTGAGAAAACTGTTATTCTTGCCAGCATTGATGATTCATGGAAGGAACATCTTCGTGAGCTGGACGATCTGAAGCAATCGGTACAAAATGCCAGCTATGAGCAAAAAGATCCCCTTTTAATTTATAAGTTCGAATCATTTGAGTTATTCAAAACTATGATTGACGTGGTAAACCGCTCTGTGGTTTCTACTCTTATGAAAGGTCACATTCCGGTAACCGACCCGGGCGCAGTTCAAAAAGCACAGGCTCCTAAACGGCTGGATCTGAGTAAATTCGAAACGAATAAATCAGAGGTTCCTAAATATAACGATCCAAGTGGCTCACCGGACAGACGGGTTGTTCAGCCTGTCCGGGTTGAAAAAAAAGTCGGGAGAAACGACCCTTGTCCATGCGGTAGTGGAAAGAAATATAAAAACTGTCACGGTGCAGGAACCGCATAGATAATTTTTTTCGGCTGGCTTTTTCGTTTTGGGTTATTAAGCGCAGATCCCGCTTCGCGGGAACGC
>CAYGFI010000294.1:0-3425 GCA_964349045.1 uncultured Chitinophaga sp.
TTTTAGAATTGTGTAATTGAGAAACTCCTCCTTTAAAAGTAGTTTTTTAACATCATATACTCAAAACTATGAAAACTTCAGGAATGATCATCGCTCTCATTCTGGCCTTCATGCTGGCCGGTTGCACTGGAAAGGGACCAGAGATACCCTACTGGTTGACTGACTACAAGGACCTCTATGCCAAAGATCCGGTTGAAGCCTCCCGGCAATGGTTTAAAGATGCCAAAAGCGGCATGTTTGTTCATTTTACCATCGGCAGTTTATTGGAATTGGGTACCAGGGACTACAGATTATGGATGAGCGGAGAAGCAGATGAGCGCATCCTTAAGTATGTGAACATTTCCAGAGAAGAATATGATAAAGCCCGTAATAAAGACAGTTTGCTGTTTACCCGGTTTGAGATCCCGGAGTTTGATGCTGAAAAGATTTGCCAGCTGGCAGTAAAAGCGAAAATGAAATACATCACTTTTACCGCACATCATCAAAACTGTAATTTTGATGCATCACTGGTTCCTTTCAACAGTTTTAAATCATCTCCGTCGCACAGGGACCTGGTGGCCGAAATGATGGCTGCCTGTAAAAAATATAACATTGCCCCATTCTTTTATATGACAGGCAAATACAAACTGGTCAAAACAGAGAACAAGGAGAGAAACATGGCAACCCTCAAAGAGCTTTTAACAGAATATGGGCCTATAGCCGGACTCTGGTTTGATGGCGGGTCTAACGATGATAGGCAAATCGGTCAGGATTCGATCAATTATTTTATCAAAGACCTGCAACCACACTGTTTGGTGACTTTTAAACACGGGGCATACAGTTGTTCGGAGGACTATCTTTCCCCGGAGTTCTTTATGTTACCCTTTGAATACAAGTTTCAGACAGAGGGTCAACAGATCCGCTTTGCCAAAAGCAGAGAAGCGTGGGAAAAGAAACATGAAAAAGAGAGCTGGGAAAAGTGCAGCAAGTACAAACTGCGTGAAATATGCAACACGATGATGGAAGCCAAATGGCGTGACCACCCAACCACAACTGAGTGCATCGGATGGGTAAACGAAGAAGGCGCAAAACACCTGTCGGGCGAAGACGCCTGGTTCTGGCTGACCTATTCACGCTATGTGGGTGCCAACATGCTGATGAGCATCGCCCCCCGGGCAGATGGCTCCATCCACCCTGATGAGGAAAAAGGGCTTATAGAACTGGGGAAAATCATTGATGAAAGAGGCTGGCCGGAAGTGGTTCACGAGATCCCTGAAAGACCGGAATAAATTGGCAGGCTAAAATGAACCAGCAACGGACATCACTAAGATCCGCGAAAAGTAATATAGCCATTTTACGCAGATTGCGCCTATACCGGTGAAGAGCAAGAGAAAATCTACGAGAAAAAGAAGGTTATAAACAATGTATATTTATGTCAAACAATAGCGCCAAAAAAACAGGTTTTTAGAGGTGCCATTAAAAATTTTATTATGAAACGTTTATTAGTAACAACTGTGCTCCTGAGTCTCTTTGTATTGATCAGTGCAAAAAGTCCAATAGAATTCAAATACACTACTTCCATTGCTCCAAAAGATGGTGTTCCCGGGTGGCAAAATAAGAGGGTCAATCAACATGTTAACGACGACCTGTACTCGGATTACAGCGGGATCATGGCTCCCGGAATGCCCCAGATAAGATTTGAACCTGTGGGGCTTACTAACGCCATAAAGAAGGACAGGTTTGACATATCCAGAGCCGAACTGATGGACAAAATCAGAGGAGGCTGGCTCGGCCAGGCAGTTGGTGTATGCTATGCATTGCCTACGGAATTTAAATACAGATCAAAGATGATACCCGATTCCATTCAAATGAATCTGACCGGGGACTACCTGAAGGAGAAATTCAATAATGATGATATATACGTGGATGCAAAATGCCTTGAGGTCATTGGCCGCTTGGGATTGGATGCTCCGGCAGACTCATTTGCCATCGCTTTTGCAAATGCAGGATTCAGACTCTTTCATGCGAATCAGGCGGCACGTTACAATATCCTTAACGGCATAATGCCTCCCCAGTCCGGGCATTGGAAAAACACCATGCACGCTGATGATATTGACTTCCAGATAGAAGCGGATTTTATCGGATTAAGCTCAGCAGGCGTTCCCAAAGCAGCCATTGAATTGGCGGAAAAGGTAGGCCATATTATGAATTATGGTGACGCCTATTATTCAGGTGTCTATGCGGCTGCAATGTATTCCCTGGCCTTTCTTTCGAAAGAAGAAGAATTTGTTGTAAAGGAAGCCCTGAACATAATCCCTCCTGAGAGTAAGTTCCACCAGGCGATGAGCGATGTGATAGCATGGCACAAGCAATATAGGGATGATTGGAAGAAGACCTGGCACGCCATTGAGAATAGTGATTGGAGCTATGACTTACATTGCCCTAACGGTATTTATGCTCCGTTTAATATTGATGCTACAGTGAATATGGCATACGTACTGGTAGGTTTGCTCTATGGTGATGGTGATTTCAAAAAATCTATGGATATAGCTATGAGGTGTGGACAGGATTCGGATTGCAATTCATCAACCGTTGGAGGAATTATGGGAACCCTGATGGGATACAGTAACATTCCGGAAGAATGGCGATCTTCATATAAAGAGGTAGAACACATAAAAATTAACCATATGGATGTTTCCCTGAATGATTGTCATGATATTTGCTTTAAATCATCGATGGAGAATATTCTGAAATATGGAGGAAAAGACAAAGGTGATGTGGTTGAAGTACATTATCAGAAACCTGACATTTTACCTCTTGAAATAGCTTACCCGGATATCTATCCAAGTGGTAAAATAGCCATAAATAAATCTGTTAAGGAGGCTGGGAAAATACAATTCACAGGAACAGGTATAGTAATCCAATACAATATGCCCGGTGGGGCGATGAAAACGAAGGCTCGTTCTGATCTGGATAAAGAATTTGCTAAGTATGTAGCGGAAATAGAGGTGACGGTTGATGGTAAAAAACAAACGGTAAGAAAATTACCTGATAACCCTCACAGCAGGGCCCTGGAGCTGTATTTCAATCTTGAATTACAGAAAGGAGCCCATATCGTTGAGTTGAATTGGCTTAATCCTGTTGATAGGCTGGATGTTTTTGTAAGCGATGTCATCATATTTTCTGATGAACTGGTGAAAGTAGAATACCCAGCTTCAGAAGCTTTACCACTTAGGTTTTGAAATCAATTGCTCCTGTTCCATTTATTAAGAATATTGCTAGAAAATAGGGGGGATAAAATGCAGGTTATTTGAAAAAACAATGTATATTAATGTCAAACAATGGCGCCAAAAAAACAGGTTTTTAGAGCTGCCCTTAATAAAGTTCCTGGAGAAAATTGAGCAGGAATATTAAGGAAACCCTGGGCCTGGCTCAGGATCTTTATT
>CAYGFI010000295.1:0-3422 GCA_964349045.1 uncultured Chitinophaga sp.
CGATAAGTGGATCTAAATTATATGATTTAAAGGCGTTTAATATGAAATACACAATATCATTCCCGTCCTGAAGGGCATAAATATTATAAAGTACAAGTTTCTGCTCTTTCACAATTGCCAGTTCCATAGATTTTTCATAAACATGGATAAAGCAGCCATCTTTCCCTTTATTAAGCGCCATGGTGCAAAAGGGGAGGGAAGAATGGCAAAAAACGGCAACCGGAAATTTTTTCTTAAATATTGTGTAAAGACTATCTTCAATAGAAAATACGCAAACGGCGCCAACTGATGTTATTTCATTTGAAAGGACCTTTCTATTGGGTTGGGAAGGATGATTCAGGTTATGATAGACCATCATATCTTTAGGATCATAAATAGTTTCAGGAATCAAAGCAAAAGTGGTCTCATGAAATATGATTCTTATCGAATGAAATTCCATTAAATCAAATCCCGTGAAAGAAGTTAACGCATCCTCCAGATTTTCAGTTTGTGGGTTTATATGAAAGATATAAATATAGTCCGGACTTTGCTGTTGATCAGCCGGACATATTACAAAAGAAAATCCATCCGGAGATACCTGGATGGATAATATACTTTTGGAAATGGAGTTAATATCGAAGTTTTCCCTGATAAATGAATAATCCATTAGTAATCAGGTTATTATTCCCAGTTACCGGTCAATGTGCCTTCAGTTAATGATCCGAGTTTCAGACCGGGAAAATTGGTGATTTTCTTCCTTTCATCAGCATAGTTCACAACGAGCTGCGGATCAAGTCCGTTAAGCAGAACTTCATATAAAACGGTTACTTCAAGAACTTTAACACTTAACTTGGAAGGAGTAATGTATTCATCGGCAACCATCTTAAACTGAGCTGTATCAGCAAATGGGACATAGCGCAATGAGTCAACAGGGTAATTTTGTCCAAAGAGAGAATCCAGAACGGCGACTTTAGTTACTTCCCTTTTAATAATACCGCGCTGAAGCGCTATTTCTTTAGCTTTTCTCAAGCCTACACTGTCGAGCAGACTCTCGGGGATCATACCAATAGCTTTGACCACAGAAAAAGAATCTGTTTTCAGAAAATCGATAAGACTATCGAAATCAGCAGTGTACTTTATATGTACATCTTTATAGGCTTTCTGGGATTCGCGTATATCAATCATCCTTGAAATGGTTCTTCTCTCCCTGATATTTTTTTGTTTAATAAAACGAATAGGGTTCATGATGCTTTCATACACCATGTAAGATAAAAAAACAATTGCAAGGGCTAAAACTATCTGGATAACTGTTCTCATTATGAAAAGAATTATATTGGTTTTCAGTTCGCCGACAAATTTAGTAAAAAAATGAAATATTAATTTTAATTTTAGAATTATTTATTTTCTTAGCCGCTTATTTTAGTCATTAGGCAGTAAAGAGTTTATAAAGTTCATAAAGCAAACTCCATACTCACACTCCACACTCAAACTCACAATGCTCTCCGATTTCCTTTATTCCAGACTTCTTGCAAATCTTGAATTCGAGCCAACGGCAGGACAGAATGAACTTCTTTTGCTTCTTTCGGAATTCTTAATAAATCCTTCACCGGATCATGTTTTTATTATTAAGGGATATGCCGGTACCGGTAAAACAACCATTGTAAATGCAATAGTTCATACGCTTTCTGAAATAAAGCAAAAGTCGGTACTGCTTGCTCCAACAGGCCGGGCAGCGAAGGTCCTGTCAGGATATTCGCATACACAGGCTTTCACCATTCATAAAAAAATATATCGTCAGAAATCGGGGAAAGATGGAATGGGCGATTTTGCACTGGATCGTAACCTACACAAATCAACATTTTTTTTGGTCGATGAAGCTTCAATGATTGGAGATAAAGTACCGGATAACAATATTTTTGGTAGCGGAGATCTTCTTAATGACCTGATATCATATATCCACAGCGGAACGGATTGTTTTCTTATTTTAATTGGTGATACGGCACAACTTCCACCGGTTGGACTTGATATCTCCCCTGCACTCGACAAAAAACGACTTGAAACGATGGGATTAAAAGTCACTGAATTTTTTCTTTCCGACATCGTAAGGCAAGCCCTGGATTCCGGCATCCTGGAAAATGCTACCCGCATCCGCAGGCAAATTACCGACGGTGATATTTCAATCCCAAAGATAATTACAGATAAATTTCCTGATATTATTCCCATTTCAGGCAACGACATCCTGGAAGAGATCGAAAACTGCTATTCGAAATACGGTGAAAGTGAAACCATCGTGATTTCCCGTACCAATAAGCGGGCTAATCGATTTAATGCAGGTATTCGAAGTCAGATTCTCTGGAAAGAAGAGGATATTTCGCAAGGTGATTTGCTGATGGTTGTGAAAAATAATTATTTCTGGATTTCCCCCGAAAACAATCTTGATTTTATTGCCAACGGGGATATTGCCCGTTTGGAGAAAATTTACAGGCACGAAATTTTGTACGATTTCCGTTTTGCGGATGTGCGGCTAAGCCTGATCGATTACAATAACATGGAGGTAGAGGCGAAAATTCTTATTGACACCCTGAGTCTTGAAACAGCTTCGCTCAGTTCAGAGCAACATCGGGGACTTTTCGAAAAAATAATTCTCGATTATGAAGACATTACCACCCGCAAGGAAAGAGTGAAAAAAGTAAGGGAAAATCCTAACTTCAATGCCTTGCAGGTTAAGTTTGCTTATGCTGTAACCTGTCATAAAGCCCAGGGTGGACAATGGAAAGCGGTTTTTATTGACCTGGGTTTCTTTAAAGAGGAAATGTTGAATATTGAATACCTGAGATGGCTTTATACAGCGTTTACCAGGGCTACAGAAAGGTTATACCTAGTTAATTTTCCGGAGATTTTTTTTGATAATTAAACCTGTCAGGTCTTTAGACCTTATTAAATTCCCAACCATTCGTCATCTATCGATAAATTGTTTTTAGGTGAATGGTTATTTTTAAATCCTGTTTCATCTTTAAACCATTTGATAACTGAATTAGGTGGATTATTAATTGGCTTTTCATTGAAACATGATAAATATGATGACCAGGGATAATCCATTATATTTTCAACAAAACCATGACGGATAGGATTATTGTGTATATATACAACAAGTTGTTTTAAATATTCCTTACTCAAAATAAGTTTCCGTTTGAAAGGTCTTTCAAATAAACTGCCATGCCTGTGGTATCGCTTATTAAATGCTTTCGAATATGCGTTGAACAAATTTGAAAACTGTTGATGTGGCTTAAGAATATGCTGTTCTTCTGAATTTTTATTTTTTGCCTGACTTGTGAAATCTGTTTTATCTTTGATTCTGACCAGAAAATGGAAATGATTTTTCATAAGAACCCATGAATAAGTTTCGGCCACTGGAGTAATGTGCCGGTCGTATAATCTTATAA
>CAYGFI010000296.1:0-3352 GCA_964349045.1 uncultured Chitinophaga sp.
ATCCTTTTTAGACTGGATTAACCTTTTGTGCACTAAGTCTAAGCCCTTTAAAATCCTTTCTCTGACGCTATTATTTTTCCTGGTCATGTTGAGCAAGTTTATTAATTATGTCAAAGGTACGATAATTTTTAATTTCAATATCCACTTGAAAGCATCGCTACCCCTGGTTCAGTAAAGGCATACGGAAAGGCCCCTCCTAAATAGCTCCTGGATGGCATCACATTTTGTGATACCAGGTTATTGATTTCCTTTTCTATAAGTACAAGCATAAAATCACCTGGGAACCTTTCAATATTTCGCTTTACAGCTTGTTTTAATGCCCTTGTTTCGATTCCGTATAAATCAGCCAAATGAAAGCCAATATTATGGATTTTATTTTATCTCATAATTACATACTTTTGTAAAGACACAAATATTTTCAATATGAAGCAACTGACTTTAAACGTAAGAGACAATAAATTCAAAACTTTACTTACTTGCGAAACATGACGATACCTGCAAAACCATTATAAGCGCCATTCAACACACTCCAATTAAGAAGAACATGGGTAATAAAATACTTATACAATTAACCAATCAAAAAGCCCTGGGGCTTTTGCACGAGTTGGAAGAACTTAACCTGATAAAAGTGTTAAAAGAAAACATTGAACCGTCCAAAACTAAATTGTCCGATAAATACAAGGGATTTATCAGCAAGGAAGAAGGGGATCTCCTTAACGACCATATCAAACAAATGCGTAACGAATGGAACGGTATTTAATCGATAGCAATGTTGTTTCTGACTATTTCTCAGCTTCCTTTCCTGCAGGTGGCTTACAGTTTATGGATTCGGTTATTGATGCAGTACCCAACCTTTCGGTTATTACACAAATTGAACTGCTTTGCTGGAAAACGGACACATCTAAGGAACAACGTGTTAAGGACTTCATTACTGATAGTGAGATTTTAGACATTACCCCCGATGTTATCTCGCATTGCGTGAGCATACGCCGTAACAAAAAAATTAAAACACCGGATGCCATTATTGCCGCTACTGCTTTGGCGCATGGTTATACGCTTATTTCTAATAACGACAAGGATTTTAGAGATATAAAAGGGCTTAAATATATTAATCCTTACAGTATTTAAACCAAAAGCCCCGAAAAAAATACTTTTATTACTTCTATTGGATCAATTTCAATGTCCCTTAGCACTAATTCTTCCAGGCCTTTACTGATTTGTTCTTAAAATGTGTAATCTGTGACGTTTAAGATACTTGTTCTTTGTCTGTTTTCCGAATAATAGATTGTTGTTTAATATAAGCATCGAGATATATTTGGTGCTTATAATACCAATTAATAAATCCTGCAAGGCAAAGTACAATTCCTGCTATAGTCATTATTAAATAGAATATGATTGCTGGCCAACCAATTCCATTACGTATACTTCCAACATCAATTACCATATTTTCATAAGCATACTCAATTGATAAGCTATCTAATAAAGAAGTTTGATCATACAGGCATTGTAAAACAAAATTCATCTTTGGATTATTTTCATAATCAAATTGTTTATACTTATATAAAAGCGGACTTACCGTTGTAAATTGAATGGTATCAGTTTTATCTGTATTGTATACTTTATTACTTAGAGATAATTCTAAATAAATCGAACTTAAAAATATATTATCTCTGCCTAATAGTTCTAATTTTTTTGATAAAACTAAAATCTTTGCTTGATGTTCAACAAGGAACTGTTTTCCTTTCTGTATATTATTATAATCATAATAAGACGCAAAACAAATGATAATAAGGCCAAAAATGGCCAGAAATTTATAAAGATTATCAGTTGGAAGTTCTGGTATGTTCATTTAGTGTTGATTTTAACCAAATTTATAAAATAGATTTTTCAATAACTAACTGTTGTTAGAAATAAATTTAGTACATTACTGGATAAGAAACACTATGAGGTATGCTCACTACATCGAGGGATGTCTCTCAGTTCACGATAGTTTGTATTTTACAAGAGATATTCAAAGGACCCGGACTCAAATCTTCCAAGTAATGGATCATACATCCTCCCATTCATATTAATAAGACCAAACTGTTCCAGATGCTTCCCGCTTGTGCGGGACAGGCTATGACCGGTATACCCTCTTGAAAACTTTGTGGCAGGAATATTGTCATAAGTCCAATTAGCCGGATTTCGCCTTCTGCCCTCCCGCCTTCGTGCCTCCGGCGGGATTCGTTCAACATCGGTTTTTGCGAGGTACGAGCGAAAACCGTGTTTCACTGAACATAGGTCGAAACTTATGTAATGTACTGTTGTGTGTTTATCGTTTGTAAGGGCATTCAAGGATCCAAAATGGTCTTTGTGAGGGTTATAGGTTGAATCCTGTTTCGTTTATATGGCAGCAAGGCCAACACGCCCATAAAAGAAATGATTCTATTCTGACAAAAGTCTTGATGGGAACAGGATATATATTTTTTATATTCATTGAAAGGTTGGTATCTTTGTGAGCAAAAATAATACAAGAAATAATTCACATTTACTCGTAACTACGCTTTATTAAAACCAATGAATATAACAGTGAGTATTACAATGATAAAATACACAAAAGTTATTAAAACCGCATTCATAGATTTGTGCTTACTATTTTCAAAATCTAATTCAACCTTTAAATAATTATTACTTTTCACAAAGAGAATGAAATTAAGAATATTTAGTGAAAATAGTATAATGGTACCGTATAAAGTTGAGTTAGATACAATCATTAGGTGTTTTCCAATAATCCAGCCAATAATAAAATGCAAGCATAATGTAACCGTAAAGGCCATTACTATTGATGAAGAACAGGCACTCCATAATTTGCCAGCCCTTCCTAATTGAATGAATTTATAATGCAAAAAGAATATTGAATAATAAATATTTTTCATTTTCCCTCCTTATATATTGTGGTCGGAACAACATATAACCAAATCGAAACAGCTCCAAATATTGGATTAAGAGCACCACCAACATATACCACACCATCTATAATATTTGTAGCTGTCCAATTTAATGTTCCATTATTATATTGAGTCGCTATATTATTATAAAGCAAAACTGAACTAGCTGAAAGACTTAAAATACCTAAACCAATAGCAACAGGAGAGCATTCACTAGCACAACCTGCGGCAGTAGCAAGACTAAAAGGTATCCCGGTTACTCCATAATTCTATTGGCGTATTATCGTGGCTCCAAAACTGATATTGCTTAACATTTGATGATTTCGCCCATGTTTTCATAAATTATTCCAATTACCATTCCCTTGGACTTTCTTTCGGGATAAATAAAGTAAGGTTAACTAAGATATTCAGTTTAAATAAATACC
>CAYGFI010000297.1:0-3337 GCA_964349045.1 uncultured Chitinophaga sp.
AGCGAGGAATCTCTAACTATATTATTATTGATTGCCGACACTCATATTAAATAATATTCAGCATGTAAATTCTTACCCTGGATTTCTTGTAAACTTATGTATGTTGCAGGGTATAGCAATTGTATAGGTTTCCCGTAACCTTTGGTATAAATTTACTTTTTCCCTGGATTAATCCTTTGGAGTATGTCTTGATTTAACATGAACATTTCATACATTAATGATATAAATCGTACAGCGCACTTTTTATTTGAGTTTTTAACTATAAATTTATAGGTATAAATAAAATGGTGTGCCTGTTTATTATTGAATAAAGTTACCAAGGCTCTCTTTCTTTCTTTAAAAGTAGTTTTTTAGCATCAATAGAATTTTTCAGATGATAAGGAAAAAATAATAATAAATACATTTTAAAACTGGTAATACTAACTAATACAACTATCATGAAAAAATTTTACTTGTTTGGAATTTTACTTGTGTTGTTTTTCTTTACTGTTAAAGCGCAAGAGGATACAGTCAGATCACTGATCATCACAGAATGGAGAACTGATGCATGGTCTAACTTTTATTGTGAGCTGACCAACGTGGGTGAAGACACTTTGGATCTGTCAAGATTCACGTTTATCACAGTAGCTCAGGGCCAGGCATGGCCAAATTTCAATGCAAGACTAAGGTTATGGGGAACACTTGATCCGGGAGAATCCTGGGTAATGATGGCAACCTATGATGCACCAGACGGAGCTGGCAGGCCTGTTCATAAAACACAGATGATCCCAATTGCAAAGGAATCAGGGCTTATAGTGCACCAGTCTGAAACCGGATCCTATGTATTCCCGTATAATCCTGCAAATGAAATGTGGGGCAAGGATAGTATCGACAGTTATAATATGATAACACGTTATTGGAGTGGAACCTACGCAAGCGGAATTTATTACCACCTGGATAGCGGAATTGATTCGGTTCTTGTTGATGCAGTAAATAATGCACCAGTCGGTACTAATCATTCACTTGAACCACATAGCGTTGCAGGTATCGAGGGTGCTACCCTGAATTGCCTTTTACTCAGAAAGGCTACTGTTAAGCAAGGAAATCTGAATTGGGACCAGGCAAGGGGAGTGGACTTAAGTACTTCGGAGTGGTTACCGGTTCCTCATGGCGGGACAAATCATGACGGTGATATATTTACTACGGTAGGTAATCACGGAGATTATCATATTTCTATAACTTCAGGTACTGTCACAGTCAATATAAATGATGCCAAATTAACGGTTCCCTGGGGAACACAGAAACGTGATTCTTTGGTACGTTTGTTAACCCTGGGAAAAGGTATGACCTGGAATTATATTGAAGATACAGTTGACTTTGCCGACTCCGCCCATACCATTTGCCAGGATGGAGATATATTAAATATGTATGCTATTGGCAACACTCTGGAGGAGGTTGATTTTAAAATAAGTGTTAATCCTCCAACTGATAATATGGTTGAGGTATTTCCTTTGAGGACTTTGAATTATCCTACACCAGAGGAAGCTGCGCTGGGTGCTGAACCAGAATGGGGTGGGGCAAGATATTATGTTACGGAAAAAAACCCTGTTATTGATACTATTGGAAACGTTCCCTTTGCAACACGTGTGGATACATTAATGAAATACCTTGAATGGGCACCGAATGCAACGGCACAGGTTATCTGGAAGGATGAAAAAGAACGCGTGGATTTGATGAATGGCGATTTGCTCAGGATAACCGGTGGAAACGGGACATCCATCAAAAATTATTATATTGACGTCCAGCCGTATGAATTAAACAGTAATGCATTATTATCTGCAATAATCTGGCCCGATAAGACGGAATATATGGATGGCTGGGCAGAAGATACGATACCCGGGTTTAATTCTACTTTCAAGTATTATGAAATTACAATGCCATATGGAACAACGAATGTTCCTGCTCTGGTGGCTATACCCCAGGATATTAATGCAAAAATTTCTGTTAAAAGGGCAATATCTTTAAGTGGAGGGCAAGAAGCGCAAACTACCACCTTCGAAGTTACTGCAGAGGATGATACTACGGTAAATATAATTAAAGTTCTATTTAAGATAGATCTGCCGACAACCATGATCCAGAAATATCAGCCAGATCCCTTTATTTCTGAATTAGTACTACATCAATCAAATTGGAATTGCTTTATAGAAATAATGAATTCGGGCAACACTACTATGGACCTGTCGAGGTACATGGTAGTTAATGGCATGGGAATTGAGAATCCGGCTTTAGCAATTCAGGAAATTGTTACTCTCAATGGCTTAACTAATTTTACTAATAGATTACAGAGAGCATATGTTCCCGGATTTAAATTTTCCGGTGATACAGTACAATGGCAGTTGGCCCCCGGGAAATTATATTATGATCCAGTTGTAAACCCGATAGTTGAACCGGGTGATGTCTTTGTAATTGCCCAGGCACATCATGTACCCACAAGACTCTCACCTCAACTTAACCAAGCGGATGTTATATTGAGTCCTGCTCTTAATAACAGTTGGGGTGAAAAGAACATACACACCCGGTCAGTACCCAATATTATGGTCACTAATAACAGTACTGTTTTTCTTTTCGAGATTTTGAATGATTCTATTCTTGAAGGGACAAAAGAAATTCAAGATCCAAACGATTTTAAACTAATCGATATAATTGGTAGCCCGGCTGTTGATAACTGGGAAATCGCAGGCAGAATCTTCACACCCCTTGTAACTCAGCTTGCCAGAATGGAACGCAAACCATTTGTTTATAAGGGAGTAACTAACTTAGGTGAGGGTTTCGGTACGGATGCTGATAACAGTGACTGGTTTTTCAATCTTAATACGGATTTTGGATGGGATAATAACAAGCTTTCTGAAAATGTCGGAACTCATTTTATGGACCCGGTTACCCTTTATAAATCCACGGTTAGCTCATTGGTTTATATTAGCGATGATGGTTTTGAAGGGAAATTGTATGTAAATGGAATCGGCAATGGTGAGACCGTTGAGCAATTCTTTGGTAACCTCATCAAAGCCGATGCCGGACAGGTTCTGAAAGTAATGAGCACTGTCAACGGATCACTGAAGAACCTGACGGATAAGGTAGCAGCGAATGACACTCTTGTGGTTACTTCTGCCAACCTGGAAAATGTCACAAAATATATTTTGCTGACAACTCCTTTGGATAATAATGCTGCACTGACTGCAGCTTCGGGCTCAGGACTTACCATTACCATCGATGGAGCCAATGGAACTGTCAGCGGATTTAACTTCGGGACATCCATAGATGATGTTTTACAGGGAGTTGTTAAACCTGCCAAAGCAAT
>CAYGFI010000298.1:0-2882 GCA_964349045.1 uncultured Chitinophaga sp.
GTTAATTAGCTCTTTTATTATAAGAAGTCTCTGAAGGAATGACAAATCATCAATCCCTGTAAAAATTGCAGAGAAAAAACGTCCAAGATACTGTTTCGTATATCCAGACTGGACTAATTCAATTAAAAAATAGTGAATTAAATCCCCAAGCTTTAAAAGTACAGAACTTTCAACATAGGAATTGTAACTAAATTTTAGAAGTAGTTTGGTTATTTCACGATAAACTTTTTCTGTAAGATGAGCATTTTCACTAAGAATTATTCTACAGGCATGAATAATTGTCCTGTATCCATCCTCCTTCCCTTTATCGATCCTTTCCAAAATTGACACAAAGAACTTTTTATTTATAGTTTTGAATTCAATAATTTCACAATCATCTATTGTCCTCTTGCATTCAAGTGCAAGAAGTTTAGCATAGTCATGATTTTTTAATCTCCCATCTTTAAGGTCTTCACATACTTCGATAAGTTCTGTAATAATAGATTTTGAGTTATTGATTCTAAGTCGATATGAATCATTACTTTGTCGATGAAGAAGTTCAATGGATTTCTCAATAAAGTATCTTTGAATAACAGTTACAGAAAATTTCGTATTGATTACTTGCATTGAGTTTAATAATTATCTTATCTTTGCTAAGTAAAGATAGAAATTAAGTTTTATAAACCATAAAGGAACTTCGGTATTTACCTCTTGGATCGCATCAAGTGATTCTAAGTAATTTACCCAAGTTCCTAAGAATAAGGAAGCTGCCTATTAGCAGCTTCCTTAATTTTATAATAATTCTAAATTCTAAATTACGTATAGCAAACCTCAATTTTACTCTTTATTAATACATTTAAAGATACAAATGATGGGGTATACACAATTCTATATAAACTTTGATTCCCTGTCCAAAAACGTCCCATTATTAGGTTGATGGATTACAGGGGAGGTTGAGCATCCTTTTGGGGTGTTTTAGACCGTATAATATATTTGGGAGAGGATTGTTTGTACCGGAACTCTATTTCAGATAATATTCCGGGAAGGCTATACAATGAAGTCTCTAAAATATATTTAGTGACATGCCTGTTAATGTGACCAATTATTGAAAAATAAAGTCAAAAATCCTATTTGACGAACTGGATTAAAACCAATACCTTTAAATATTAGAATCTGACAGTTTTCAGGCCTACATGATGTGCTTACTTACCCGAACAATTATGCCTCATATCGCGTTCCTGTTCGTCAGTTCAGACTTTTGCCGTATCGCTTACTTCAATGCTCAGGTCGCCCCAAACCACCTTGCGGCTTGCTAATGCTTCCAGGCGTTACCCCAGCGCATAAGGGACTTACATCCTCTGGACTTTCTTATATTCAAAGAACTTTACTAAATTTACCATTCAAGGCGCACACAGCACCTAAAAAAAATGGCGGGGGAAGTGGGAATATAAACAATTGTGCAACTAATAAACTTTGGTGGATATAGTCAGTTTAGTGTTCCAAAACTGCCACTTCTTTTAGCTGCAAACCAATACCAGTCATGCTAAAAGACGACAGTGCAACAATAAACAGACAAAGTAAATGAACAAACAAGCGAACACTTCAGCAAAATCAAAAGAGCTGCAACTCCACCCACAATACCAAACAGTTGCAGCACATTTGCTTTTGCCCAACCGCACAAATACAAATATGACATGACAGAAATTTCGACAAGTAAAAATTTATACCCCAAAGGTTCCGAATGGAGAAAGTGGGATTTGCATGTCCATACTCCTGCTTCGTTTTATTTTAACGGAACAAAGAAACTCCGTGAAATGTCAGCAGAAGAAAAAAAAGCTGAAATAAAAATCTTCATTGACACTGTTAATAAAAGTGATGTAGAGGTTTTTTGTTTAATGGACTACTGGACTTTTGACTGGTATTTAGAACTTCAAAAGTATGTAACAAGCAACCCTGATGAATTAAAGAAAACAGTTTTCCCAGGAATGGAATTAAGAATTGAAAGTCCAACTGATTATAGATTGAACATCCATGTGATTTTATCAGACAAACTTACAACACAAGAATTGATTGACTTCAAATCCGAGCTTTATATCCGTTCCATTGACAAAAAACTTTCAGATGATGCCTTAATTCGTTTTGCAAAAAGTTTAGACGAAAGCAAAGCAGGTAAACATGGTTATGCAAATCCTGAAACTTTAGATGATGAAAAACTTCTGCAACTTGGTTCTCAGACAGCAGAGATAACTCAAGATTCACTTAGTAAGGCATTTAATCAAATCCCTGTTGACACTGGGTATGTCATTCTTCCCTATGACACAAGCGATGGACTATTAAAACTTAATTGGGAAGTCCACCCTCATGCAGACAATTACTTTATGCAGAGTTCTCAAATTTTTGAAACAAGAGACCAACGAAACATTGATTTAATCAGTGGCATTAAGACACCTGAAAACGAAATGTTTTTTGAAAACTTTTATAAAACAATAGGGAATCAAGCCAAACCATGTATTTCAGGAAGTGATGCTCACAAATATTCTGACTATGGAAAGTATCCATCAAACAGAACTACATGGATAAAAGCTGACCCAACCTTTGAAGGACTTAAACAAATTATTTTTGAACCTAAAGAGAGAATTAGAATTCAGGAAACAAATCCCAATACAGATTTTGACAAACCATTATTCACTTCAATTCAAATCATAGATGAAACAAAAATTCTTGACGATATAAATTCAGAACTTGAGTTTTTTAAATCCGAAATTCCTTTAAACAGAGGATTGGTTTCAATTATCGGAGGAAGAGGACAAGGGAAGTCTATGCTTATAAATTATTTAGGCCATGGATTTGGAAAGGAAATAAATCAAAAACTGCAGGCAAAAATTCATTTGAGTGATAACTTC
>CAYGFI010000298.1:2892-3334 GCA_964349045.1 uncultured Chitinophaga sp.
AAGGTTCCGAAGCAGCACCCAAAACATTCACTCTTGGAATTCAAAAAGACCTTCCTTTTACATTTATTTATCAAAGTAAGATTAAGGAAATTGCAGATGACAACGAAGTTTTAAAGAAAGAAATCATTGACATTTTGAATGGTGCTGGATTCCAAAAGCCATCTACAAAAATTGATGATTTTCAATTTAAAGAAACACTTCAAAAATATTGGAACTTGAAAGATTGGATAGAGCAGACAGATGAATCTGGGAAAAAAATAAATGACAAAGATGTGATAACTAAAAAAATCGCATCAATTAAAGGAATAATTGAATTGGTTTCAGAAGGTTCAAATAGGAAGTTGCTTGAGTTTTTTGTTTTCGGAATAGAGCTAATAAATAATAAAACAGAAGAAAATAACAAATTAAGAAAATTAAGAGATAAAATTATTGAATTTAGAGA
>CAYGFI010000299.1:0-3291 GCA_964349045.1 uncultured Chitinophaga sp.
TTTTTTTACTTTTTACTTTACTTTTACTTTTTCCGTCTCTGTTAAGTCAGGACATGGTTAAAGATGGATTCACACGTTTCTACTATCCAAATAACCAGGTTTCAAGTGAGGGATATATGCGTAACGGAAAACCTGACGGATACTGGAAAACATATAATGTTTCGGGAGTTCTTAAATCAGAAGGCCTTCGGAGCGATTTTCTGCTTGACAGTACATGGACTTTCTATAAGGAAAATGGAGAAATTGATGAGAAAATTGACTATAAATACGGGAAAAAAAATGGCTATAGTTTTAAATACAGTTATAAAAACAGCCCTCTCCCTGTAATTATCAGTAAAGAACTTTATGTTAACGACCTTAAAGAAGGTATAGCCTTTTATTTTTACGAAGATGGCAAACTAAAGGAGGAGCTAAGTTATTTTAATGGGAAAAAACAGGGACCTGGAAAAGAATATGATTATAATGGCACTGTAATTACTCTTTTTGAATATAATAATAATTATATCATATCACGGGAAAAAATTAATAGGGTTGATGCTCAGGGAAAAAAACAGGGTGTTTGGAAAACTTTTTATGCTGACGGTAAAGTGGAGAAAGAAATGAAGTATATCGACGATAAACTGGATGGTTATTATAAGGAGTTTAATGAAAATGGAAATTTAGTTCTCAGTCTTAAATATCTTGATGGAAAAATAATTGTAAGTCAGGACGATATTGCAAAGCAGGAGGAAATTGATTTCAGAAGACAATTCGACAATAATGGTAATTTGATTGCTTCCGGAGGCTTCAAAGACAATAAACCGGTAGGAGTTCATCGTAGTTACGATAATCAGGGAAAAATAATTAATGCCAGAATTTACGACGATTTCGCCAACCAGATATCTGAAGGTCTTGTAGATGAATCAGGAAGCAAGGAAGGGACATGGAAAGACATCTATTCAACAGGACAGGTAAAAGCAATTGGAACATACCGCGATAATCTTCAATCCGGAAAATGGACGTACTTTTACAAAAATGGAACTAAAGAGCAGGAGGGAAGTTATCTCAGGGGACTATATGATGGTCAGTGGATTTGGTATTACCCAAACGGGAATATATGGAGAGAGGAAACATATTTCAATGGAAGGGAAGATGGCTCAATGGTGGAATATTCCGACTCTGGAATTGTAATTACTAAAGGTGAATATATCAATGGTGAAAAAGAAGGTGAATGGTTCTGCAGGGTGAATGATCACACCGAAATAGGTAGCTATCAGACTGGACTCAGAAGTGGTGTGTGGAAATATTACTATGACGACGGAACCTTACAATTCAACGGGGGATTTAATCAGGACCTTCCGGAAGGTAAACATAAATATTATTATCCCTCAGGTATGATAAAAGAAGAAAGATTTTACCGTAGAGGAATTAGGGAAAAAAACTGGAAAAAATTTAATGAGCAGGGAAATCTTGAAATGACAATTACCTATAAAAACGATATGGAATACCGGGTTAACGGAGTGAAAATTAATCTTCCAAAAGGTTCGGTTCAAACGATTAAATAATCAATGTATGGATGAAGATTTTCATATTAGACAGGAAGGTTTTATTGATACTGACAAGGAACTCGAAAACAAATTACGACCACTGACCTTCCATGATTTCGCGGGACAGAATAAAGTGGTAGATAATCTGAAAGTCTTTGTAACGGCCGCCAAACAAAGAGAAGAAGCACTTGATCATGTACTTCTTCATGGACCTCCCGGCCTTGGTAAAACAACACTCGCGAATATTATTGCTAATGAGTTAAGTGTAGGACTTAAAATTACTTCAGGCCCGGTTCTCGACAAACCTGGAGATTTAGCCGGACTTCTTACCGGACTGGAAACCGGTGACGTTCTTTTTATCGACGAAATACATCGTCTATCACCGGTTGTAGAGGAGTACCTCTATTCTGCAATGGAAGATTATACAATAGACATTATGCTGGATAAAGGTCCAAGTGCCCGCTCCGTGCAACTTAAATTGAATCCTTTTACTTTAATTGGAGCTACTACCCGTTCTGGATTATTGACAAGCCCCTTAAGAGCCCGCTTTGGTATTACTTCTTTACTGGAATACTACGATCAGGATATTCTAACCGGAATTGTCCACAGATCAGCAACGATTCTTAAAGTGGAAATTCACCATCAGGCAGCTGTTGAAATCGCATCCCGAAGTCGCGGTACTCCCCGTATTGCCAATGCATTACTTCGCAGGGTAAGAGATTTTGCCCAGGTAAAAGGTAATGGCATAATTGATATAGCCATAACAAAATATTCTCTGGTGGCCCTTAATATAGACAAGTCTGGCCTTGATGAAATGGATAACAAAATTCTTAATACAATTATTGATAAATTTGCAGGTGGCCCGGTAGGATTAACAACAATTGCAACTGCTGTCGGTGAAGATCCCGGAACTATTGAAGAAGTTTATGAACCTTTTTTAATCAAAGAGGGATATATTAAAAGAACACCCCGGGGTAGAGAAGCTACTGCTATTGCTTACTCACATCTTGGAAAACTTAGAAATGAACAAAATAAATTGTTTTAAGACTAACTGTAAATATTACCAACTTTCATCAGACCGGGTAAATTTAGAAACTTTATCTTCCGGCCATTGAGTTCTATAAGTTTATCCTGCTTAAATTCAGAAAGAAGCCTGATCACTGATTCTGTGGCTGTGCCAACAATATTGGCAAGCTCCTCGCGTGTTAAAGAAATTTTTAATACGTTTTCTTCATCAAGGCCAAAATCATTTTTTAGATGAAAAAGAATCTCAGCAAGACGCTCTCTTACAGTTTTCTGCGCTATATCGGTAATATAGGCGTTGGCCTGACCAAGCTCCCTGCATGTTATCTGCATTAACTCAATTGAAAAATTTCCGTTGTTTTTCACCAAATGGATAAGAATGTCCCCGGGAATATAGCAGGTGGTTGAATCCTCAATTACCTGAGCAGTAGTGCATGCAGACTCATTGCTTAAAATAGAACGAAACCCGATTATATCCCCCCTTTGGGCAAAACGTATAATCTGCTCTTTGCCATCAATACCGGTCTTGTATATTTTTATAATACCTCCTGAAATACAGTAAAAACCATTGATACGATTTCCTTCATGATAAACAACAGAACCCCTCTTATGATGTTCCGTAACTTTTTCATCGTATACCTTTTTTAACTCTAAATCCGTCAGATGTCGAAATAATATATGGCTTCGTATAAGGCAATTTTCTTTACATGACAGAGAATTATTGTATTTCATCTTTCTTACA
>CAYGFI010000300.1:0-3288 GCA_964349045.1 uncultured Chitinophaga sp.
TATTTTATGCACCGCATCTCCTGAGTACAGGTTCCCATAAAACCGCCAACCTGCTTATGACGCCTGAATTAACAAAAGCTGTCTAAAATTTCCTGACAGGCCTTACACGGCTCTGGTTGTTTTTCACGCTGCTGTTCTGCGTTCCGATACTGCCGCCAGTCAGGATTGTATACCAGGCATATCTATTGAGACTTTCTGTAGATGACCAGTAAACACCGCTTAATTCAGAAGAGAAATTGCCTGCATCATGTGCGGCAATGTTTGAATAGATCAGTCCAAGCTCATTTTTTGCCGGAAGGTACCAATCCGGGTTATTATATGTTCCCCAGTAACTGCTTAATGCGTCTTCCGGAGCGCATTCAAGGTAACGCCAGCTGATGCCATCGCTGTTGTGGTCTTCAAAACTGCCTGCGTCATAAAAAACCCAACCTCCAGCCGGCCCGGTGTCAAGAAGCTCAAATTCGACCCATCCGGCATATAGAGTAATGTTTTCAGTAAGAGTTATTATCCCTGTTCCAGCGCTGTATGCTGTGCCTCCGCCTGCTTCAGCGCACCCGGTGAAAATTACAGAACAGATGCAAAAAAAAGAAACAAGATGGTTTTGAAAGTTTTCATTTTCCTCTCCAGCTGTATTTGTCAACACCGGTTTAAAGTTACAGGTTTTCACCGGAGCAAAACTGCAGGTTTTCGGCAAAATATTTTAGAAGTCAACGACTCCTATTTTCAACCGGTCTTTCATCCGGTATGAATCACCTACAAGACTTAGAACATGTGAATGGTGAAGTAGCCTGTCCAGGGTGGCTGTGGCCACAGCATCATCACTCATGATTTCTCCCCAATGTCCGAAGTTTTTATTTGAAGTAAGAATAATTGAACCATTCTCATACCGAGTGTTAACAAGCTGAAAAAATAATGTAGCCTGTTCCGGTGTAAGGTTTTCATATCCAACCTCATCAATCAAAAGAACATGGGGCTTGGAAAACCATTGAAGTTTTCTTCTAAGACGACCTTGCTCCCTGGCTTTTAAGAGCCGCTCTAGTACATCTACGCATGAAATATGATAGGCTGTGAAACCATTCATACAGGCTTTATATCCCAAGGCAAGAAGTAGATGAGTTTTTCCCAAACCGCTTGGGCCGAGAAGGATGATATTCTCTTTACGTTCTATGAAAGCCAAAGATGATAGTTCATTGAACTTTTTCTGAGTTAGACCGCCTTTCAGCCAGTTTAGATCAAAATCTTCAAGCTTTTTATGCTGAGGAATCCCTGAAACTTTTAACCGTGTTCTTGCCATTCGTTCTTTGCGGGGGTGATATTCCAGATCTACTAAATCAGAAAGGACTTCCAGAAGCGTATTCTCGCGTCTGGACTGGTCGCTTAAGAACGAATCAAAACCGGCTGCCATAAATGAAAGTCCAAGCTCATCCATCCGCTGTTTAACAATTTCTGTTGAGATTGTATTCATGAAACTCTCCAGCTGCCGGTTGTAAGTTTTTCATAATCAGCAGGAGAACGGGTAATAACATCTGTTTTAGATATCTTTTTGCGCACCTGTTTAAATTGCTGTATCTCCCATAATTCATATAATGCCTTGCGGTCTTCATCCCTGAAGCACCTCATATTTTTATTATTCAGCTCAAGCTCAATGCTTCTTATGAATTTTTCATTGTAGAACACTTCAGCCTCTGGTAAAAACGGATCCACCTGAAGTTCAACAGTCTTGCCTATGAGTGCAGGCGGAACACTGTAGCGGTTGGTTTTATACAGAATCAATGACTCATTAGAAACTTTAATTTTAAATAAAGTCCTGCAGTTATACTCAGTTTCAGGTAACGGAATTAGGAAATGCTTTTCAAGTTCAAACCGCTGCTTACGACTGGAGCCAAGGTCTCTGATTTGTTTCATGTTTATTTCTTTTATCCAGGAAAACACTCCTTCATTTAATTCAGTAAGGTTTAACTGAGCATCTTTTGCCTGCAGAAAATAATTATTGCTGTAGTAATCAATAAAGCGTTCTACCTTACCTTTAGTTTGCGGTCTACGAACTCTGCAGCGTTTTGGGATGAATCCATAATGGTTTGCGAATGAAAGAAGCCGTTTATTTACCTTCCAGTAACCGCTGTCATAAATAAATGCTGTTTTCATATTGTCATAAAGTATTTCATTGGGAATTCCGCCGAAATATGAGAACGCTCTAATATGACATGCTAACAGTGTTGCCTGATCCATACAGGTAGTGTGAATAACAAATGGGACTCTGCTGTATCCGAATACCATTGCAAATGCATATAGCTTCTGCTTTCTTCCGTCGACAATTCTTGTACCGTGGACCTTCCAGTCTACCTGGGCTTGAAATCCAGGTTCTGTTTCAAAACGGATTACAGCTTTGGTGTTTATTTCAGTAGATTTAACGGATGCATAATCCCGGAGGATTGTTATGCTTCCCTTATATCCCTGCTTTTTAAGTCTCTCAAGCAGTACTACACGATTGTAATCGGGTGATTCTTCAAGTATAGTATCTATGAAAGGTTTAAATGGTTCGAGAATACTTTCGTAATCTCGTATCTTTCTTTTGCGAGGTAGTTCAGAGAGATATTTGTAGATTGTTCTCTCGCTTTTTCCGAGCATCTCGGCAATTTCAGTGATTTTAAATCCCTGCAGTCTTAAGCTTTTCGCTTCATTCATTAGTTGCTCCAGCATTTTAGGGCGGTTCCTTTTGATATGGTTTGTGGTAAAACTCATTCAAAAGTTTTCTGCCCTTTTTTTCAAGCCGAAACCTGCATTTTTATTCCGGTGATTTCCTGCAGTTTAGCACCGGTGCTGACAGATAGTGTGTGCGAGCCCGTCACATAACTGGAACACTATGTGATGAGGTTTTTAATGCTGATATTTCTTGCAGCTTTGACTGCCATTCTGCATTATACCCGAATATCACGAATCCCTGGCGTTTGATTGGACGTGCATGCTGATCCTTTTTTACAAATATGAGTGGAACAGGAAGTATTCCGTGATCTGTCCTGTGTTGACCTGCATAAGTAACTATGGCCGCCATAGGTGGACCTTCTTTTTTGAATCAGGCAACATTCAGGTACCGAATTGATTCTACGGCTCTATAAAAATAATGAGAGACCGTCTATATGTGTTTGATACAGATCTTATTTTGTATCTACTAAGAATTTCGAATTGGGTGACGTATTAATTCCGGTTCCATTCTTGTTCGTTTTTGGAAACGATTTTTTCGGGGCCGGATATCATTTTGCCATTGACAAACCGGGGGCTTATATGTGT
>CAYGFI010000301.1:0-3254 GCA_964349045.1 uncultured Chitinophaga sp.
AAATATTACATTTCAAAATATATAAAAAATTATATATCAGCATGTTACAAATATATCGGATACCAACTACATAATTTTAGGAACAGGTATCCGAATTTGTGTAATTAATTACAAGAAGTGGCGTAAATTTCACGGTAGGCTAAAACAAAAAATGCCTTAAAGTCATTATTTTAAGGCATTTAAGTAAAGTTTAGTTATCAAAAAGTGGAGCTGCGGGGGGTCGAACCCCGGTCCAAACAGGAAACCCATACGGTTTCTACATGCTTAGTCTTTCAGTATTTTCGTGAGCGGGACAGCGAAAGACAACAATCCCGAACCTTAGTCCTTTAATTTTGCCGGCGAGCCAGGACATCTCACCAACTATCCCTGTTTATATGGTGCCCCGTATGCCACTGCCAACCAGGAGTAAACAGCGGCGGAACATCTCGTCCCGACATCTGATGCCGGGATAAAGCTTTATACCGCTATGCGGTATTAAGCAGCAAGAGCGTAGTTGTTTTCGCCAATTAAGTGTTTGAGACTTCAGTTTACGGGCGACTCCTCAAGACCCGGCATGCTTGCGTACCAATTTAACCTGCTGTCAAATCCAATTCAGCCCCGGTTTAGTACGTAACAAAGATAGGATATTTTAGTGAAATTGAGATTTTTTTTTGTGACGATGTGACGATGTGACGATGTGACGATGTGACGACGTGACGATCGTGATGGCGTGAGGACGTGAGGACGTTAGGACGTCAGGACGAAGGTATTCAGTGTCAGACTTTTTTTATGGTCCCTATATAATCCGTCACGTTCATCACGATCGTCACGACCGTCACGTTTAAAGTCACTTTTTCAAAGGGAACGCAATAACCGTCTGCCATTTCATCTCATCGGGCTCCTGCATCGGGTCGGTCAGATAAATCTCCCATGCTTCGCCCAGGGCATCAATTTTTTGCTCCTCAATATGTTTCATGATCTTGTTGTACGTATCGCCCAGTTCCTGGTAGGGACCGGTATGAGTTACCTTTAAGGCTGTGAAAGCGGAAACGTTTAACTTTTTAACTCCATCTCTTGATTTCCCGGCCTTCATTACAGGAACCCCTGCTTCAAAGTCGGAAATTCCTGTTGCCTCATCGTAATTCAGGTAATGTACAAACGGCGCTCCCGAAACCTGTAATCCCTGAGCCTGGGTAGCAGCCATTACTGTACCAAACATTTCACCCATCATGGTACTCAATTCATCCATGGTTCCTCTTCCCGGGATAACGAGAGCGGTGAATCCCGGTATTTCTTCAATTACGAATTCCGATAATTTACTCATCTTCACCCCGTGCTCTTCCAGGTGCTTCTTAAGGTTAGCCAGGCCCAGGTCATAATCGGCCTTGATCCGCGACTTCATCAAACTCATAAAAATACGGCCGGCCGGGTAGGATGCATCTTCTGAAAAGCCCCACAGGACATTTGCTTTTCCTGCATTTTCAGATAAATCATACCATACCAGGGGTTTCTGGCTCATGCCGGCAAATGACAGGGTACAATAAATATGACTGTTACGCATTACGGAATCGATAACCATCTCGCCGGAACCCATTTTCTCACTCGTCCAACTGTATTTTGAACCGATATGACCTTCCTTCAGGGTAACAGAAATGTCTATCGTTGAATCCTGGGTAATCCATGGATCCCAGCTTGACCTGTCGGTAAAGGTAACGAGGGAATAGTAAACTTTATTTAAGGGGAGATTGATTTCGGTTTCCGATATGATCTTCACCTTTTTCGGGAGAAAGAGAGCAACAACCAGGATCAGTACTGCCAATCCGAGCAGGATCACTAAAAACCATCTTAGAATTTTCATAGAAATTTGTTTTTGGGTTAGTATCCTCAAAAATAAAGCAAATATTTTGAGAATAAAAAGAAGGCGGATAAAAAGACCACCATCGCTAGCGCCTCTGCAGAGTAGCTTTAATGACTGAATGGTAGTTTTAGTAACGCAATCACACTTTCACGAATTTTGAAGAAGTGAATGGGTAAATGAGTGAATGAGTAAATGGGTTAGGAAGAAGTGGGTGGTCATGCGTTAAAGGTCATGAATTTTGATAATGGAGAAATAGAAATTAAATTAATATTAAATCGGAGCGAAGCAGAGATGGGATTGTTGAAAAAGTCAATAATAAAGAATTTCAACTTTCAAATTGTAAGTGAAATTTCGCTTCCTATGCATAAGAGTTTGTATTTACCAGGTATAGTCGCCCCCTCCGCGAGCGCTGAAGCTACTCTGCGGAGGCGCTCCGCGTGTCGCCGAAGCTTCAGCGGAGGCACTCCGCGAGCGCTGAAGCTACTCTGCGGAGGCACTCGGGGGAGATTCAGAGGGGCAAAAATATGATTGCTTTCAATTCGTAAGTTTTCAGAATTATAAGACGCCTTTTTAGACAACCACAGGTTAAAAGTTTAAGTTCTGTTCCAAATTCACTGTTCACTATTCCTGACTTTTAATTAACTTTGCTGCCAGATCCGCCCTCCATGTCCGAACCCCGAAAATATAAACAGTCCGAAGAAACCGCCAATGCAGTTTCGCATCTTGCCGGGGCGTTGCTGGCGACAGCGGCGCTTGTGGTAATGATTGTATTCTCAGCCCTGCGTGGAAATGCATGGCATATTGTATCCACTTCCGTATACGGGCTTACTCTTGTAATCCTTTATTTTTCTTCCGGTATGGCTCATGCCCTGAAAGAAGGAAAGGCCAAACAGGTATTTTTCATTTTTGATAAAATTGCCATTTTTCTTCTTATCGCGGGAACCTATACGCCCTTATCTCTTGTTGTTTTGCATGGTGCGTTCGGTTGGGTGATCTTCGGTCTCGAATGGGGAATGGCCCTGGCCGGAATTATTCTGACTTTCACACGTGTTGGAAAATCGGAAGGCAGGGTGAATTACTTTTTTGTTGGTCTTTATGTTGCCATGGGCTGGCTCATGATCATTGCCATTGTGCCTATATTCAATTCCTTTCCTTTGTCAGGATTCTTATGGCTTCTCTCGGGAGGGATCTTCTACTCCCTCGGTATTCTTTTTTACGCGAAAGCCCAGTTCCTTTATCACCACCTGGTATGGCACCTGATGGTGATCGCGGGGAGCGTGTCGCATTTTATCGCGATTTTTAATTATGTGATCCCGTCGGGAGGGAGTTAGGCAGACAAGTTGGATTTAAATGTTAAGCGCGGACCACGCCGGGGCGTGGACGCAAATGACGCAAAGGAAACGCGGTTTAATTCTTT
>CAYGFI010000302.1:0-3233 GCA_964349045.1 uncultured Chitinophaga sp.
TCAAGATGTGTTATATCAGATAACAGCGCAAAGCAATGAAAAATAATCTTCAAAGTTAAAATATTTATAACGTAGTACTAATATTTTTATTCATAGAATAACTTTACCGGCACAAATCCCAAATAATATTTAAGAAAACAAGAGGGTAACCGGCAGGGCAGTATTTCAAGCCCGTATTGGTCTCTACATAATTGAATTCACGAACCTATGATAATAATTACCGGAGCAGCAGGATTCATTGGAAGCAACTTGCTTCAAAAGCTCAATAAAGAAGGCTTTACCGATCTGGTATTGGTTGATGACTTCTCCCATAAAGAAAAAGAAGCCAATTACCTGGGTAAAAGCTACAGCTCACTGGTAAATCGTGAGGATTTTATTCAGTGGCTACATGAAAATCAACGATTGACAGAGTTCGTTTTTCACCTGGGTGCACGGACCGATACAGCCGAATTTGATAAAATGGTTTTCGACAGGTTAAACCTTAACTATTCAAAGGAAGTATGGAAAACCTGTACTGATTTTGGGATACCCCTGGTATATGCATCATCGGCAGCTACCTACGGAGCCGGAGAACATGGCTACAGCGACTCCGGTACAATAATCCCACTGTTAAAACCCCTGAACCCGTATGGCGAGTCCAAAAATGACTTTGATAAATGGGTATTGAAGCAGGAAAAAACACCATCATTCTGGGCAGGACTGAAATTCTTCAATGTATATGGTCCCGGAGAATATCACAAAGGCCGGATGGCTTCTGTAGTATATCATGCATATAAACAGATCCGTGAAACAGGTAAAATGAAATTGTTCCGTTCTCATAATCCCGAATTTAAAGATGGCGAACAGTTACGCGATTTTATATACGTGAAAGATGTTGTGGAAATCATGTATTTTTTCCTCCATAACCGTAAGAAATCAGGTATTTACAATACCGGTACCGGAAAAGCTGAAACTTTTCTGGAGTTGGTTACTCAAACTTTCAAAGCAATGGGCATTCCTCCGGATATTGAATTTATTGACATGCCGGAAGACATCCGAAACAAATACCAGTATTATACCCAGGCAGAAATGCAGAAACTCAGGGATACCGGCTATAATAAGCAAATCCGGGTATTAGCAGAAGGAATTCCGGATTATGTCAGAAATTATTTGGGGAAACCGGGATAAAGACAAATTTCCCGGTCAATATTCAGACAATTGTCTCACTTGTTCCTTCATTGAGTACATTCGGAATGATTGTTTTTCCCATAAAAAAATCTTAATATTGTTTACAAAATAATAAAATCACAATGGATAAGACCAGTCTCTACATCCAGAAACTAATCGTACTGCTTTTGATTTTCTCTGCAGGGGTGATCCTCTTCCCACTTATAGAAATATACCTTTTAATCCCCATATTGTTTTTTATACTTTCCTTCCTGGTTTCCAGAATTACAGGGCAAAAACCCGAATTCCTTTTCGGACTGACAAAAACCGATGATTTCGTTAATAGAAAAGCCGGATTCTGGCTGCTTTTTAAATGGATACTGATGCTTTTTGGTCTCATTTACGATATTGCCGTATATACACTTTTCGGAGTTTACATCCTTTTTACACTGGTTCTTGATTTAATTTTACTAATAAAAACCATTCTTTTCTGGATCATCCATGCCATCATATGGTTCCTGAAATTGTTCGTTCCTCCCCTGGTATTCCTGTATAAAATGGTCATTTATTACCTTTTTCGCTGGAACTGGTGGATTTACAAACTAAGTTTCAACAATATCAGGAAAAGTATTAACCTGAACTTCTATCTTATATCCTTCCGGGGAAGTTCAATGATGTTATTGGTAATATTACTTTTCTACGGAGTTGGCATACTAATGGGAACTCCTGAGATTTTCGTTGTTGGCGTTGTTTTTTCCGTGCTTCCCCTGGTATGGAGTTTCGGGGAAATTTCCTCGTTGCGCTTACAAAATGCAGAGCATAACTCATACACAGCCGTAAAAAACAACTTTAGAAGTGGATTCGATGCGGTAAAAGCAATCCTGAGTTATTTTATCGTGTTTCTTCTTTTAGCTATGGGTGAGGTGGTTTTTAACCTGCTTGGCTGGATTCCCCAGGTTGGATTTAGTTTCATGGGATTGGCGCTGAATATAAATACTCTGGCCTCATTAATCCTGCTTTTTGTATTCGTTATAATTATCTTCGGCGTCCTTATTTTGCCTACTCACGTCGTATATACCAAGGATTTCAATTCTGATTTTAATAGTAGTATTACTTTCCTGGGGGTCATAGGTAGGCGTTTTCTTCGTTATGTGGTCTCGGTTGTACCTGCTGTTTTTTTTGGAGCTGTTGTAACCGTGATTCCCGCACTGATTGTTTTCTTATCAGTTGTTATGACTCTGAATGTGAAGAATTCACTTCTTGATACACGTAAAGGGATTCTTTCCCAGCGGGTCAGTGTTTTAGAAGGATTGGAAAAATACAAATTCAGTAAAGACATAGAAAGAGTTGAATTTTACAAGGCTTACCCAGGAAATGTAATTGCCGGTTTCAAGGGAATGAAATCTCTTGATAGAAGTATTAAAAATCTGAAAGCAAATATTTTACAGGGAGAAAAGGAAATTGGTACATTAAGTATTGAATTCTATGATGGGATAGATTCATTAAACAAAAAAATTGAAGGTATTAAAGGCCAGCGATTAGCTGATGACCCTTCAGGAAGGAATCTGGCGCAACTGGATGCTTTGAAACAAAGCAGGATGGAATCATTCACCGGTTGGAAAAAGGATGGAGAACTCACCCTCGCTAAAATGAAAATTGACCTGGCCGATAAAAGAGGAATGTTGATTCAACTTCCAATAGTATTTCTGTTAACTATAGTCTGGTTTGCTTTTTTCGCGGGATTGGTGCTCGCTTTCACGGTTTCTTACCTTGGAAATATTTATTTTGAGTTATATAGTTTAAGAGAAGATGGTAAACCGGTTTATTTCAGGCAGGTGGTTATGGAGTTAAAAGCGGCCAACCGCAATCAGCCTTTACTGGGTTTTACCCTTATTGTTCTTTTAGGTGTAGCCTGGATTTACTCTTCAGTAATATTAAGTGCTATAGAAACTATAGGATTTTAATCCTCCTTCGCCGCCTAAGGCGGCTTCGGAGGACTGTGTCTTCGCCGCCTAAGGCAGCTTCGGAGGACTGTGTCTTCGCCGCCTAAGGCGGCTTCGGAGGACTGTGTCTTCGCCGCCTAAGGC
>CAYGFI010000303.1:0-3227 GCA_964349045.1 uncultured Chitinophaga sp.
TTTAAAAAGTTGTTTTAAATTTGCGGTAATAGCAATATCTATGTATATAAAAAGATCTATCGAAGTAAGGCTGTTGAAGCTTTTGGAGCATTTTCCTGCAGTGGCTGTTCTTGGTCCGAGGCAGGCAGGGAAAACAACATTAGTTAAGGAAATAAGAAAACAACTTACAAAGGACAGTATATATCTTGATCTTGAAAACCCCGCAGACTCAGGCGCTTTAGATCATCCTTTTGAATTTTTAAATTCGGTATCAGATAAAACTGTCATAATCGATGAAATACAAAGGAGACCTGATATTTTTCCAATGCTCAGGTCAATAATTGACACTAAACGGGTAAATAGCCGGTTTATTTTGCTCGGGTCAGCAAGTCCTCAATTGCTGTTTTTAAGTAATGAAACTCTTGCTGGAAGAATCGTTTACCTTGAATTAACCACTTTTGAACACACAGAGATACAACATTTAACTGACTTCAGGAATCATTGGTTATACGGAGGATTTCCCGATCCTTTTATTCTCCAGGATCAGGATATCCGAAAAGAATGGTTCAAATCATTTATTTCTGCTTATACAGAGCGTGACCTGCGATTATTAGGATTAAATACTTCATCAACTCATCTGCATAGGTTGTTGCAAATGATTTCGATAAGCCAGGGTGGAATTCTGAATAGCAGCAGCTTAGGTAATTCACTGGGAGTTTCTTCGCCTACAGTAAGTAATGCAATTTCCTTTTTCGATCGTTCTTTTATTGTCAGGCTTTTGCAGCCATGGTACAGCAATATTGGAAAGAGATTGATCAAATCACCCAAAATATATATACGCGATTCAGGGATTGTGAATTATTTGCTGAACATATCAGATTATAAAAACCTGCTTAGACATCCTCATTTAGGGAATTTATGGGAAGGCTATGTAATAGAAAATACTATTAATACTTTAGGTGATGAATACAAATATTTCTTTTACAGGACAGCAGACGGAGCCGAATGTGACCTGGTGATTTATAAAGGAAACAACTGCATAACAGCCATTGATGCAAAATTTACTCCTAACCCAAAACGAACAAAATCCATGTCAATAGCAATACAAGATTTATTACCAAAAACAGCGTTTTTTGTTATTCCGGAATGTCCTGTACCATATAAAATATCTGACAACCAATATGTTGCAACCCCTTGGCAATTACCCGGGCTCATTAAGGAGTTATAAATACTGTCACCAGCCTAAGGATTTTCAGTTCTTGTTTTTCCCGGAGAAAAACACTTTATCCTTTATTACTTCCATATCGTTTTTTAGTCCGGCAACCGTACGGTACAGTTCATCTTTAGGCATAACAGGATCAGGAATTTCAGCGCTGATGTAATGAACAAACTTCCATACTTCCCGGATATCATGAACATGCACCTTAAAAGGTTCATAAATGGTATTCAGGGAATACAGGGTAAGGAACCCATCTTCCCGGATATGATTATCAGCAATTTTAAATACAATGCCTTCATTCATGGTCAGGATAATATAGGCGTCTCCGCTTAAAATATTATTCCAGTCCTGCACGAACTCTGCAGTGACCCATGATTTATCGGGTATCGGCAACATGGAGTCACCGTTAAGCTGAAATGTCCGGTATTTTTTATTGTCGGACAGGAAAGGCAGCCGAAAAACAGGGAGTTCTGAGATGTACTCCGGATCTGAGAAGCCGTTGGTATAACCGGCTTTTGCTTTTTCGGGTACCAGTTCTATATTTTCCTCATTCCCGGGAGTAACTGTGGTAGCGAGAATTCGGATAGTCTTACCGCTGATATACACATCCTGGCCATTTTCGAGCTGGTACAACTGGTTCCCGGTAAGTTTTGACAAGTCTACTTTAATAAGTGTATCGATTGCAATGCGGAAGTAGGCAGAGAATTTCATGAGTTCGTCGATACCCGGCTGGGCCACGTTGTTTTCATAGCCGCCAAGGGTGGGTCGTTTCATGCCAAGGGCATTTGCAAGATCGTCCTGGGTTTTACCGCGGCGCTTGCGGAGAAGTTTGAGGTTTGTGCTGAAATGCATTTCTTTTAATTATTAATTTCCGACTGATTATTGAATCAATTGATATAAATGTACTTTCCCTTATGCCGGGAGGCACTTACTTTTTGTCTTCCACACAAAAAGTAAGCAAAAAAGTCACCGCTTCAGGTAAAAACCTAAAAAATCAATCCATTCCGCTAAAATCAAAGAACTCGGAATTTTGCTGCTCATTCTTCGCATCTAAATTCCTCAAACAGCTTTGATTTTTTAACGCTCCATTTCTTGATTTTTCTTAACGGTTTTTCCCTGAGGCGGAGTCTTAACCTCCAAGGCAACAATTTTTTATTTATCTAAGTTTTTGATTTTTTCCACCGATATTTTTTTTGCTGATTTATTACTGACCACTTTTTTGCCTGTTTTTTCTTCTATTTCTTTTCGGGTATTACCAGCAATGGTGCCACCTTGTTTGGCAATGACCAAATTTTCTACAAATGTTTTTGGTTTTTTCTCTTTGCTTATTTCAGTGGTGGAGGCTTCAGCAAGCATATTGAGTACCAATTCTAAATTGGACATATTATCTCTTAAATTTTCCTTTTTCAAGTCCTTATGTTTTTTGTACTCCTTTACCGAAAATCCACTCCACGCCTTTGTAATTTCATCAGTTAGAATGGCATATTCCTGACCTTTTTTTACGCCTCTGTTATCCCATTCATCGGTTAGTTCTTTTCTTACCTCAATGCTTTTGAGCCGTTGATTAACCCATTCTTTGCTGTAGCCTTTTTTCAGGTAGGTTTCCATTAGCCTGTCAATTCCAATTTCAGGGTCTTGAATTTCATCTATCCTTTCCCGGGCTACTTTGGCAATCCATAGTTTGAATGGTTCAGCTTTGCGAGAAGGAATTGACTGAATCAATCGGAAAACCTGTTCTGTATCAGCAATATCAGTTATTCGCATTTTGTCATCTTCGGCTTTCATTTTCAACTGTCCGATTTTTTCGGACAGTTCACTACCTTCTTTTATTAGTTTGCTTTTTAAGTCGCTCCAGTATTTTCTTGGCCTTTCTGTTCCGGTAAGCACTTCTATTACATCAATTACAGAAAAATACCACTTTTCTTCCTCGTCGTTCCAGATTGAGCGAATTTGCTTTTGCTCAAAAAGTCTGATAGTTGTGTCTTTGCTCATATTAAATTCTACATTTTTTTGTTGCTTTCATAAATAT
>CAYGFI010000304.1:0-3176 GCA_964349045.1 uncultured Chitinophaga sp.
GGATTAATAAGATATTCGGAATTATGAAACTCAACAATTTTGCTAATTTCATCCATGCCCGTTCAATTTGCATACTTAAAAAAACAGAAACTATTCCAACAACTCCCACAATAAGTGATACAATACCAGTCCATTGCCAGTCCAAAACCAGATAAAGAGTTAAAAATCCCATTGAAATAATCAAAATCGTTGATTTTGAAGTATCAGATTTCAATCTTTTCACTTCCATGATTAAAAAAGTGTATAAATAAATGGAGCAATGGCACTGCCACCTGTAAAGACAACAACCAATCCTAACAGCAACAATATTATTAAAATGGGTAATAACCAGAATTTTTTACGTTCTTTCATGAAGAACCACAGATCTTTTATGAATTCCATCTTAATGGTTGTTTAATTTAATTCCTGAGTCGAAGTTAAAGTAATAAAGTTTGTAAGTTAATACAATTGATTTCAGCTTTAATCCATTTTAAAGTTAACAATATATTTTTCCGTGTTATCCCAATCCGGCTGATCGGTTTTTTTCAGGATAAAATCATTAATCACCAAAAAGTCCATTTCAGTTCTCATAAAACATTTATATGCATCTTCGGGAGTACATACAATTGGCTCGCCTCTGACATTGAAACTTGTATTTACGACGATTCCATATCCTGTTCTTTCTTTAAATGCATTAATAAGTTGCCAGAATCTGGGATTGGTTTCCTTGTGAACTGTTTGTATCCGGGCAGAAAAGTCTATATGTGTAATTGATTGAATATCACTTCTTTTGCAGTATAGCTTTTCCCATAAATCTAAGGCATGATAATTGGATGGCATTTTTTTTCTTCTTTCTTCTTTTACATCAGCAATTAGAAGCATATAAGGCGAAGGATCCTGCAAATCAAAAAACTCTTTAGAATTTTCAATAAGAACTGATGGTGCAAATGGTCTGAAACCTTCTCTGTATTTTATTTTTAAGTTTAATTTTTTCTGCATTTCACTGTTCCTGACATCACCTAATATGCTTCGGTTACCTAAAGCCCTTGGACCATATTCCATTCTGCCCTGAAACCATCCTACTACATTTCCTCTTTCAAGCAAACTTGCAACTTCAGAGCATAATTCAGTGAAGTCATCAATTTTACGATAGTATGCTTTATGCTTTTTAAATGAAAGAATAGCCTCTTTATCTGAGAAATACGGACCCAGGTAGGCGCCTTGCATCGAATCGCTACCTTCAGTAACAGAACGCTCTTGTTCGTAATACATATGGTTTGCTATTAGCGCTGCCCCCAACGCGCCACCAGCATCTCCTGCTGCCGGCTGAATGAAAATACCTTTAAATAAATTATTCTTTAAAAGCTTTCCATTGGCCACACAATTCAGGGCAACACCTCCTGCCATACATAAGAATTCAGATCCTGTTAATTTTTTAGCTTCCTTAGCCATTTTCAAAACAATTTCTTCTGTTACATTTTGAATTGCATATGCTAAATTACAATGTTTTTGTTCAATCGCACCATCAGGTTTTAGTGCCGGAAAACCAAAAATTTCACGCCATTTTTTCTTATTAACCATACTGAGTCCGGTAGCATAATTAAAATATTTCTGATTCAACCAAATAGAACCATCATCTTTTATAGAAACAATATGAGTCTTGATTAAGCTTATGAATTCAAGGGTTTGATTTGCTTCCGGATTTCCATACGGCGCTAATCCCATTAATTTGTATTCACCTGAATTAACTCTAAATCCAAGATAATAAGTGAATGCTGAATAAAGCAACCCGACAGAATGAGGGAATCTCATTTCTTTTAACATCCTTATTTTGTGGTCCTTACCATGACAAATAGAAGCTGTTGCCCATTCACCAACACCGTCTATTGTTAATATAGCGGCCTCCTTATAAGGTGATGGGTAAAAAGCGCTTGCAGCGTGAGATAAATGGTGTTCAGTAAATAAAAGTACCAGTTTCTTTTTATCATATTTTTCAATTTGACTAAGACCGTCATAAAGTAATTTTTTCAAAAACATCTTTTCCTTAAGCCATACGGGTATTGCTGTAAGAAACTGGATTAATCCTTTTGGCGAAAAAGCATAATAAGTCTCTAAAAGTCTTTCAAACTTCAATAATGGCTTATCATAAAAAACAACAGCATCAAGTTCATCAATACTGCAGCCTGAATATTCCAAACAATATTTAATAGCATTTAAAGGAAAGTCGGGCGTGTGTTTTTGGCGGGTGAATCTTTCTTCCTGGGCCGCTGCAATAATATTACCATTAATTACTATTGCTGCTGCTGAATCATGATAAAAAGCGGAAATCCCCAATATTTTCTTCATGGTTTTTCTGTTTATTTCGGGGGATTATAAATCCATCTCGTTAACAAAATACCTGAACAGATTACGCAACATTTTTTTATTGGAAACTTCGTATTTGTGATAATTTTCGAGCATTTCCTGCGGCGACATCACGAATTTTCCCTCATTCATATCTGATTTACTGAAATGTAAGAGATCTTCTATGGATGACGTAAGCATCTCCGGATGAAATTGGAGAGCAAGGACATTTGATTCGTATAGAAATGCCTGGTTTTCAGTTGCTTCAGATCTATAGAGGTGTATAGCGTTTTTAGGCAGGTCGAAAGTCTCTCCATGCCAGTGAAAAACAGTTGCAATATCCGGAAGGAACTGGAGAACAGGATTCCCAACCCCCGGATCAATACGGCTAACAGGGAACCAACCGATTTCTTTCTCTGTGTTTCTATATACTTTAGCGCCTAAAACATCAGCGATTAACTGGGCGCCCAGACAGAAACCAAAAATCAGTTTATCGCTTTTAATTGCCTGTTCAATAGCTCTTTTTTCTGCAGCCAGCCACGGGAAGTCCGATTCATTATAGATATTCATCGGCCCTCCCATGATGATCAGCATATCATAGTCAGTAGGAGCGACGGGCAATTCGCCCTCATCAAAACGACAAATATGGAGGTCGTGGGAGTCGGAATCTGCTATTTCTTCAATATAAGCAGGGCCTTCAAAGGAAATATGCTGGAATACCTGGATGATCATGGAATGATATTTACCGGCTAAAAATACGAATAAATCCCAATTCCTGATTCTATTGATAAGAAATACCATATGAATGGAAGAAAAACTTCGCGAGGCAGAGACTTCGGGAGACGGGAGACGGA
>CAYGFI010000305.1:0-3165 GCA_964349045.1 uncultured Chitinophaga sp.
TTCAATTATTTTCCACTCGTCCTTTTTGTAGTAAGTTTTCATCCGTATAAAATTTATTTTCAATGGTCGGATAGCCTGTCCCGCCTTGGCGGGAGAACCCACATTAATAGTTTTTATTCATTTGTGTATGCAATTCTCGAAACATGTGGGTTTCAACAAAATAATCTTATTGAATGTTATAATATTAAATTTCAATGTAAAACGCCCGTTTAAAACTTAAACAAATGAAAAGAAGAAATTTTCTCAAATACAGCCTTGCCGGTTCTGCTTTGCTATCTGCATTCCCTTATCATATCCTGGCCGGCACGAAAAAGTTATATCCTTACGACCGGGTTCAATTGGGAAATACCGGTATTGAGATGTCCCGTATGGCTATGGGTACAGGTACCAATGGTGGAGGGGGAAGTTCAAATCAAACCCGGCAGTTGGGAATTAAGGGGGTAGCCGATTTGTTGAGAGCGGCATATGATGAAGGAATTAACTTCTGGGATTCTGCTGATCAGTATGGCAGCCATGCCCATCTTAAGGAAGCATTGAAAAAAATTGACAGGGAAAAGGTTGTAATACTTACCAAGACCAATAAAAAAAATTATAAAGATGTTAAGGCTGATCTGGATCGTTTCAGAAGTGAAATTGGAACCGATCGGCTTGATATGGTTCTCCTCCATGCAGTAACCGATCCCGACTGGGATGTAAATATGAAGGGTGCGATGGAAGCCTTAAGTGAAGCGAAAGAAGCCGGAATTATCAGGGCACACGGAATATCCTGTCACTCGATCGGCGCTCTTGAAACGGCTGCTGACTCGCCATGGGTGGATGTTGATCTTGCAAGGTATAATCCCGGGGGTATAGAAATGGATGCTGATATTGATACCGTACATAAAGTTTTATCCCGCATGAAGGCAAATGGGAAAGGTATTATTGGTATGAAAGTTTACGGTGCAGGACAGTTGGTTCATAAAAAAGATGAGTGCCTGCAATTTCATACAGGGGCAAAATTCATCGATGGTTTTACCCTGGGAATTGAAAGCATTGAACAGCTTAAGGATATTCAGAAAAGACTTCCGGAGGCAAGTGTAAGGGGATGAGTATTCCCTGCGGTGTATTAAAAAACAATAAAATCAGACACTGAACCATAAGCAGGTATTCAAATGGGTTTGCAGAATTATTGCGGAATTTTTTTAAATTTGTTACTAATTACCTGATAAGTTCTAACAAACCTTCAAAAACCTACTACTATGGCAATTAATACACCCATGAACCGCAGGAAATTTGCCAAAACTACCATCATGGCAACTGCAGCCACTGCTTTGATACCTGGATTATTTGCCCGTTGCTCAAAGGCTCCCCAGCCCATGAAACGGACTTTCGGTAAACTCGGATTTGAGGTAACCACCATGGGTCTTGGCGGTCAATCTTCTATCCAGTGGACACCGGAAGGCGTTGATCCGGTGAAAATTATTCTCAAGGCTTTCGACCTGGGGATAAACTATTTTGACACATCCAATCTCTATGGACCCAGTCAGGGATATTTCGGAAAGGTATTCCAGCTAAAGAACCTGGTTCCCGGCCAGGAAAATTACAATGAAGAGCTCAGGAAATCGATATTCCTGACCACTAAATCCCATCTTCGCTTTGCCAAAGGCAATGCAGATGTTGAGGGTGTGAATAATTGGACAAATGGCGAACCGGGCACCCACACTATTGACGATTTAAAACGTTCGCTGACACTTATGTTTGGCGATGGAAAAGGGAATTATCCTGAAGGCGCTTATGTGGATATGGTTCTCATGCACAGCGTTTCCACCCGGCAGGAAGTGGATGCCATGTATGAAGGTCTTGATAATACCGATCCCAACGCAGAACGGATCGGGGCCCTTGCTGCTTTGCGCGATTTCCGCGACGGGACGAACCTCACCGGTTTAAATCCCAAAAATGAACGGCTGGTTCGTCATATTGGTTTTTCAGGGCACTGGGATCCTTCTGTCATGATGTATATGATTCAGAGGGATCGGAACAATCTCCTTGATGCCATGCTTGTGGCAATTAATGCAAATGACAAGCTTATGTTCAACATGCAGTATAATGTGATACCCCTCGCAGCAGCCAAAAACATGGGTGTTATCGCGATGAAAGTTTTTGCTGACGGGGCCATGTACACCAAACCTGCCGAATGGTCAGGAAAACCGGAACATGTTGTTCGCACGGTGGGAAGCGGATCATTATCGAGCCGGAAACTTATAAAGTACTCGCTCACTACTCCGGGTGTGCATCTTGCAATTATCGGTATCGGGCAAATAAGCGATGAAGATGAGAAATGCCAGCTTACAGATAACCTGGCTGCAGCGCAGATTCTCCCCGACGGCTTAACCGAATCTGAAAGAACAGAAGTTGAAGAAATGGCAGGAAAAGTGAAGGAAGGGAAGACCAACTATTTCCAGACCGGCGCCCGGCCACTCACTGCTCCGGACCAGGTATCTGTTTCGGTAAACAGGAATGGCGATGCCCGTAATATAATCCTGGCGTGGAATACTGCATACGCCGGGGATGCCTCGGTTAAAACCTATGAAATATGGCGCGACGGAACCAAGATAAACGAGATTCCTTTCTCACCCCAGATCACCACAGATCCTTTTACATGGTCTGAAACGGTTAACGATAAAATTGCACATATCTACATTGTGAAAGTGGTTGATGGTAAAGACAGGGTGGCTGAGTCGTTGCCGGTTAGTTTGAAGGGGTGATTACTCGCCGCCTTTGGCGGCTCGTGATCGCCTGGTGGGGGAGGCTTCAATTAAAAATCCCGCGCTCCCTTTGGTCGCTTCGGTCTTTTGCATTTTCAGACCCTTATGAAAGCAAGCTTTCAACGTTTCTGTTTGCTGTTGAAAAGGGATTACTCGCCGCCTTCGGCGGGTCGTGATCGCCTGGTGGGGGAGGCTTCAATCAAAAACCCACGTTCCCTGCGGTCACTGCGGGTTTTTACATTTAAACCCCTTATGAAAGTAAACTTTCAACGGGTCTTAAATGTAAAAACCCAGGTGCATTCGCACCCGGGTTTATTGATTGGCGGAGGAAAAGGGTCTGGAACCTGTTTTCCAATATGCTGGTAATGAATTATTTACAAACTCCTGAAAATTCCGTACACCGAATATTACACCTGAGAAA
>CAYGFI010000306.1:0-3125 GCA_964349045.1 uncultured Chitinophaga sp.
AAAGTAAATTTATCGAGATTAAAGCTTATTACAATGCTTGTTTTTGCACTGTGTAAAGTCCAAACCGTAGGTTTTGAGAAGCTGGCCAACGCATTTGACAGCGAAGCATTGGCGACTTCGAGTTTGAGGCGCATCCAGCGCTTTATAGCCCTGTATGTTTTGGACTCCGATTTAATTGCCAAACTCATATTTGGCCTTTTGCCAAACAAAGAGAATTTGAAGCTCAGTATAGATAGGACCAATTGGAAATTTGGCCAAACCAACATCAATATTTTTATGCTGGGCGTAACTTACAAAGGGGTAGCTTTCCCATTGTTATTTAAGATGTTGAACAAGCAGGGAAATTCAAATTGCAAAGAAAGGATTGATTTGGTCACCCGTTTTATCCGGCTTTTTGGCACCAATTGCATTGATTGTTTAATGGCAGACAGGGAATTTGTTGGGGACGATTGGATTAAATTCCTTAATGACAATAATATACGTTATTACATACGCATCAGAAATAATTTCAAGATATTTATTCCGCACAAAAACAAAGAAATCAAGGTTTCTTGGCTGTTCAACTCATTAAAAACGGGGGAGTTCTTGCATTACAGGAGAATAATAAGGATGGGGACGCAATTGTGTTACATTTCAGGCTGCAAAGTTAATTGTAAAGACAAGGGTACTGACTTTTTAATCATTGTCTCATTCAATAAACCCGAACAAGCCCAAATCAATTACAGCGATAGGTGGCAAATAGAAACTTGCTTCAGGGCTATGAAAACCAGCGGGTTTGATATTGAAAAAACACACTTACACGATATTGAACGGATGGAAAAGTTAACCCTAATTGTAATGATAGCTTTTGTATGGTGTTACAAAACGGGGATATTTATACACGAGAATATTAAGAAAATTGAAATCAAAAAACATGGAAGAAAGGCTAAAAGTATATTCAAATGCGGGTTATCATACATTGCCAACTTACTGTTAAACGCTAAAAGTCAAACTTCTATAGATATATTTAGTTTTTTGTCATGTACTTAGCAATTCCTGATAAAAAAACGTTTTACTGATAATAAAAAATCTTCGCCATGGTCGTATGACTTTGGCGAAGACAAGTTATGGCAACAGTATGTTTCATTCTCTCCACGTTTTAGACGAATCAATTTAAGTTAAAATCATTAAGTATGAAATATTTAAAGTTATTCATCATTGTAATTGTGTTGTTTGTTGCAGCTAATGCACAGGCACAGATTTCAATAAATGTAAACATTGGTACTCCTCCGAAGTGGGGACCTTCCGGATATTCTGATGTACAATACTATTATCTGCCAGATGTGGAGGCCTATTATGATATTAATTCATCCATGTTTATTTATCTGAATGGTGGCAATTGGATTCATCGGCGATCTCTACCTTCACGTTACTCCAACTACGATTTGTATAAAGGATATAAGGTTGTTTTATCAGATTATCGAGGCAATGCTCCTTATTCTCACTTTAAGCATCATAAAATCAAGTATGCAAAAGGATTTCGTGGTCCGGAACAAAGAAACATAGGGGAGCGACATGAAAAAGAAAAGTACAAACTGAAGCATTCTCGTGAAGAAAATTCAGACAATGAGGGTAATTCTCGAGGTAATGGTAAAAACAAAGGTGATGATCATGGTGGAAAACATGGTAAAAAGGATTAAATTGCATTAGATGGAGATTTGAAATTATATTTTTCAATAATGGATTTGTCATTATTGAATGTGAATTGTGAAATTATTGACCTGCCGTGTCAATACATCTGCGAGTAAGTTTATTTTTTCAGGTAATGTGGCCAAAAATAGTTGGTGCAATTGATAAAAATATTTCTTAAAATACAATCGTAAATCTGAAGGGGAAACTGGCAATACCGACAAGCAACCTGTCATCAATAAGTTTTACCAAGTGAAATCGAATTGGATATTCCGGTGATGCTGGGTTCTTCGTCACATTTGGGGAATCATTATCCGGTTTGAGACAAAATCACCTTTCTTCGTAACAGTTCAAAACCAGCCCTGCCATACATCTGTCTTTTAATGGTCTTAATGCGGTTAACATGACCTTCAACAGCTCCATTACTCCATGGTAGACGTATTCCATTCTCAACAGCCTTAATATCGTGCAGTAAGCCATTGGCAAAGGTTTTCAATCCCGCCAACTTACGCTTTGATCGCATTATAAAATCAATCCATCTTCTAATGTTACCGCTGCCTCTTTTGAGCATCGTTTTAAAAATTTTCACTAATTTCCGAACTATACGTAATTCAGGAATATTATCCAAAAGTGTTTCCATATAGTTTCTTTCGTCCGGGTTAGCTATATCTTTAATACAGACTTCAATGTATTTTGCTAATTTTCTTGAACTTAAGGGTTTAATATAAGGAATAGTGTATCGCTGAACCTCAGTGAAATTGGGGATATTAATTTTGCACTGCGACTTTAAAGTGTTTATGTTAGTATAGGCCTGTGTTCTGCCACCATTAAATCCCAATAAAAGAATCTCATCAATTATGTCCTTTATCTTATGGCCCTTAGTGTTTAGCCGAGCTAAAATAAGTCTGGTAAATGAAGCAATATTTGTAGAGGTTGGGCTGATTCTAGGAGCCTGTCGGACTTAAATCCAGAAGGCAAAAATAATCAACATAATTGGCCGTCAAGCCTCTGAGAATTGAATATTTAACTGTTATCGAACAAGCACATTTCATATAGGAAAAGCTAAGGGCGTTAAAAAGCTAAGTCCGACAGGCTCCTAGGTGATAACGATTCCTGAATAATATATGAGCGAACGGTTTTGCGGCATATCCCTATAACTTTTGAGATTTTTTTGGTGCTAATACCCTCTGCGTGGAGCTCTTTCACTTTGTTGAAATTGTCAATTCTTTGATCTGTAATTAATGGTTTAAGTTCAGAAATAGCAGTGATGGTCGCGGGATCTAAATCTTCCTTATTTTCGAGCTTACTACTTGCAGATATTTTTATGATTTCCTCTGTTTTGTTTTTTATCAGCATCCTGATCCCAGCTTGTACACTTTTAAAGTATTTGTCTAAAGCGTCAGATAGATTCATTAAAAGATGAAATCGATCAGCAACTTGAATTGCATCCGGACAAA
>CAYGFI010000307.1:0-2092 GCA_964349045.1 uncultured Chitinophaga sp.
TGCAACCAGTTATCGCTAAATCCTTGAATACAGGGATGACCTTTGTGGCAAAGAAAATGGGTCCTTCCCTCTTCTATGCATACATGAAAAAATTTGGATTAATGGATAGAACTGAAATAGAATTCGACAATGAAGTTGCAGGAAAAGTGGAATATTATGATCAATGGACAGAATCAGAATTAGCTACTCACGCTTTTGGACAAGGACTTACCGTTACTTTGATCCAATTAGGTTCAGCTTATTGCGCCTTGGCTAATGGAGGAATATTAATGCAACCACATATAGTTGAAGAAGTTCGTCATCCGGACGGCAAAATAACTAAAACTGAACCCCGCCAAATTCGCCGAGTAATTTCCGAAGATTCGGCCTCGAAAATTTCCTCAATTATGGTCTACACCGTAGATAATGGTGAAGGAAAAGGAGGAAAAGTAGAAGGCCACGCTGTTGCTGGAAAAACAGGTACAGCTCAAACTTATAAACGCGGTATAGCCCTCTTTGGTAAAGGTACCACTATTGGTAGCTTCTCCGGCTACGCCCCGGTAAAAGATCCACAATTCGTAGTAATGGTTAAATATGACCATCCTAGAAGCAGTGAATGGGGTTCCAGCACTGCTGCCGAAACTTCCGGACGTATCATGTCCTTCCTTTTCGACTACTATAACATTCCTCCAGATAGACAGGCCTCGGGAGCAACTATTCAACAATAAGGAGCACCCTAGAAACTAAGCTCTGTTGCTCAAATTCTCCAAAAATGGTATAATTACAAGATTAATTATTACTATTTTCATGTTTAGAGAAAGGTATCTCATACAGATGTCGGGCGGACACGGACATGGCGGTGGCCATGAAAGCGGTGGAATTATGGAAAAATTGACCGGTGCCATTAATCCATTAACAGATAAGGCCGATGTATATGCAAATTTACTGCATAATAATGAAACCACAAGCCCTTGGAATAGCGAAAAAATAAAAAAGGCCCGTGAAGGTTCTGTTGATATTAAAGCTGTTGGAAACGAGACAAGAAAACAAATAAAAGAAGCTCTCTGGGATCTTCCAGGACAAATTGGCAAAAAATTATTAAAAGGATTAAGCAAACCATTATTTACTTTCCCAGCTTGGCTTTGGACAAAAACCACTCAACTCCCTGCAAATGTAGCGAAATTGGTAACAAGTGGCATAGTCGTGGCAAACGCAGAAATATGGCAAGCTCTTGATGCACCAGCACGCAAAATGGTACAAGCAGATAAATGGCTTCAAGATAAAATTGACGGACTTGGAGGAGGTGGCCACGGCCACGGACATGCAGCAGGTGGTCATCACTAAAAAAGAGGAGCCACACTTTTATAATGTGACCCCTCGTTATTTTCTAGCGTCAACTATTGAGCCAATTTCAAACTCTTCACTTCGCTCAAACCATTTATCAAGTTTGCTTTCACCATTGCCTGAGAAATCGTATATAAGTTTTCTCCGATATAAAGAATTCTCTGAATATCGCTTTCGCCATACCAATAATATCCAGCTTTATCCTTCACCTCATTCGCATCATAATGAGAAAGTTTTCCTTTTAATTCAAAACCTTTATCCAAACTTACATTGTAAACATAAGCTCCTTGGAAAACAATTTCTCCATAAGTGCTCGCGGAAGTTTTTGGATCATCTTTTAACTTTTGTGGAATCTCCGCAACTGTTACAGGCAGAGCCATAAGTCCTTTTGCCTTATCAAACAATAAAGCTTTATGATCTCTCAAAACCGGAGTATCACTTCCTCTATCTCCAATCTCAACCTTATACATTTCGACCGGATTTGAAACATCTGTTACATCAAACATTGCAATCTTCAAACCCTGATACCAAGCAAAATCCAAATCTCTCATAAAAGTTTCGTCTTCACCAGCATCTACAGCGTCCTTACCAAAACCAATAATATGATTTTCGTCATAAGGGTGTAAGTAATCGCTGAATCCTGGAATCTTCAATTTTCCTAAAATTTTTGGATTTGTAGGATCAGATAATCCAATCACAAAGAATGGATCAATTTTTTTAAATGTCACCATGTAAGCTCTATCCCCCACAAAACGTACAGAGTAGATTG
>CAYGFI010000307.1:2102-3121 GCA_964349045.1 uncultured Chitinophaga sp.
CCACCTTACCAATCTGTTTCAACCCTGAATCCAAAACGTAAATATTATTTGTTGATGGCTTTTCAGAATCCCACACATTTCCCAAAGTAGTAGCAATCCTAAAATTATCACCACTTTCATCCATTGAGAATTGGTTGATGATATGACCTGGGACATCAGATTTACCAATATACTTAATGTCAGCAGGATCTAAGCTAAATTTATGAATAATAGTCTGTTCTTTATTATCTGCATTTGGATCAGCATAAAACCAGCTATATTTTTGTTCGGCTACATAAAGATTTTCTGGAGAAGCATAAATTGTTCCACCTGAACCAACTATAATTTCGCTCTCAACTTTAGCCTCAGGATCATTTGTCGGAATACCTGCTACCACTACGTAATTAGTGCTTTCAGAACCAGGCACAAAAAGTACATCTTCACATTTTCCTACAGTATTTACAGTCCCCTCGCTGGAATCTTTATACAAAGGTACAACCTCGTGCTCCGTCCAGCCTTGTGGAAATCTATAGCCATATTCATGTTTGTTCAAAACAAGATAAACCATATCTCCCACCTTTCTGGAAGAAGTGTAATCACCTTCATATGACAAATCTCTAATTTTCTTAATATTAGAACGATCGGTAATATCAAAAATAAACAGCTTAGTCATTTGGCCATAATAATATTCACCCATAATAGGCATCATCATTTTCTGGCTCACAGGTTGATTCATGTAAGGCTTATCCCACAATGAATCATAAACAGTACCAAGAACTATCATTCTATTTCCATCAACATACAAATCACTTGGATAAAATTCCTCATTATCAAAAGTAACTTTATCCAATTCTTTCATTGAATCAGCTGGATATGCCTGAACAATTCTCACAGTGTTTCCCTTAACTCCATAAATATATTTACCGTCCTTTTTTACTATATCAGCTTCATCTACTCCTTTTACCTGTAAGTTTGTAGAAGAATAATCCTCACCTGCTGAACTATCTGCGCTAGAATCATCTCCAGGTGCTGACTCGGAT
>CAYGFI010000308.1:0-3065 GCA_964349045.1 uncultured Chitinophaga sp.
ATTTACACTTTACAAATAAATAAAATATATTCGAAACTAGAAAGAAAAATATAATAAAATAAAATCCAATCTTTTCATTGATGTAATTATTAGGTTCAACTAAATATAATGATTCAGGGTAAATCCTTTCAGGAGGGTATCTTCGCATTGGTCGTTCAATCAGTTCAAAGGTAGTATACACCAATGGTTCCGTATCAAGGTAAGCATAATGCCCGTCATCATCGGGGCCAAAGCCCATAATTCGAAAGGGCAACTTTCATTTATACTCAGTGGGTTTACCATTATGTGACATGCGCTTTACCAGAGGTTTTCCATAGGTATAAAAATGCCAGGGACCGACAACGAATTTTTCATGGAAATTCCTGGATGCCTCATCAATATCCGGAACAATAATGCAGATTTACGGGATTTCTTTGATTGGAAAATGCTTCATATACCGGGAGATTGAAACTTTTCGATATCATCAAGTACAAGAATCCAGTCGTTATTAATTCCTGATGACGGAGGAGTAAACGTTTTATTACCTGCGTTTTCAAACTCGCCAATTTCGATAGATTTTCCATCCCTTGGATCATACCACCATGCTTTTACCCTTGAACCTGAGATTTTCTCCATGTTAAAGTTTATGCTGTTACCTATTGCCAGGTATGCAATTAAAAAAGAACCATCTGAAGCTACTGCTGCTCTTATATGGGTACTGTCTTTGGGGTTCTCACCAATAATCAGAGTCTGGTCGGGGATGAGTTTTGAAAACGGCCGGGACTCAAATAATGATTTAACATGAATGATATCAGAGGAACCGGGGCGATCGAGAGATTCTCTCCAGTCGAACAGACAGGGAATTGCAAGATTACCCCCTTTTTTAAACATCTGCCATATAGCATTATTACCATAGGTATAACCACTTGCACCTGACAGGAAATCCCAATAAGCGTGTACTCGAATATCATAATCAGTAAAAAAACCTTTTTTGAAATATGATTTATCAGTAATAAGGTAGTTCGAATCCAAAACCTGCGCTGGAACTCTTAAGGGCTCAGACCAGTTGCAATAATCATAAAATCTTACAGCAATATCTTCATAAGCTGGTTCACCATCAACAAATGGTTTTACAGGTTGCAGCAAATAATCATGCTCAGCATAGTCGTACACACTATTGAACCGACGGGCATGCCCACTCTGGTACATGTTAAAATCGAGCCATTCCTCATTATGAAACCATTTACTCGATGATTTTTCTCCCCGCGGGTGCATTGATATCAGGTGCTTCCCTCCATCACCACTTCGTAATCCTTCAGCCATTGCTTTCCAGATTTGAAAAACAGTATCATTACTAACATTGCGATCCCCTCCCAAAATCCAAATAATTGGTTTGTTTTTGTAACGCTTTCCAAGAAACTCCCCATAAATTCTTGCGTTTTCCGGATTAAAAATTACCCCCTCACCGCCATGTTCATCAGTAACCTTATCGCCCCATGTTGGGAGCATCCCAGTGAAAAGGCCCAGGAATTCAGCCTGATTAACAATATAATCAACATGTTCGAAGTACTTTTCATTAGGTTTTGAGGGATCCCTGTCAAACAAAGGAATTTCCCCATATGAATTGGGAGTTTGCAATCCACCAAGCTCAGCAAGTACAACAGCCTGGATTACAGTAAATCCCTTATCAACCCGGTTTAACAGATATTCTGTGGCTTCTTCCCTGTTTAGTTTATGAAATAGTTCCCATGCAGTGCATCCTAAATAAATAAAAGGCTTTCCGTTTTCATATTCCAGGGATCGGCCATTTTCACTAACACGTAATAAAGCATTTTGATTTTTCTGCTCAGTATTACAAGCAAAAGCAACCAATGAAGCGATAAGCACAATAATAATTTTCTTTTTCATAATGTATCAGTTTTTGATTAGTATTGATTCCTTTCAGTTTACAAAAACAACTTTCCTTGCCTTACCTTCCGTATTAATAATTGTGCATTTTGCACCGCTGGTCCCATAATCAATACCCAATAAGTAATCTGGCATAGTAAAATGAATTAGATGATTATAACTTTCTATAAATTAGTTATTTAACAAGTTTCTTGCATTTGCTTCATCGGTAATAAGGTAATTAACCATTTTTCCCTTCAATGCAGCCATGATTGCTTCCATTTTACTTTTACCACCCGCAATTCCTATTCTTCTCTGTATTTTCAAAACTTGCTCCAACGTCAGACCAACGATTCTATCATTTAAAGGACTTTTAATAAAATCCCCGTTACTATTGAAAAACTGAAGAGAGATATCACCGACTGCTCCGGCTTGAGTCAACAATTCCCTATCCTTGACAGTAAGAATTATGTCTGTCGAAAATATTCGCGAAGAGTCTCTGAAGCTTCCGATTCCCATCAGTGCAATATCTGCAGTGGCTGCAAGTTTAAGTGTTTCCTCAATTTGATGATCAGATTTCAGGGCGTCGCATAGACTTTTTGATTTTACAATACCCGGGGAGCTGAGGATGAAAGGCCTTCCATTGAATGATTGAGCCATTCTCCTGGTTAAATCAGCACCATAGATACCAGCATTTGGTTCTCCCAACCCACCAATCATCTGAACAATTTTTAATTCCGGAAAACTTACCTGAGGCAATGCATTAACCAAACCAAGAAGCGTTTCCCCCCATGAAAGGGTAATGAGTTCAGTTCCATTTATTACATTGACAAACCAGATTGCTGCAACTTCAGCTAATTCTTTTATAATTCCACTATCTGATTTTGACTTGCATGAAACGACTAATGCTTCCTGGAGGGCGTATTTTTTTCAAGTAAACGTTCCAGTTCAACATTAGAATTTCCTGGTTGATTGATTTTGATCTCAACCATCTTTTCAACAACAGATCGCTTAAGAAGCCGCGAAACCATAATGCGGGAAATACCATACTTCCTGCCGATTTCCTGCTGGGTGAGATTATCCTTATAATAAGATAAACACACTTTATACATCAGGTTTTTCTTCAGTTCATCCATTCCAAAAATTGTTCATATGTTCATATTAGTTCATATGAACATATTATGCAAACATAGAATTAT
>CAYGFI010000309.1:0-3034 GCA_964349045.1 uncultured Chitinophaga sp.
AATAATATTTGTTTTAAAGTTTTCATGTTTTCACATCTTAAGGTTTCAACAAAAACAAATCCTTATCCGTCTTAACTAACTGCACATTCGCACCAAAGGTCGGGTTGGTGGTTCCCACAAAAATTACTCCCTTGTCATTTGTTTGTATGGCTTTTCCAATGGTTCCCGGAAAAGTCCTGAAAGATTGTGCTCCATATTCCGTGCTGCCGCCGGCATCAACTTTAATGGTGTTTATAAGTGTAGTCCCATCCTCAGCAGTTTCAGCAAAGATTAAAAGGGTCCCATCCTCATTATATACAAAAGTTTTGCCCGTAACCGGGCTGATCATTTCGGTTTTCCATTCTTCAATATGACTTGAATTTAACTTAGATAGTTGCATGCTATCCTGAACATTTGTAAGAATAAAAAGTTGATCTTCAACGAGCGATGCATCGGCAACAATTTCATTTACTGTTTCCGAGTTTTCGAAATCTAAAGAGAGCCCATCGCTTTGCTTACATGTGACAATTGATCTTTTATATATATTTTCATTACCATCGGTCCCGATGAAAAGAATATTTTCGCCCTCGAGAAAGATTTTTTTAAAGGTACTGTTTGTATTCCTAAAAAAAGTGACTACATTCCAAACCTTATCTCCTGAAAGGTCTAATTTCGCACCGTAATAATCAGTTTTTGTATTTCCGGCATATACAGCCTGACCTGCAACAAAAATGCTGCTTTCATTTAATGTAATATCATTAACCACAATACTTATGCTGGCATCTCCAAACTCTTTATACCATAATGAATCGCCATAAACATCTGTTTTCATAATAAAAGAGTGAGTAATACCTGAACTTCCCAATGAAGTTCCCGCGATCAGTAAACCATCAGACAATTCTTTAACAATTTTCCCTTCTTCCCTGATCCCGTAAATCCCAAAAGTTTTGCTCCAGACCTGGTTTCCATTTTTATCGACTTTTGCCGCGAAGATCTGATAATCTGTGCCCTTTACATTGTCGTAACCGGTAAAAAAATAGGTTTCGTCAGATAGCTCTATTACATCGTTACCCTTGCTTTCAAAACCGCTCCCAAAAAACTTGATAAAATTCCGGGACTGAAATTCGGATATGGGTTTTTCACATGAAAAGATGAATGCAGACAATATTAGGATGTAAAAAATTCTCTTCATATTACTTAATTTTCCTGGGTTTGTAAATGGGTCTGATGTATGAAACTGAAATAAATGTTTGATTCAACAACATATCATCCTCCACAAAGAAATATTTATCTGCAATCGCTAAATTTGAATAACGTTTAAGCGGGTCAAGCTGGCTCATTGCGCTGAATTTATACCCGGCTGATATCATAATCTGATCTCTTCCTACAGGTAATTTTGTACCCACCGACAGGAAAGGCCTTAAATCCATTCTTTTATGAGAGTCGGTGAGATTTTCAATTCCGGTAATTGGCTCCCTTCCGATTATTTTATCCGTACGGTCCAGATCAACCGAAGATTTGATCAGATAGACGGGTTCAATACCTGCTTTGGTAAAAAGAATAAATTTACCGTATGTATAATTGTATCTCAATGCGAGGGGCAAGCCCAGATACATATTACTGTATGCAGCAGTTACCGTGGAATAATCATAGGGGTTATTGGTATATCCTAAATTGGAAAGGGTAAAAGAAACTCCGACGCTATAATTGAAATCCTGCAATAAATTGTTTATATAGTTTACTTCAAAGGCAAATCCGGTTTTTGACTGGTATACAGGCAGTTTTGTTTTTAAATCCGAAATACCATAGTACTGAACAATGAGTGGCATACAAAAGCTTAAACCTGCTAAAACCTCTAATTTAAAAATAGGCTCAGTGCGGTAGGTGCCATACAGATTAATAAACTCCTTCGGATCGTTTGTTGCCAGCACATAACTGGGAAACTCGCTTAAAAACTGTATCATCACCTCATCGGCTTTAGCGATTTCCTCGCTAAAAAGATAGGTCTGGATCAGGAGTTTATAAGCATTGGCTTTCTCCTCTTTGGTGAATCCATTTTTCATGCAATCGGCCAACAGCATGGGAATATCATCAAGAAGTCCGTCGTCAAAACTTCTTTGTGTTATCCTGAGTTGCTCGGTACATGTACCGCTTTGTGCCTGCAGAGCCGAAAGGCTGCAAAAAACAATATATACTAAAAGTAAAATCCGTCTCATTACTTGTTATTGCATTTAGTAGGTTTATAGGGTATGTCGGTTCCAACATAGTTTTGCCATTCATTTTCAGTAAGATCCCGCGATAAAAAGCTGCAATAATCCTTAATAATTGTCGTAATTTCAGTGGGAAGGGTTCTTAAATTCCCGTTTTTATCGCCGCTGATTACGAATTTATTATCCCGGGTAAACATAACTGATGTTACCCATGTTGCATGATCATCAAAAACTACGGGTAGTGTATTCAAATCATCAAGATGCCAGATCCTTACCGATCCATCATAGCTGGCCGAAGCCATGAGTGTCCCGTCGGAAGAGAAACTGATCCCTGTAATTTTTGCAGTATGTCCCCTGAGGGATGATGTTTGATTGCCGGAAGTGATATCCCAAAGGTAAATTGCGCCCTGGTTGTTTCCTGTACCGGCGGCAACCAGGTTTTTCTGAGAATTAAAACTGATTTCACCCCAGTTTCCATCAGGGATATTCGCGAGAAGAGCCGGCTTCTCCTGTTCAGACTGGAAATTCTTCCAATAAAATATTTTACCATCCGACAAGGCAACAAACAGAAACCCGGTGGTATAATCGTATTTTGCCACATTGATTTTCCCTTCGGTTTTATAAAACTCAATTCCCGGTTTTTTATAATCATCGGTAATACTAAGCCTCTCGTTATATACCATGATGAATTTCCCATTCTTTGTAATAAAGAAATCTTTTATGTCCGTATTTTGAAAATTAAAAACATCAGACAGCATGCCGGCTAATTCAATCTTAACAATACTGCTGTTGGTCAGACAAAGAAGTGCAGGGTTACTGACAATTAACTTTTTCACAATAGGCAG
>CAYGFI010000310.1:0-3028 GCA_964349045.1 uncultured Chitinophaga sp.
ATCAATCGTTTTCCTCTCTTTCCCAAATATTTTTCATCTGCCAGGCATCCAATGTTTTGAGAACAGCATTTTGCCCCTGAGCCCTGATTGAAACGCCGGTGCTTTCATTTAATGAAGGATAGATGCGTGTAGCGAGATACTCTTTCCCGTCAACAAATACTTCAATTGAACTCCTGTCAATAAAGATTCTTAATTTAAGTGTCTCATCTTCCATAACAAAAAATGCTGTTTCAGAACCACGTGAACGAACATCGGGAGCAAGTGATGCACGGGTAGCATCTATTGAAACCTGACTTTCAAGTTTTTTCGGGTTAAATGATGAAGAAAACCGGAGCTGGGTTCTGCTATCGTATTGATAACCTCTGTCTTTTAAAAATGTTATTCTTGTATATTCCTCCTTGCCGGGTGAACGACAAACATCTATTTCTATCATAGGGGCTCCATTGGGCTCAATTTCAACAAACAACTCCATAGCCTTGCCGCTGATACCGTCAAGCACTACGTCTTTGTTTGCGGGTAATGCCATATTACTAATATTCTTATGATCATAGTGCAAAGATTCAATATCGCCTGCCGGTTCTATTTTAAGTGTTTCATCTCCCTCCAAAGTAAGTCTTAACGGTAATGCGACTATTTGATTCCAATCTCCCTTAACAGGTGGTTTGCCGGAACCGAGATTAAGGATGGTGATGACCCTTCCCTTCCCGTCAGGAAATGCTGAAGGAGCACAAATTCCTGCGGGATGAACGGGCCCTTTGTTAAAGTTTCCACCGGATATTACCTTAAACTTCTGTCTTTCAGTATCATAATCTCCAATCAGATATTTTGCTCCACTCTGATGGGAGAAATAAATCAGTATATATTTATCACCTATAGGTAGAAAATATGGACAGGAACCATCGTCTCCTACCAATGAGTAGTCATCATCTTCTACAAACGGATGAAGATATTCCCAATTTTCTAAATCTTTGGACTTTGATAAGTAATTCACTCGAACTGGTTTACCTGCAGGACCAGTTGGACTGACATCTCCCACTATGCAATAATAAAAATCACCCTCTTTCCAAATAAAAGGGTCCTGGTGGTTGTATCCTTTGAGAGCACCTCCCAGCCATTCCCATTCGTTATAAGGAAATACAGCATCGCCAGTCAATTTTTTCCAGTTTAATAGTAGCGGATCATCTGATATAGCAACCATCAAACCAAGACCTATTCCCGGATACATCGCAATGGCTCTATCGTTTTCAATCATCACATTTCCCGAGAAACAGGCTTGTTCAGGACCTGGGTAAATAGCCAGAGGAAGATCTCTCCAGTGAATTAAATCATCGCTTACCGCATGCCCCCAGTGTTGACGGGGGTCTTCGGGTGGATAGGCTTGATAAAAGAGATGCCAACGACCTTGCCAGTAACAAAATCCGTTGGGATCGTTCAATTTACCCTCAGAATTCACATAGTGATATGTAGGGCGATAAGGGTCAGCAGACAAAAACTCACGCGACTTTGCAAAACGCTCCATCATTGGATTATCTTTCAATTGAGCTTCCTGCTCCTCAAGCGTGTTACCAAAATTATATTGAGGAACTTTAGAGGTATAGTCGGGCTTCTCTTTTTCCTGAGAATACCCCATGTTACCGTAAATACCAAGGAAGAGAATAACAGCTAAAAACCTTGTAAATCTTTTTACTAGTATTTTTTTCATTCGAAAATAGGTGTATTAAAAATCTATAATTCAATCATTTAAAATATCATTTAAGAAAATGAAACTTTCATTCACATGCTCATCGATTCCTAAATATTTTTCCTTTTTGGTTATTACTTAGCTGGTTTTGTTGAATTATCCCGTTATCAGTATTATCCATATAAATTCCAAATTTTTGAGTTTCGGTAATTTCATTGTTTGAAACAAAAATGTTTTCGGCATGCATATTCTTTAGGCCTTCTATCCTTATGCCATTGCCTTGGGTATTTTGAATCTTATTATTGCGTACTTTAATGTTCTTGGTAGTTCCCACTAATATGCCATCTCTGGAAATGTTTGAAACAAAGTTGCTGTCGATTCTGACATCTGTGGTATAACCATTTTCACCTCTGTTAGAATCGACTCTGATTCCGCACCATTTGCAATTCGACACCTGGTTCCCAACGATCTCCGCGTAAATACCAGGTTTATAGCTGCCACCGAAATATATTCCATACTGATCCCAAGGGGCTTTTTTACCAGTTCCGTGAATATTATTTTCACGGATAATAACTGAATCAATTCCATCTGCTACCTCAATTCCTGCTGCTCCGGAATTGAAAATGGTATTCCCGGTTATTAAATGATTTTTCCCAGGATTTTTCCCAGCACCTCCATCAATTGCAATACCATGACAAAAAAAATCTTCAGGAACATTGGGGCGATAAAAACCACTTTCTTCAATATAATTATTGGAAATTGTGCAATTTGATCCCCCTTCCCAAATGACAATTCCATGATAAAGTGTTCGTGAAACCTTGTTCTTATTTATTACAGATTTACCAGCGCCATGTCCAAATCCAATTCCTTCTCCTCCTCTGCAATCAGTAACCATACAATTTGCAACTGTGTTATTCTGACAGTCTTTGCCTAAAAAACGCACACCAGCTCCATTGGCCTCTTTAACTATAACTTTTTGAATGACATTACCTATAGATAATCCCTCAAATAGTATCGCATCATACTTACTACTACCTCCTTTAGTTCCTTCAACAGTAATGTTGGATATCGTAACATTTTTTACACTATCTCCTTTGATAATACTGTTTAGGTTGCCTGAGAGAATAGTAAGATAATCTACATCTCCAATCAGTTTGATATCTGATTTGAGGAAAATGGCATCTGTCAGAAGATAAGTCCCGATATTTAGAAAAATAACACCATCCTTTTCCAGTTGCATTATTGCTTTATTAATAACGATGTCGGATTTCCCTTTTTCTGATTCGAATAGTATTTTGCCATTTTTAGTCATAGCAAGGCACTTTTCTTTTTCTATGATGATTGAGA
>CAYGFI010000311.1:0-3025 GCA_964349045.1 uncultured Chitinophaga sp.
GTATTAAGCGGATAATAAATATTTTTTTAATTTCGGGAAAACCTTTGCATGATTTTTGGAATAGAAACTTAAACACAAAAATACAATTAAATGAGACTCCGGATTTTTTTTCAATTCTCCCTTTACCTCGTCCTTTCGTCCACATTTTTAATGGTTTACGGGCAGAAGGATTATTCCAACAATCCGAATTATGGCGCTGATATTGCCTCAAGAACTGCTTGTGCCCATAATTTATCTACCGTTGCAGAATTTATGAAGGTTAATTTACCTGATGATGCCCTGCCAGCCTGGAGAAATGTGTTTGAAAATTGTCCGGCATCTAGTAAGAATATTTATATTCACGGAGTGAAAATATTTCAGGGAAGGATAGAGAAAACCAAAGATCCGGTTTTGCAGTCTGCATATTTTGATACACTAATGCTGATTTATGACCTAAGGATACAATATTTTGGAGAAGAAGGACAGGTATTAGGCCGTAAGGGAAAGGATATTTTACGATATAACAGTCAGGATTACGAAAAAGCATATGAAACCCTGAAACTATCAATGGAAAAGTCAGGTATTGATGTGGATCCCGGAGTATCAGTAGGACTGATTGAAACCGGTGTACTAATGTTTAAAGCAGGAAAAATTACCGCTGATGAATTGCTGAATAACTATTTATCTGTTTCGGAACTTACTGAAAAACAGTTTAACAACGGAGGCCGACCTGAAGTTACTGAACAAGTATATACAAGAATAAATGCGGCATTAATAAAAGCAGAATTAACCAATTGCAATGAGATTGAAGAAGCTTTCCGGAGTAAAATTATTTCAGATGATGCAGACACCCGGATATTGAACCTTATAGCCGATCTTATCATAAGATCGGGTTGTGAGAATACTGATTTTTTTGGCGTTGTGAATGAAAAATTATTTAAATCAGAACCAACCGCGGACCGGGCCTATGCCCTTGCATGGCATAAAATTAAAAAGGAAAAATTTGAAGCTGCCATTAGTTTTTTGACAAAGGCTATTGAAATTGAAACCGATCCGGAAAAACAGGCGCACTATTATTATCAGATGGCTTTGCTATGCAACACAAAGATGAACCTTCAGCAGGATGCAGTTACATATGCAGGAAAAGCCCTGATCCTTCAGCCATCATGGGGAGAACCCTATTTCGTAATAGCCAATGCTTATATCCTGGGAAGTAAAGACTGCTTTGATGAGGCGTTTGGAAAAAGCACTGTATACTGGATTGCAGTTGATAAATGTATTAAAGCAAAATCGGTTGACCCCAAGGTTGAAGAAAAAGCTAATGGACTTATTGCTGATTATTCAAGATTTTTTCCAAATAATGAAGAAGTGTTTTTCAGAAGTTTACCGGAAGGGAGTGATTATACGGTTGGGTGCTGGATAAATGAAAGGACAACGGTAAGGTCCAGAAAAAAATAAAATAAGCTGACTTATAAATATTTCAGGATACTACGGAATGTTTACTGAACTGTGTCAGGTTCAAATTTATAACCGATTCCCTTAACGGTTTTAATTCGGTTATCACCGATTTTTTCTCTCAGTTTTCTAATATAAACATCTATAGTTCTATCGCTTACAACGATTTCAGAACCCCATAAATGCTGGAATATTTCTTCCCGTGTAAATAACCTGGAAGGTTTAGAAGTAAGTAAAAGAAGAAGGTTGAATTCCTTTTTTGGAACATCTATTTCTTTGCCATCAACAACTATTAAATGTCTTTCTTTGTCAACGACAAGGCTACCGTGAAAAAACTTTCCATTCGATTTCACCTGTTTTATTATTTCAAAACTGCCGGTACGTTTAAGCAGAGCCATAATACGACTGATTAAAACTTTAGGCCGGATGGGTTTGGTAATATAATCATCAGCGCCTGCGGAAAAGCCTGCAATCTGGGAAAAGTCTTCAGCCCTTGCTGTTAAAAATGCTATTATGGTATCGGATAATGCCGGTATTGCCCGAATCTGTTCACAGGTTTCAATACCATCCATTTCCGGCATCATGATATCGAGAAGTATCAGGTGAGGATGAAATTCCCGGGCAATTTGTACGGCAGCAATCCCATTTCTTGCAGAACTGACATTAAATCCTTCTTTTTTAAGATTATAGCTGACAAACTCAACTATATCCTCTTCATCATCCACAACAAGAATTTTAAAATTACTTTTAATCATTATAATTTAAGTTTTAATTGATACAAAATTAAGAGCGCTTAATTAAGGAATTGTTAACTTAGTTTTATTAAAGAAACAATTTTAGGTAAACATCATTAAGAAAAGACTTAACATTCTCTTCACATTATCTTAGGATTAGTTTAATAAGACTCTTATTTAAAATAGATAATATTGACATTTTGAATATTACCTGAAAAAAGAATGGAATATTACTATTTGATTATTGTTATAATCCTGTTTTTGCTGGCTATTTCTGATATTATTGTCGGCGTAAGCAACGATGCAGTTAATTTTCTGAATTCAGCAATCGGTTCAAAAGTTGCGCCATTCAGAATTATCATTCTGGTAGCAGCAATCGGAGTAATACTTGGCGCCAGCTTTTCGAATGGAATGATGGAAGTTGCCCGAAAGGGAATGTTTAACCCTGACAGGTTCTATTTCAACGAGATTATGATAATATTTCTTGCAGTAATGCTAACCGATATTATCCTGCTCGATTTTTTCAATACTTTCAGTCTTCCTACCTCCACTACAGTTTCCATAGTATTTGAACTTCTGGGGGCTTCCGTTGGTATATCTTTTATAAAAATATACAAGTCTGCCGAAGGTTTAGGAGGTCTCTCCTCCTATATAAACTCAGATAGAGCCTTAGGAATCATCTCAGGAATATTTATTTCAATTTTAATTGCATTCACTGCAGGTGCAATAATCCAGTGGTTTATACGCCTGCTTTTTACTTTTAAAATTACTAAAACATTAAAATACTGGGGGGGATTATGGGGTGGTATTGCCTTTGCAATGATTGTTTATTTTCTTCTTGTAAAAGGTATAAAAGG
>CAYGFI010000312.1:0-3004 GCA_964349045.1 uncultured Chitinophaga sp.
GAATTGCAGGAACAAATTTGTTCTATTATTGAAAAATGCGATGGCTCAGGTCGTTTCACAAAAGATTCCTGGCATAAAAATATTGGTTCCGGAATCACCCGGGTTATATCGGGAGGTGATAAAATTGAAAAAGGTGCAATTAATTTTTCAAAGGTATCGGGTCCATTGAATAAAAGAATGTCACAGGCATTGAAGGTACAGGCTAAAACATTCTCTGCAACGGGGATATCTTCCGTATTTCACTGCAAAAACCCTTTTGTACCGGGTATCCACATGAATGTGCGGTACTTTTCTTTTAACAATGGAATCGAATGGTTTGGCGGTGGCATTGATTTAACCCCCGCGTACATCAATGTTGATGAAGCTAAATTCTTTCACGGAAGGTTAAAGGAACTATGTGACAAGTATAGGCCGGAATTCTATCCTGAATTTAAAAAATGTGCCGATGATTATTTCTTTTTAGAACACCGGGATGAGACCCGCGGTATCGGCGGAATTTTTTTCGACAGGCAGCAACCTTCCAAAGAATTTGATTTTAAAATGTGGATGCAATTTACAGCAGAACTGTCCGGGCTTTATCCGGTTTTATTTACCGGACTAATCGAAAAAAATTCCCAAAGGCCTTATACAAAGGAAAATAAGGAATGGCAAAATATCCGCAGGGGGAGGTACGTGGAATTTAACCTGATCTACGACAGGGGCACAAAATTTGGGTTGGAAAGCGGGGGAAACACAGAGTCTATATTGATCAGCATGCCCCCAGATGCAAAATGGGAATACCAATATTCTGTTGAACCGGGTTCAAATGAAGAAAAAACACAACAATTGCTAAAAAAGGGCATTGATTGGATAAATAATTAGTTGGAGTTTTAAAATATTATCAACGTCATGCGAATACGCAGCTATAATGCAGTGAATATAAAAAATGGGTACAAAATATTGCATCCTTATTTCCCATCTTTCTGCATTTGTATTTACTGCTTACACTTGTCCCGCCCGGCGGGAGAATAATATAAGCGGTCATTGCAGGATGACCCGGTTGAGGACGACCCCAACTTAACTGACAAAAAATTCCCGGGTAATCCAACAAAGTCATACCGTTCCCTGTATCCGTTAAGGGTCATGGGTGAGATTACGGAATGGGAGGGACACTCACCCGGACAACTCAAAACAATGAAGGATCACCTTGAGCGACTTAAGCAACTTGGAATTGAGGCAATAGAGGACTAACCGGGCTTTTCTTTTTCCGGTTTCTCCGGACCAGAGGGTTGACCAGGTTAATGAAGTCAGATTAATTGACATTCTTATTTCAGGATTTCATCTCTGGAGAATAATAATGGTTGAGACAGTACTTTTTTCAATCCCATTGTGAGAATGCAGAAAGGTTAACCTTAACCTGAATTAGTTTTTCAATTTTAATAGATTTACAAAAGATATCCTTAATTTTATATAAATCAAAGGAAGTTTTTAGACGGACTGCTTTTAGGCACAATTTTGCAAAAACCTGGTAGTCAAATATATTTATTTAACCATTTAGTAAAAAAGTGTTATATGAAAACTGTAGCTGCCATTCTATTCATTTCTGCTTTTATTTCAATAAATGCATTATCTCAAATAGTATCATATGAAAAAGGCCAAATAGTTACGAAAAATAATGATACTATCAGAGCTCTTGTTGAATTGACTCCAACTTATGAAAAGTATGTTTCTTATAAAATAAATAATGGGGCTTCAATACAAAGAATTAAATTAAATCAAATAAAATCATTGGAAACACCTTACAATTTATTCCTTAATGTGGCATTAGCGAAAGAAGATTTACTTTTCAGATTAGCTGTTAAGGGTGATCCGAGTTTATTAGTATATTCAAAAGTTAATATGAGTAATCGAAGTTATAGTGCATACGGAGGTACTATTAGGGAAGGCGCCCCTCCAACAATTATATATGCAATTAGAACCATTGAAAGAGACTACATAATTTATAAAAAGAAAGATATTGATCAAATCCAGCCGTTATTAGAGAATTGTCCAACTGCACTAGAAGTAGTTAATTCTAAAACATTTAAACTGGAAGATATTGAAAAAGTGGTAAATAATTTAAACAATTGTAACAAGTAAAAACTGAGCCAAATAAAAAGGCTTCATGTGGTCGGGGAACTGTCTGCCCGCCCAAAGGTCGTGGGCAGCCGGTGAAAATAGCATCTTAAGTATTTTAAATTTTTTATGCCCTTATTTCCAATGGATTTCATTTTAAGTGGGTATATTTATTTGGGAAAATGAGTTTATGCTCAACTTGTCCCGCTTTGCGGGAGACTCGCGATTTGCGTCATTGTGGGGTGACAACCTAAAACCAAGTAATAATTGTATAATAAATTTGATAACTTGCAGAATTAAAAGATAATTATGAGGACAAATGATATTATTAAAGAATTGCGTCGCCTTCCTGTTAAAAAACGGATTTATATAATTGAAAAGACTATTCAATCAATCAGACAACAGGAGGACTCTCATCAAATGACAATAGCAGCTGATCGTTTAAGCAATGACTACAAAAAAGATAAAGAGTTGACTGTTTTTACCAATATTGACTTTGAAGATTTCTATGAAACAAGGTGAGATTTGGTTGATAAATCTTGATCCAACCATAGGAGCAGAGATCAGAAAAATTAAAAAAACAGGGCACATAGCCCTATCAGCGTCTACCCGCAATCAGGAGCTTTACTGTTCGTGTGAAAGAACTCTGAGCGGTCTGCAATACCTGTCCCGGTTTGCAGGGAACCCGGCGATGAGTCTGCGCTTTGGCATTGCTCAGCATAAATGTCGGACTATATTTCGACAATGCTCATTGCACCTCACACACCGGTCTCTGTGCTACGGTTACTGAGTTGGAAAAATAAAGGCAAATAAGCCTGAAAAAAGTCTCTACATATAATAAATGTATAGCATGATAGTATCCATCCTACCAAGTAGGTCATAGATTTTCAAGAGGGTAATCAGATATTTG
>CAYGFI010000313.1:0-2995 GCA_964349045.1 uncultured Chitinophaga sp.
CTATATAATAACCCTGTTATTCGCTTTGGATTTCAGTTTTTTCTAAGACCAAAAATGCAGGAGTTAACTTATTAATAAAATTTAAAATTATTTATAACTAATTTAACAGAAAGCCGTTTTGAATTCTGCGTGGAAAACAGTTTCTTTGCGCCAGTAAAAACAGTAACATCTTAAAAATTTATGGAAGCAGCAGCAAACAGAGTAGTTTCAATTGTTTATGAATTGAGAAGAAATAATCAGGACGGTGAGATAGTTGAAACTCTAAGTCAGGAAAATCCACTGACTTTTTTGTTAGGAAGTGGAAATCTTCTGCCAAAGTTTGAAGATAATCTTGTCGGACTCAAGACAGGACAAAAATTTAAATTCATTCTCTTATGTGATGATGCATATGGTCCGATTCAGGAAAATGCAGTGGTGGATGTACCAATCAGTATTTTTGTAGTTGAAGGAAAAACCGATACTAACCTTTTGCAGACAGGAAATGTAATTCCCATGATGGATAATGAAGGACGTCGCTTAAACGGGGTAGTTAAAAATATTAATACAGATACTGTTACAATGGATTTCAATCATCCCATGGCAGGCTCAGCGCTTCATTTTAACGGGGAAGTAACAGAAATAAGAGAAGCCACGGAAGAAGAACTTGAGCACGGACATATTCATCAGTCCTGTGGCTGTTCGGGTGGTGGCTGCAATGAAGGAAGTTGTTCTGATAAATCTGAAAATGGTTGCGGCTGCGATGACGCAAGTTGCTCTACAGAAGAATCGTGTAATTCAGAAGGAGGTTGCGGATGCGACACTCACGAACATAAGCACGAACACAGTCATTAAATTCTTTTTAATTTTTTTAAGATTTTACTCTTGTTTTTTCATGGGTAAAGGGAATTTATTTGTGAAATCTCCATCCTTAAGAACCGGAAACTTTTTTCTGAATTCCTGCAATTCATACAGACTTATACTACAATGTAATACCTGTTCGGAAGGATCGTGTATTCCGGTGGACAGATATCCTTTTGGGTGAACGACACAACTCTCGCCGATATAATGAATATTGTGTCCGTCTCTCCCTACCCTGTTGACACCCGCTACGAAACACTGGTTTTCAATTGCCCTGGCGCGCAAAAGAATATTCCACACATGATTTCGGGCAGCCGGCCAGTTGGCAACATAAATGAGTAAATCATAAGCATTATTATTTCGCGACCAGGCCGGGAAACGAAGATCATAACAAATCAGGGGACAAATTCTCCAACCTCTGAAGGTAACTATTAACCTTTTGTTACCCTGTTCATAGAACTGATCTTCTGTTTCCAAACGGAAAAGGTGTCGTTTGTCATAACTGAACCACTCTCCATCGGGGTTTATCCAGTAAAGTCGGTTATAATATTTTTCATTTTCTGTAAAAATTATGCTGCCGGTGATAGCTGCATTATATTCTTTTGCTTTAGAAAGCATCCAATTGAATGCTGTTCCCTGATTACCTTGTGCTAAATTTTGAGCATTCATTGAAAAACCGGTTGTGAACATCTCCGGCAACATTATTATGTCAGATAATTCTTTTTTACGGCTCAATAAACCATTTAAATGTTCAAGGTTATGATTTATATCTTCCCAGTATATATCAGGCTGAACAAGTGTTAATTTTAATTTGTTGTCATCCATATTGTTAGTTTAAAAAAAATCCGGTCTATAAATACCGGATACAAATTCAAATCATATGTTGAATGGTATTATTTCTGAATTCCGGAAATTTCCGTGTAATAATCATTCAATATCCCTGATAAAAGATAGTTATAATAAACCTGGAAAAATTTATCCGGGTTTTGGGTTTTACCTTTATTCATCTTCCTGATAATCCTGCTGATAAATCCAAGTTTTGAAGACAGAATGCACACATGAGTGTTTGAAAAGTCTCCGGCTATATAATAAAACTTTTTACTAACCGATTCAATTACTGCAGGGAATTCAGATTTTATACCATTTTTATTTAATAAATCAATTCCCTCCTGATTAAGATTAAGATCGAAATGGCTGATAACTTTGTTTTTCCCCTGGAATGCAATATCAAACCATCCGCTGTAGGAAGCATTTTGAGGGATGTTAAATTCAGAGGCAATTTCCGGTGTTGTAATAACGCTCGGATATTCAGAATTCATATATTTTCCTGCGGGTAGAACAATTATCCTGTTTTGTCCCGGATTCAGAAGAATAATACCCGGTCCGGAAAAATCCCATTCAACTGAATAATTTTGTTTGTAAAGGTCAAACCAGTTGGCTGAAATCAATTCCGAAATCTTTTCTTTAGAAAGATTAGTAAAGAACTTACCGTTCCATCCAAGGGTATATATATCAAGGTATTGCTCCGTATTGTAACGTACAAGATCCTCCGTTGGAGAAGAAAAGAAATTGAATTCAGCAATTACTAATTTTTGCCTGCTTAACATTTCCTTTAGAAGAGAATAATCATTATAATTAAATCCTCCATAAACTTTCATTTTAGAAGCCTTTTTTTCTGCCTGACTCAATTCAACACCTTTATTATCAACAAAAATCAGTGCATCATTATTCACAGCAAGTGAGAAGACTTCTTCCAGTTTGAATGACTTAATTTTCCTGTCTTCTGTAATGGCATCAGGGTAATACCCAAAATAATCTATGTCGTAATCATAAAAATATCCTGCTGAATCAATAAATTTTTCATAATTCAGCGTCCAGTTTAGCGTTTTAACCTCATTATTTTTGCTTTTAACAACTGATTTATTTATTATCACAATGTCGAGAGGTTTGCTTTTTTTCATCAACCAGAACAGCCTTCCCGCAAAAGGCAGGGCAATAATGACAACCAACAGAATAAATAGAGGCCTGTAGGCTTTCATAGTGTTTTGAATTATATTATTTAAGCTGACTAAAAGTACAAATTATTTTAAATAAAGAAAAAAAACTGCAATGAATCTTAATTCCGACTGAAATAATTAAAAAAAAGTATTGTTTTTTC
>CAYGFI010000314.1:0-2951 GCA_964349045.1 uncultured Chitinophaga sp.
CGGGACAAGCTATGAGAAACAACTTAATATACAATAACATAACTCAAATATTTTCTCATGAAATTATCAGGAGTACTTTTTTTAAGCTTTTTATTTTTGACTTTTTATTCATGCGAGAAGATAATTTTTCCGGATGAAGGAGAAGTTTTCGAAAAAGCCGAAAACTTTGAGTATTTCTCTAAAATAACAATATATGATATTTTCGAAGTTGAATTGAAAACAGATACGGTATTTTCCGTCAGATTTTTATCCCCCGAAAAATACATTGAAAATATTGTAATCCGGGAAGACTCCGGATTGCTGGAGTTTTATGATGAAAATTTTGCCAGGTGGCTTCCTGATTATCCCCGTCCTAAAGTAATAATCAGTTTCCCCCGGCTTGACGATCAAATCCTGTTCAGATCACCGGTAAAATTGACGAATTATGATACGTTAAAACTCAATAAATTAAAACTAATCCTGTTGGGAAAAACCGGGGAATATGATTTACTAATAGATGTTGACTATTTTCAAATGGTTACCGGCTCCGATAACTTTGGTTACTATTATTTCAGGGGAAATGCAAAGTCTGCAAAACTATGGCCCAGAGGAAGCAGCCAGGTAAATGCTTCCGGGTTGAACTGCCGGGATTGCAATATTTATAATAATTCCATTGGCGATTGCTTTGTAAACGTCAGTCATAAGCTCGAAGCCCGTCTTAATACAGCAGGAAATATTATATACAGCGGCAATCCGGAAGAGATTAAAATTCTTGAACAAAGCGGTAGCGGAAGATTGATGCCTGCTGTAATTAAATAATCAATATGTTAACGAATACAAATCAATTAGTGCACCCGGTTATGAATCATTAATAAACCAACTTATGGAAAAAAATTCTGAAGATCTTACCTGGTTATGGCAGAAGAAGTTCGCAAAACGAGCTATTACGGGTTCCATTGCCTGCTCAATACTTATTTTTATTGTGACAATGCCCTGGGTAATAAAACCACTTTATGAGTCGGAAGTAATTGTTTATGTACCTCTTACTATTTTGTCGCAACAATTGAACCAGCAAGGGATTGGATTTGCCAGTGACCGTGAAATTGACTGGTACATCCAGATATTAAAATCGAACCAATTGACCGATAGCCTGATTAAAAGGTACGATCTCTTCACCTATTTTAAAATCGATACTTCAGTTATCGACTCAAAAAATCAATTGTACCGGGAAATGGAATCGAGGATACTTATTGACAAAACACAATATGGTTCGGTTTCAATACGGGTCCGCGACAACGATGCGAAACGCGCTGCCGATATGGCCAACGAAATTATTGTTTTGGGAGAAGTAATTAAGAAGAATCTCCTTTCCCCCAACCGGTTAGAATCTATGCGGTATGTGACCAGCCTTTATAACCAAAAAGCCACCGAAGTTGCCACACTTGAGGAATTACTCGATTCGTTGATGAAAACCCCACATGGGGTTGAAAAAGATTATCTGTATAACAAAACGCTAACCCTTTACAATAGGGAATTTCAGGAACTTATTACCCGAAAAGGAGCCTATGAACGCGAACAGAAAAATTTCGACACCCCTCTACCAATGGCGTACATCATATCTTCGGCTGTTCCTAAATCTCAAAGTATTTGGCCAAAGCGGAATTTTTTGATTGGCGCCGGTACCGGAATCTATCTGTTAGTACTTGTTGTATTTGAAATTATCCGACGTGACAACCGAAAAACAAAATAACGAACCTGTCGGAATCATTTATTTAATCCTGATTGCCATTGTTGTGGCAACCTTACTTTTGTGCGCACAAAAATTCTTTATCGTTTCCATGTTTGTCATTATGGTTTTCCTTGCGTTAAGTTCCTGGCTCATCGCGAGATTTAATTTACACTATTTCTTTTTAATGCTTCTTTCACTTATTTTGCCATTTTCAGTTGAATTTCCCATTAGCGATACTATGAAAATATCTATGCCCGGCGAACCAATGCTTGCCATTATGATATTTGCATTGGGATGGGAAGTTCTGAAAAAACCATCACTTCTGCGTGAATTATTTTCCGGGGAAAGCAGGTGGGTGATCCCTCTGATTGCCAGCTTTGCTATATCACTGGCATTTTCATCGATGTTAATAGTTTCGGTAAAATTTACAATTATCAACCTTAGTTATATTTTAGTATTATTCCTTTGGCAGAAGCAGCTTTTCAAAAACAGGCCCGAATTTTTTCCAAAACTCCTGATCTTGTTTTCTCTTTCTCATTTAGTTGTATTGGCTTTTTCGGTCTGGCAGTTTTCAGGGTACTACTGGAACCCGATAACAATAAAAGGTATCTTTCGTCCTTTCTATAAGGACCATACTATTCTTGGTGCCACAAGTACTTTCCTGTGCGTATTTTGGTTTTTATTCGCAACGAAAGTTCACCTTTCAAAATTGAAAATACTATGGATCGTTTTGGGAGTTATTTTTTTAGGTGGCGTTTTTCTGAGTTTCAGCAGGGCTGCATTTTTGAGCTTTGTTTTTTTTGTCTTTGTTTGGATCGCACTTCAATTCCGGATCAGGGTAAAACATATCGTTCCGGTTATTTTACTGGGAATATTATTGATCGGGTTATACCAGGATCAATTGGTCAGGCTCTTTTATTCGAACAAAAATCTTTCGCACGATGCCAATTCAAGTTATATAGATCGATTAGAATCCTCCGGGAATATCAGTACCGACATTTCGAACCTCGAACGGCTCAATCGATGGTATTCAGGAATTAAAATGGCCATGGAAAAACCACTAACCGGATTTGGCCCGGGAACCTACCAATTTAAATACATCCCTTATCAAAATCCTAAATTAATGAACCGGCTGACAGTCAAAGATCACTGGCACATTCCTGAAAATTCAGGAGGGACCGCTCATTCGGAATACATTTTAGCCTTGAGTGAAATGGGCATTTTCGGATTGGCGGCATTGCTG
>CAYGFI010000315.1:0-2933 GCA_964349045.1 uncultured Chitinophaga sp.
CAGCCCCTCACACTCCGGGGGAGGGGTTTGGGGTGGGGCATAGATGGCTCTTAGTACTTAAAAAATTAAGCGCGGAATCCCGCTCCGCGGTCTACGCTAAGGCCAAAGGTGCAATGGTAACGCCAAAATCTTTTGTTTAGATAAATAATAACGCAACCAAGGTCTCTGCGTTTAATCCTCTTAAGGTAAAAGTTAAGCGCAATGGCGAGGAGGCGCAAAGGTTTCGCAAATTTTATTTTTTTAATTGCGCAATGCATTGCAGGCCTTTGCGCCATTGCGCTTAATAAAGCCTCTTTTTTATATCTTTACAGGAACAATTCCTGTATGAATAGTTCCATGCATTTTGCCGATATCATCCTCCCTTTCCCTATAAACCAGGTTTTCACCTATCTGGTACCCGAAGAATTACAGGAATCCGTCCGGGCAGGGAAACGGGTTATTGTACAGTTTGGTCCAAGGAAACTTTATACAGGACTTGTAAGGCGCACCCATAGCACCTCCCCCGAAATAAAAGAACTGAAACCTGTGCTGGAAGTCCTGGATGAAACGGCTCTGGTTGATGAGATACAGATGAAATTCTGGGAATGGATCGCCGGTTATTACATGTGCGCGCCGGGAGAAGTTTTTAAGGCGGCGCTTCCGGCAGGACTTAAGCTTGAGAGCGAGTCCCGGATCCTTCCAAACGATGAATTCAATGGCTCTGAGATTAAAAAAGAGCAACTTGAAGCGCTTTTTTATACCATTCAGAATAACCCGGGATTATCCATACAGGAACTTTCGAGGCTCAGCGGTAAACGAAATCTACTTTCCGACATCCGCAAGCTAATCGATTTTAATGCTGTTTACCTGGAGGAAAAACTCAGGGATACCCTGCGGATGAAAAAAGAAAAAATTATTTCTATCGCGGAACATCTTTTTGATGAAGCAGTTCTTCAGAAATGCCTGGATAAGCTTGAGAACGCGCCAAAGCAACAAAGTCTGATGACGGAGATTATAAGCCGGTCAATGAACGCGAATGGGAACCTGCAGAAAACATCTATCCCACTAAATGAATTAATTACTGATCATAGTTATGCAACAATCAAAGCGCTAACCGGAAAGAATTTGATTGTTAAATCGGAACGTATTCTCAGTTCAGTCGAAGATACGGGTACACAAACAATAATGCCTGCAGAGCTGAATCCTGCACAGCAGGAGGCAATGGACTCAATACACCGGCATTTTCTGAAGAAAGATGTGGTCCTGCTGCATGGAGTTACATCGAGCGGTAAAACAGAGATTTACATTCACCTGATCCGGGAAATGATTTCACAGAACAGGCAGGTGTTGTACCTGCTTCCTGAAATAGCGCTCACTTCACAGATTGTGAACCGGTTGCGAAAAGTTTTCGGAGACCGGACAGGCATCTACCATAGCCGGTTTTCAGACGGAGAGAGGGTTGAAGTGTATCGTCGTACCTCAGAGTTCGCTGAAAACAGGTATAAAATCATATTAGGTGTTCGTTCGGCAATTTTTCTGCCTTTCAGCAATCTCGGATTGATTATCGTGGATGAGGAGCACGAGAACACTTACAAACAATTCGATCCTGCCCCCCGGTATAACGCACGCGATTCCTCGATGGTACTGGCATCCCTTCACGGGGCAAAAGTATTACTGGGAACGGCAACTCCGTCGGTCGAGAGTTATGCCAATGCCCTTTCAGGAAAATATGGACTCGTTAGTCTCAAAGAGCGTTATAATAAAGTTCTGATGCCTGATATACGTATTTCCGACATACGCGATGCCCGTAAAAGAAAGGCGATGAAGTCGGTGTTCACACCTTCCCTGATTGATGCTATATATGAAACCATTGCAGCAGGAAAACAGGTTATTCTTTTTCAGAACCGGCGGGGTTTTTCTTCCTACATCATGGATGAGACCTGTGGCTGGATCCCGAAATGCAAAACCTGTGATGTAAGTCTGACTTACCATAAATTCAGGAACAGCCTGGAGTGTCATTATTGTGGTTATTCCCGCAAGGTTCCGGTAACCTGTGAGGCCTGCGGAAGCACACGGATCACAAACCGTGGGTTTGGCACCGAGTTGGTGGAAGATGATATCGGATTGATATTTCCGGGAATCAGGGTTGCCCGCCTGGATCTGGATACCAGTCGCACAAGGAATTCCTATGAGACCCTTCTTGATTCATTCGGCAAAGGCGAAATCGATATTTTAGTCGGAACCCAGATGCTTTCTAAAGGTCTGGATTTTGAAAATGTTGCCCTTGTTGGCATTTTAGATGCTGACCAGATGCTGAATTTCCCCGATTTCAGAGCCTTTGAACGCAGCTACCAGTTGATGGCACAGGTAAGCGGAAGGGCCGGGCGGAAAGACAAACAGGGTAAAGTAATTATACAAACCACCGATCCCGCCCTGGCCTTGATAAATTATGTGCGGAATAACGATTACGAAGCGATGTTCAGGGATCAGATTGCAGAGCGGCAGGCTTTCAATTACCCGCCGTTTGTGAGGATGATCAGGATCACACTGAAGCATAAGGAATTTCCTGCATTACAGAAAGCAGCCGGCATGCTTGCTGATGAAATGAAAATTGTTTTCGGCAAAAGAGTGCTGGGTCCGCAGCAGCCGCTGGTTGGAAGGATCAGTAATTATTATTTGATGAATATTTTGCTTAAAATTGAGAAGAAATCTTCATTTGAAAAGGCGAGGAAATTACTGTCAGATATCATCCAGGAAACATCAAATTCTGACATTTTTAGTTCGGTTCGGATACAGGCGGATGTGGATCCTTATTAACTTTTTTGTTTCTGGTATAAAACAATATATCCGGAAGTAGCTGCCAATTTTATCAAATGACAAACATTCTTAGCCTTAAACTTGCGTTTCAGGTGGTTCTTATGTGTGATCACAGTGGTTTCAGAAATATTCAATAA
>CAYGFI010000316.1:0-2073 GCA_964349045.1 uncultured Chitinophaga sp.
ACTCATTTCTGTAGTAATTTTATCAATATCTTTTCCGGATTGATTGTTTAAAGTTAATACAGGTTGAGGTGTTTTTGTATTACTGCAAGCAGTTAAAACTAACATTATAAATGTTAATAATAATTTTTTCATAATTTTTGAGTTAATGATATAAATTTTTTATTGTATTTGAATTATACTTCTAAAACTTTCAAAAATGTATTTATTTTTTAAGAAGAGAAACTCTAGGTTATTTACAATGATAAACAACCTAGAGTTTTGCTCAAAGATCCACCGATAAGACGAACATAAAAATGTTATCTTAAAGGATTTGTTTGCTTCTCAACTTGGTAAAATGCTTAAACTTTATTGATGTAAAAATTCGAACTTAACCGCATCAATATTTGTGTTGGCTGGTATATTTGATGCTTCAACATAACAGCCATTTTCAAGATACACAGATTCAGCAATAATACTTGTTCTCCATTCATCGGCTATATTTTTTTGGTTTATATCAATATTTACCAATGAATCATGAGTGGTATTATGGATTTCATAATGAACCGTACCACTGGAATTGTCTGCGCGATACCTAACTTCGACGCTATAATAGCCACTTATGGCAAGAGATGGAGTCCAACGAGCAGATTGTCCGCTTTCGATAGGATAATACCAGTCACCTCCTTCTGCATAATAAAACTTCCAGATGGCTTCTCCTGTGACAGTTTCTGCCTCTTCATTAAAAAGAGTAAAAACATGAGGATCGCCATATCCTTCAAAATCATTATGTCCGGTGTCAACAATTGTAGAATACAGTCGCTCAATATTTGTATCTGAAGGTGTTAATTTATAAACATCTCTGAACCATGGGTTATAACAATATATTGGGCTACCATCTGGATTAGTTCCACATCTTTTGGGGGTATTGGTAAAAAAATCTTGATAACTAATTGCTTTATTGGAACCATCAGTATCCCAATATCCCCAACCAGTATTGTAAGGATCATTAATATGAATAAAATCATCCTCTGTACTTGGAGAATCACCTTTATCAATGCCACAAATAACGATAAAATGCCCCCATCCAGTATTCCCATGTGCATAAACATGACCGAGAACAGGACCTGTTTCTAATGCTGTATAAACCTCTTCTGCGGTTACTAATAAAGTTGATTGAATCCCCCAAATATGATCTAAGTAATCCTCCGCGTCATTCAAATCCATCCCAGACCATGTTCCTATGTAATAACTCTGATACATAGAATCAATTATAGATAAACCTGAATCTCCTAGCGCGAAGCTAACATTTTGATAGACATAGGCATGTCCCGAATTATAGTTATAACTTTGCGTTCCCGCATGATAAACCACAGGCATATCAATCTGGGAATTCGGATAATAATACTGTAGAAGCATTGTAAGACTGGTTGGACCACATGCTGATTCCTTCATATTGTTGGGATAGTCTTTTTGTGACAAATATGGAACACCCCAGTTTCGTTCGGTTGCGCTGATTTCAAATGCTTCATCAGTGCTATCCCATTTTCCACTGGAAAGATGTTTAACATAGAAATTCCAATCATCAGCCTCATCTATTCCCTCGGGGATTGTCACAATTTCATAACCATCATTGGCATTATCAGTTAAGACGAATTCATGCCAATTATGACCATCTGGTCCCATTTGTACAAGAGGCACTGAAAGGCGTTTCATGGAAATCATAATCTCATCATTTGGATTTGTATTTTCTGATTTCCAAGCAATTAAAACTTGATCTCCACTTCTTTGGACAGAAGGTAATTTTGGGGAAACTATTGTCATTTTTGGATTGAAAAGATTGCATAGCTCCTCAATTTCCTCTGGTTCCAGCAAGCGATTATAAAGCCTGACTTCGTCAATATCACCGGCGAACGGATATTCATAGCCACATCCTCCATTTGCACAGGTGAAATGTCGACCAATTACCAATGGATAAGTGTTCCTGGTTGTAAAAGTATTGATACTGACGGTTTTTTTCAAAACACCATCCAAATAATAATACATTTTGTCTTCAATACTATCCACAACAACAGTCACAAAATGCCACTCATTAAT
>CAYGFI010000316.1:2083-2893 GCA_964349045.1 uncultured Chitinophaga sp.
CGCCCCGACCAACTTCCTCTACCGTTCAGAGGATTCCCGTTCCGGTCATGCCGCACCATTTCAAACCATAACTTACATTAAACCTGTTGGCTCCCGACCAGCCAAAAAAATAGCTGTTGCCACAATCTTGACCTTTTGCGAGCATTACTCGCGTACCTGCGCTACTATCACTTTTCACCCAAAAAGCGATTGAAAAATCATTGCTGAAATTCAACGCAGAGTGATGCGGTATTTTGATGTAATCATTGACTCCATCAAAACTATACGCTGAGTTTGCTTTTCCATTTCGATCCGCACACAAAGTCGCGCCCGATACAATTCCATTATGTCCGTTTCCGGACATATCTGTCGCATTTCCATCAAAAGGATAATATGCGACCAGTCCATTGTTCAAATCTGCCTTCGCAATTCCGCCGAAAGCCACCATAGCCAAAATACAAATACAAAAGCCAATTGTTCTTCTCACTTTCTTTGTCCTCCATTTTTGTTTGTTGTTTTTACCAAGTTGAGAGCAGCTTCTGCAATCAATCGCATACGTAATTCGTAATTTTGAATTCGTAATTAGATAAATTAATTCCAGAAGAACTCCCAACTTTTGCCGATTTGTTAAGGAACAATGGCTTTTATATTCCAAGGCATTCTACGGAAAATTTTTTTCAGGAAAAGAGATCTTTTTAAAAAAAGACTTGCGAAATAATTAAAAAACGCTTACAGCTATCTTTAATTACTTACTTATTTATTTCCCCCTTTGCCAAAAAGTCGAAAACGATTTAGAATGTTTTTGAAATTAAAAAGCTCTAAGTTCTAAAA
>CAYGFI010000317.1:0-2886 GCA_964349045.1 uncultured Chitinophaga sp.
CTACAATAGTAATGACGGGACTGAAACCTCCCTTCTTAAGAAATCTTGCAACGTCAACTAATTGAGCTTGTTGTTTTTGTGGTTTGATAGACCCCACACAAATAATCTTTATTACCTTATTTTGGCTTGAAATACTGCTTTTTAATTGGTGGGTAAAAACAGCATCATCAAAGCCTCGATGAACCACTCTGACCGATCTCGATTTTATTCCTTTATTAACAATGAGCTCACGTTCATTACTAGAACAGGAAAAAACACTGCGAACATTTCTCAACGCCAGTGTTTCAAGCTCTTCGTATATATTTGAAACTGATTGATATTTTTTATACTCATCACTTAACAGCATTGGAAACAAGACAGTTTTTCGGAGAGGGGTAACGCCTAAAAATAGAGGTCCAAACGATGCTAGGGGGTGAAATATACAAACAACATCGTATACGAACAGTTTTTTGTCTCTAAAAAAATCAACATTTGTTATTGACTCAACAATTTCTGGAATATCTGCCACCACTTGTGTAGAAAAAATATCTTTTGAGAAAGGTAATTGATTTATATTAACCCGAATAACATCAATGTTTTTAGCAAGATGCACCAATGTCTCACCTTGTTCTTTGAATTTCTTTTTGAGATACAAACTACTCCCTGAGGTCGGAGAGATTTTATTAACATATATATCAACACGATGTCCCAATTCTCCAAGTCCTAGCGCATAATGTCTAACGGTAACAGGACAACCATCGTTATCGATCGTAGGGATTGAGGGATCTCGATTATAAGTTAGAAAAGCTATTTTCATAAGAATGTTTTATTTCTTCCTCTCAAATAATGGCTTTGGTTTTACAATTTCATCTGCCCCAAAAATAGATATGATCTTTTCTGCTGTACTTGGTAAGAATGGTTTTAAGTTGTGTGCAATAGGAATAATCCGTCGCACATAAGTTTCAAGTGTTTGTTGAAGCTTTTCCCCATCCAACGTCCAAGGCTGGTCATTGTGGATATCTTTATCAAATTCCTGTATTTGATTCCAAATTATTTTCAACGCTTCATCAGGTCGATATTCCGCCATGGCTTTTTCGATTGAAAGTTCAGACTCATATTTTATCTTTTTAAAAATGGGAACAAAATTATGCTTAGATTGCTCACATAATCGTGCTACCCGAGAAACTAGGTTTCCTATACCATTTGCCAAGTCCGAATTATATTTCTCGTTAAATTTTGACAAAGAAATATCCCCGTCGTTTCCGAAAGCGAATGAGGTCAGGAGTAAGTAACGCACCCCATCAGTTCCGTAAGAATTGACTAGCTCTAAAGGATCAATTATGTTTCCTAAAGATTTCGACATCTTCTGACCGTCGATAGAAAAAAAACCATGTGCAAAAATGACTTTTGGCAACTCTTTATCAAGAGCGAGCAGAAGTGCTTCCCAAATGAGGGCATGGAACCACAGAATGTCTTTAGCCATTAGATGGAGATCGGCTGGCCAGAAATGTTCTTTTTGAGAAACGATCTGTGTTGCCGAGTAATAGTTAAACAACGCATCGACCCAAACGTATACGGTGTGTTTGTCGTCCCATGGCACAGAAATACCCCAATCCACCCCTGTTCGCGAAATTGAAATATCGTTAATACCCCCACGTATTTTGCTCAAAATCTCACTCTTTCTTGCTGAGGGAAGAACTCTATATCTTTCAGTTTCAAGAGCTTCAAGGACTTTTGGAGCAAGGTCTCTCAGTTTCAAAAAATAATTTTCTTCCTCTTGTTCAGCTAATTCAGTTGTTGGGTGATGAGGACATCTCTCATTAACAATTTCATCTTCAGTTAAATATTTTTCACAACCAACACAATAGATGCCCTTGTAGAGAGATTTGTAAATAAACCCTCTGTCATACAATGTTTGCAGCATGTCCTGAACTATTTTTTTATGGTCTGGATCAGTAGTGCGAAAAAAATAATCATTACTGATCTCAAGTGCCTTCCATGCCGCTTGATACTGACTCGAAATCTGGTCAACAAAATCTTTAGGAGACTGATTATTTTTCTTTGCTGCTTGTGCGATCTTTGCTCCATGTTCGTCCGTTCCAGTCAAGAAAAAAACATTTTCTTTCCCGATTTTTTGGCGATAGTATCGAGCAAATACGTCAGCAATGATAGTTGTATACGCATGCCCAATGTGCGGTTTGTCGTTTACATAGTATATGGGTGTTGTAACGTAAAACTTTTTCATAAATTTAATGACCTTTAAAGATGATTTTTGCTTGTTCGTACTCTTCTTGGGTATCTATGTCCATCCATTTTGAATTTTCATTAATATTTACAAAACGAAAACCCGTAGTATTTGGGCCAACTCCCCACCATTTGTATATTCCAGAGGCAAGGTCTAAATAAATATCCTGTAATTTATTTTTTGAAACAATCGAACAAATCTCGGCTCCAACACCTTCCTCCTTTGAGTATTTGATAATTTTGTTGTCAATGATAACTAACTTCATAGATTCTTCATCCCTCACTGAAAGATCTACAAGAGAGATTGATTCGCCACTAAATGATGTGAGAAGTTTTGGTATGAGATCATCAGTAAGAATCATATCCGCATCTAACATTAAAGTATCGTCATAGCCGATAGTGTCGAGCGCTACCTTAAGCGAAGTAGAATTCTTTCCTGAAGAAAAATATCTGTCGTATATTAAAGAGACGTTTTCAATAGGAGTCAAAAAATCCTCGGCATGATAACCAACCACAATATAAATTGATTGAATACCACCCTCCTTTAGTTGTCGAACAAGTCTTCCGACAATCGTTTCTTTGTTAATTTTAAGTAATCCTTTAACAGTTCCATTAAATCTTGTCCCTGTTCCAGCTGCAAGTATTATTGCTCTCATATAGAAC
>CAYGFI010000318.1:0-2854 GCA_964349045.1 uncultured Chitinophaga sp.
ACGCGAGGGCGCAAAGGGAACGCGGTTTTTTATATTCGGTTTTTTATTGCGTTTTTCAAACCGCACCATTGCGTAGCCCGCAAGGCGGGATTCAGCGTTTAACTTTTTAGGATGAAGGATTAAGCGCAGAATCCCGCCTTGCGGGATACGCAAAGGCGCAAAGGGAACGCGGTTTTTTATATTCGGTTTTTTATTGCGTTTTTAAGCTGTGCCGGCGATTTCGCAACACAGGATTCTACGCATATTTTTTCCTTAGAGTTTTGGAGGGCAATTATCAATTTTAGGCAGTTTCAGCATTTTCAGAGCAGTTTCGAGATCGTCGGTCGCACAAAGTCCGGAAGGGCCAGCGAATAGTTCAACAGATCCAATTTTTATACTCATTTTTTTTAATTTTTGGGTTAATGAATTTAAAAGACTCACCTCCTTTGCTTTCATAGGTAGGCGTCAGACATCCACTGCCGGAGAAAGTGGGGATATGGGGGTGAGTTGTTTCAGAATAAAAACATCGATAGTGTAAATCCTTTTTTGGAGCCGGGGGTCTGAAAAATTTCATTTGAGCCATACTTTTTGATTTTTACCTCATGTCAATTGAAATTTTCACCTTGTCAATTGGAATTTTCCTAGTGTCAATTGAAATTTACCCCCGTCAATTGGAAATTACCCGCGTCAATTAAAATTTACCCGTGTCAATTGGTAACTTCCTCCATAATTTACATGCGTTCTATGCTTCCTTTTGAATGAGCTTTCTTTTCTGGTTTTGTTTCATCCTTTTTAAATATGGACTGATATATCCTTTTAGTCTTGCATCATTTCTCCAGAGCACATACTGGCCAATCCTGCGGATTTCATCAACAGCCTGCTTAAGATTTATGTCACAAAAGCAAGAAATTAAAAATCAAAGCACACGAAGTGCAGCAAGGAATTGCTTCACTGGAAAAATTAATAGAAAAGATTCCTCACTCCGCTTCGCTTCATTCGGAATGACAATAAATACTGTATATAAATTTTTGAGCGGCTTAAACTATATGGGCATGGATTCCATGGAACGCGCCATACAGCAGTTTAACTCATTAAATGCCTTGCCCATCAATAAGGAAGGAAGGTTATACGCATCGGTTCACTGGTATTCAGGTTTGTGCTAATTGCGGTTAGGTAAGGTTGATTCGGCATTACATGAACTGGAAATGCTAAGGGGTATTAACAGTTTGTTTATTGATGATATTGTGATTGAGGAGTTGGTGGAGAAGTTGGAAAGACAATAAGGAATGGGTTTGTTAAATTTTGAACTGGGATTTATGATTAGGATTAAAATTTGATGAAAGCCTGTAAAGCATGAATACGTCTAAGGTGTATATACATGCATTATTGCGTCTATACATTTGTTTATGCAATTTTAACTAACCTACGCCGAAACTGAACAACCAATTTTTTTAAGACTTTTTTGTTTCACTTTAGGGAAACATTTATATCTTTGCACGGTGGACAATAAACAGAAACATAGAAAGATTACGTTTTTCAAATACTATTTTCAAAACTTCTTTGACAAACAATCAAAAAAGGTAAGAGCCAAAATAGTTTGGACTTTTGATTTAATTGAAGACCTGCAAAGAGTTCCAGAAACATATCTTAAACATATTGAGGGCACAAACGGTCTTTATGAAATTAGAGTCCAACTTGGTAGTGATATATTCCGTATTTTCTGTTTTTTTGACCAAGGACAATTAGTCATTTTGGCAAACGGTTTTCAAAAGAAAGCTCAAAAGACACCGAAAAAAGAAATTGAATTAGCACTTAAAATAAAGGCAGAATATGAAAGCGAAAAATAAAAACCTGATGACTCTTGAAGAGTTTAAGGAAAAAAATTATGGAAAACGTGGCACTAAAGAGCGTGACGAACTTGAAACAGGTTACGAAAACTTTAAAATTGGCGCTTTAATCCAAAATACCCGAATTGAAATGGGTATGACACAGGAACAACTCGCTGAAAAAGTTGGAACGACTAAATCGTACATTTCTAAAATTGAGAACAATATTAAAGAAGCTCGCATTTCAACACTTCAAAAAATTATTGAACTTGGTTTTGGAGGAAAATTAGAGCTTTCAATTAAACTTTAACGCGAAAATTGGCCGGGCAGGAAGAGATGGACAGCCCTCATACATAATCCTGTTTTATTCACCTGAAGACCGGGAACTTCCCGAAGCATTTATTGAAGGAGGAAGACCTTCGATTTCAAAATATGCAAAAGTAATCAATGCTGTAAAAAACGAAATGCTTGGGGAAAGAGACCTGATGAGGAGAACAAATTTAAAGCAAAATCAAATTAGAGTGATCAAAGCTGACCTTATTGAACAAAGAATCATGCGTGAGGTTACAATCGGGAAAAGCAAAAAATTCGAATACATTACCGGAGCGCTACCTCTAAATACTAAAGCATTTGAAGAATTACGAGCAAACAAAACAAAAGATTTGGAGAAAATGGTCGAATATATTGAAACGACTCAATCACGAATGAAATACTTATGCGATTATCTGGGCGATTCATCAACCCATTCTTTTAATAATTGTGATAATACCGGATTGAAAAAAATTATTATTTCAGTCAATGATGAATGGTCATAAAAGTTACAAGAATTTCGTGAAGATTATTTCCCGGTCCTTGAAGTTGAAACAAGAGGGACAAATCTAATAAATGGAGCTGCAGCTTCCTATTACGGTGTTTCAAATGTAGGTAGTGCATTACATCGTAGCAAATACGAAAATGGCGGTGATTTTCCTGACTTTCTTTTAAGATTAATTCTAAAAGCATATCGCAAAAAATTTGGTCAGGAAAAATTTGATTTAATTCTGTATGTA
>CAYGFI010000319.1:0-2776 GCA_964349045.1 uncultured Chitinophaga sp.
TATATGGACGCACTAGATAAATTGTTTTCAAAAGTAAAGAAGGAGAAAGCACCAGCACACTTAGCTTCGGAAGTATTTCAGCGTGTTTTTTTTGAGCAATCTAAACCCAGAATAAGTTTTTTTAATATGCGGTTAATGATTGGTTCGTTGGCGGTGATTGTGTTTATTGTGAGTGGGGTTGCCTATAATAATTATTATCAACATTTAGCTGGTCCTGTAGTATTAGTGGGTAATAATAAACCAACAGCACCAATTGCCCCAACCGAAGAAAAAAAACCAACCCCAACTGCTATTTCGAAACTTCCTCCAGCAAAATCTACAACACCTTCAAGTGCTGCTTTGACAACACCTAAACCTATGAGTGGTAGTAGTCTTCTGGTTTCTAAACCATATTTGGATATAAAAATTAATGGTTCCAATAATCCAGGTCCAGTTAGTTTCGGTTCTCTTGTAGAAGTTTCCTGGGCCTCAGGTGGGGTGAAGGAAGACTCTTGTTTTACTTTTGGTTACGATGCGTCATTAAAAGATGGTAGATCCTGGCTCGATCTTTCTAGTGGACAGAAATCAAATACTTCTCTTGGGGTATACGCAAAAGACAATCAGTCAGTATATGTGAATAATATTACTCTCGGAGTGAAATGTGAAGATTTGTCTGGGAATATATTGAAAGATGAGGTTATTTTTCAAATCGCTCAGTAATGACAGTTTTGCAACTTTTTTACTCTGTATCTCGTGATATTAGTATAGGGTAGAAAGTATTAATAAAATAATAAAAGATTTGTAATATATGAAAAAGCATGCATTAATTTTATCTGTTTTGGTTTTGTCCCTTATTCTAACAGGGTTTTTGGGTTTTAATGTTCATTCTGTGAATGCGTCGAGTTGTGTTCCCGGCGATTTATATGATTCTAATACTGGAAAACCTTGTCCTGTATTAGAAAATCCAAAAAATAATTCTGCGGTCAGTACTTTGTTTAAGCGAGAACTTACAGTGGGTTCAAAAGGAGAAGATGTGAAAGCGCTTCAGAAAGTTTTGAAAGACTCTGGTTTTCTTTCGGGAAAAGTTGATGGATCTTATGGTCCAATCACCAAGAATGCTGTAAAGAAATATCAAAAAGAAAATAGCATTAGTGTAACCGGAAAAGTTGATCTCGATACTATTGAAAAAATTAAAATTTTACCTTGGTATAAATTGTGTCCTTTGATTAAAGATTCATCAGAAGGATTCGATGCTATTTGTCCATCGATACCAGAGGATCCTCAATCTCCAGTTATCAGCGGAGTAAGTGGACCACAAACATTAAATGTAAATCAGCAAGGCACTTGGACTGTTAAAGCTTCTAGTCCAAGTGGAGGTGATCTTTCTTATTCTGTTTTTTGGGGAGATGAAAATACATATTCGTCTTATGGAACAACAGATTCATCAGAAAGTCCATTAGTACAATCTGCAACTTTTTCCCATGTTTATTCACGTGCGGGAGTGTATAATCCTACATTTACTGTCACAAGTGAAAATACAATACGATGTATCAAAGCTCCATGCCCCGGAAACGGAGGAAGTGCGCAAACGAGTTTGAGTGTGAATGTGGGGGATGTTGCAACAGCCGTCGGTAATTTATCTATTTCTCCGGCCAGTATTTCTATTACCATGGAGAACAGCAACACTCCTATCAAAGCTTATTATCAACCACCAATGCCACCATGCCCATCTGGGGCTATGTGTAAGCAGATGATGCCTGCTATCATTGAAGTCAATGCTAAGTGGTCAGTAAGTAATCCAAATATTGCAGAAGTGAGATATATTGGTGGGGCTTGTGAGGGGTGTAAGTCATATCCAGTTATACAAGGAATTTCTGTGGGAACTACAGAACTTAAGGCAACCTTTACACCGAAACTCGGAGATACTTTAATTGCTACGGCACAGGTCATTGTTAAAGCAGCACCTTCATCCTTCGGTGTTCTTAGTCCAAATGGGGGAGAGACTTGGGAAATAGGTTCAATACAAACAATTAAATGGAAAGGTGTTGATGTTAGTCTCCCTCCAGAATGTGGAAAAAATGGACTTTTCTGTACCTCTCCTGCTGCTCCGGCATCTTATGATATTAAATTAGTATCATACAGTTCTCCTTGTCCACCTACGGGTTCTTGTCCCCTTATTTTTTATCCCGATCTTGTAATTGCAAAAGGTGTTTCTGGTTCTTCGTATGATTGGTCAGTAGGAATAATTTATAACACAGAAAAGCCCAATTTGGTTTCTGAAGGCTTATATAAGATTTTAATTTGCAAAACCAATTCTTCGATTTGTGATTCAAGTGATTCCTACTTCAAGATTGTGAATAAAAGTTCTAAAAACAGCGAGCCACAGATCATCACAACTTCCACATCAATTGGAAATATTCAACCCGGGCAATCTGTTGGTTTCTCTTGGTCTGCAGTAGATTCGGACAATGACGATTTATCATGGTCAGTAAATTGGGGTGATAATATTAACGAAAACGGTTTGTGTAATGCTACACGAAGAAATACAGGCTCTGGATGGAATTACAGCACAAAGCACACATGGGCGAAAGCGGGGACTTACCAAGTGGAAGTTTCTGTGTCGGATTGTGTGGGTGGAGTTGATTCATACTCATTTACTGTGAGAGTTCTAGAACCTATTGCTATACCATAAATAATAGCAAAAATAATTAAACAAAACTCACACAGGAAACTCCTATGTGAGTTTTGTTTTTTAGGTTTTTTGTGTTATTATATTTGAATGGATTTTAATTTTTTA
>CAYGFI010000320.1:0-2774 GCA_964349045.1 uncultured Chitinophaga sp.
AAATGATTGTCTGGAATAAATTTACATTTTTTAACCTAAATTCTGTATCCCAGTACCAAAACATCATCCACCTGTTCATTTTCTCCCTTCCAATCTAAAAAACATTTTTCAATGATGTTTTTTTGCTTTTTCAGTGGTTGAGTATGGACCTCAAGAAACATTTCGGTAAGCGCTTTGTACCTGAACTTCTTGCCAACTGGTCCGCCAAACTGGTCAGGGTAACCATCAGATATCATATATAGCATATCCCCGGGTTTCACTTCGATATGATTCGTTGTGAATTTATCCGCAGGATTTTGGCTTATTCCGATAGGTATCCGATCAGCTTTATACTCCTTTAATTCACTGTTACTTATAAGATACAGGCTATTAAATGCCCCGGCGTACTGCAATTTATGCTTTTTACGATCAAGGATACAGATTGAAATGTCCATTCCATCCTTATTTTTTTCATTGTTAGTCTGGTGAAGGCTACGAATGATTTTCCCTCTTAAGATATCGAGGATTTTTCCGGCGTCTGTGACATTTCTTAAATTCACAATTTCATTCAGAAGGGATATTCCCAGCATGCTCATCAAGGCGCCGGGAACTCCGTGTCCTGTGCAGTCTGCAGCAACCAATACCAGTTGTCCGTTTATTTCTTCAAACCAATAAAAATCCCCACTGATAATATCTTTTGGAAAGTACACCACAAAACAATTCTTTGCAAGACCTTTGATATCTGAAGGTTCAGGAAGGATAGCCCTCTGAATATAACGGGCATAATTAATGCTGCTTGTGATCTGTTTGCTCTTCTCTTCAATTATATCGTACGCGGCTTTTAGTTCAACATGGCGCAGACGAAAAATCTCCTTTTCCTGTTCCGATTTTTCTATGGCATGGGATATTTCAATATTACGCAGGCGGTTTTGCGATTCTTCGCTCATAACGGCTTCCTTGGCCTGCTGGTATGATTTGTATGCTGCCAGGGCGTTTGCAGGCATCCCGATGCTCTCATAATGATTAGCCAGTGCATAATTTACATCGGTTACCAGGGGTTTAGCCTGGATTTTCGCTCCTCTCGGTTTCCAAAAATAAAAAGCTCTTCAAACTGGTCGAAAATAAAGTAAATGGGGTTGTAATGGTCGAGGTAAACGGATTGAATAGCCTTTTTAATCTGTACCGGTGTTTCTGTTTTTCCGGTTAAAGGCGTTATTGCAGCAGACTGGATGGCAAGCGCCATGCTCTTAACCATATCACCTCCCCTGCGGACATTCACCGGCAGCCAGTCGGTATCGTTGAACTTGTTTGCAAGTCCGCAATTGATCAAATAGGACTTGCCGGTGCCAGATACACCATAAACCAGCATTATTTTGCTTTCGAACACCCGCTGGTACAGTTCTTCTATTTCCCGGTCGCGGCCGAAGAAAATGTCGCGGTCGTCGCGGGTGTAGGAGTCGAGGAATTTGAAGGGGGATTTGGTCATCGTTTTTAGATTTTAAGAATTCTGATCTCTTTCGATGAGATCGGAAATCGTTCGGAAATCAATTATTCATTTCAATCAGTAATAAAAAATCAATCAGATTATACCATTTTACTCCATTTCGCTCCGGGCCGAAGTATTTATCCATAGATAGGACAATTTTTGGGTAATTATCTTTTACAGAATACAATACACCAAACTCCCGTTCAATAACTTTCTCGTCGGAAAGCAAATAAGCCACCTGAATATAGGTTTTCTGATTATTTTTTACCGCAATAAAATCCACCTCCCGTTCATACAATTTTCCAATGGAAACGGTGTACCCCCGGGAAAGTAATTCAAGATAAACGATATTCTCCAGTTTCCCGGAAATGTCGTCTGCCTTGTTTCCCAGGATACTGAATATCAAACCTATATCCCCAAAAAAATATTTTTCATAAAGTTCAAGTTGCCTTTTCCCTTTTATATCATACCGGTTAACTCTAAATGCCAGATAAGCATCTGTGAGCCATAAAATATAGTTCAGAATCGTATCGACAGAGCTTTTAAGATGCTGAGATTTAATATAATTACTAATGCCTTTTGCTGTTGTAATGTTTCCGCAATTATCAGCAATGTAGCGGGCTATCCTTTCAAGCAGGGCAACATCGCGTACCTGGTTTCTTGCCACAACGTCTTTAAGTAATATTGTGTTGTAAATAGAATTGATGTACTGGCTGATTACCTCATCATTCAATTCCATATGATGAATACCGGGAAAGCCCCCATATTTTAAGAACATACTGAACTCAGTTTCCTTTTCATTGATTGTTTTGTTTCTAAATTTCAGAAATTCTGAAAACACCAGGGTGTTTATTTTAAATTCGATATACCTGCCTGTAAGCAAAGTTGCCAGTTCCGATGAAAGTAAACCTGCATTAGAGCCGGTTATGTAAATGTCAATTGTACCTTCGGCATATATGCTGGCAATTGCTCTTTCCCATTCCTTAATTTTCTGAACCTCGTCGATAAAGAGGTATTTATTGCCCTGAGTTCCTTTAAGGTTATTTAAAACGAACTTATTCAGGTCGGTATATGTTTCAATTTGTTCAAAATCCAGAGAATCTTTATTTATAAATATGATGTTTTCCTGACTTATGCTGCTACTGATCAAATCATCCATTATCATTTTAAGAAATGTACTTTTACCGCACCTTCTTATCCCTGTAATTACCTTAATAACAGGTTTGTTGATAAACGGACGGATCCGGTTCAGGTATTTTTCTCTTTTTATCATAATTCGATTATACTCGATTCATTACAAATATAATAT
>CAYGFI010000321.1:0-2772 GCA_964349045.1 uncultured Chitinophaga sp.
TATATACACTGATTATATAAAGTTAAAATACCGATAAAAACAAGTTTTGAATCAAAATAACCATGTTATAAGTCATTTAATAAATATAATTAGCTAAATTCCAGCTAATTATAACATTTACTTAATGTAATATTTTGGAAATTGACTATTAAATCCTTCCATTTCAATCCTGAAATCATTTCAAAATGTACGCTAAACCGCTTCGTGTAGGTTAATTATTAGATATTTAGATATATAATTAACGATTTCGCACTTGTTTCTTTATGCACTTTATCGTGAACCAGCATCTAATTCCGGTTTATTACAAGCCAATAGCTAATGAAATTAATCAATTACCTGGTCTTATAGATTAAACTCGCTGATTTTTAACTATATGATCCTATTCTATGGTCTGAATACGGTTCTTTATACTCTTTTATTACAGAAACAAAGTATCACGTTCCAGGAGTCCATAAGGACCTGAGTTTAATACGCCTCAATGGAATGTTTATTTGTGTTAGGTACAAATGTAAACATCAAAAATTGCTATCTGTAAACAATAACTTTACATATGTGAAAGATAAATTAATTACATTTGTAAAGTTATTATTTTAATTATGGAAAACAGATTAGTAATGTTATTACAGGCAGAAGGAATTAATCCAACTCGTTTTGCAGAACGCATAGGAGTTCAACGTTCAAGTATATCCCATATATTATCGGGAAGGAACAAACCAAGCTATGATTTTATTATTAAAATACTGGATAGTTTTCCTTCAGTAAATCCTGACTGGCTGCTGCGTGGAAAAGGATTGATGTATAAGAATGACATCCCTTTACAGCCAGGTCTGTTTGATAAGATCAATTCAGCTTCCGGTCCATCAGATGGACAATCTGTTGATAAAGAACTTATGGATTCTGATTCTGAGAATCTGGTAGCAACTGATGTTAAGTTGCAGGCACAGACAATTCCCGGGGAAGTTTTAAAAAAACCTGGAAATACAGGTGATAAAAAGATAGAAAAAGTGGTAATTTTCTATTCCGACAAAACCTTTTCAGACTATTTACCGGATTGAGCCGTGTAAAAATCATTTTCCAGGGCTTTACGTCTTTGATTCTCTCCAACTTTTATTGACTTTTTTCCAATACCAACGCCATAAATTTGAATCATTTCAGGTAAAGTATTAACTTTGCTGGAAAATTTTATGTATAAAGTTCTGTTACGACCCCTGCTGTTTATCCTCTCCCCCGAGAAAATTCATGAAATACTTGTTGCAAAAGTGAAAATTATTTACCGGTTGCCCTTTTGTGCGCGGTTGATGCGAAAACTATTTTGTCTTGAAGATCCGGAATTGGAAAAAGAATTTTTAGGTTTAAAGTTTAAAAACCCGGTTGGGCTCGCGGCCGGTTTTGATAAGAACGCGTCCTTTTATAAGGAATTTAGTGCATTCGGATTTGGTTTTATTGAAATCGGTACCGTAACACCCCGCCCTCAGCCTGGCAACCCAAGGCCAAGGTCCTTTCGGTTGACGAAAGACAATGCCCTGATTAATCGTATGGGAATTAATAATCAAGGAGTAGATGCTGTTGTAGCGAGGCTCATGAACCGGAACCCCGGCCTCATTATTGGCGGAAACATTAGTAAGAACACCGATACTCCCACTGAAAATGCCTCAGATGACTTTTTATACTGTTTTGAAAAGTTGTATGATTATGTGGATTACTTCGTGATTAATGTAAGTTGTCCGAATACGGGCGAAATAGACAAACTTCAGGATCAGGAAGTAATGGAGGGTATCCTTGGAGAGATCGTTGCCAGAAGGGCCTTAAAATCGCTCAAAAAGCCTGTTTTATTAAAAATATCTCCCGATCTTAACTTCAAACAGATTGATGAAGCGCTTTTGATCATTCAGAAGCTTCAAATTGACGGTGTCGTTGCCACGAACACAACTGTTAAACGGGATAGTCTGATTACAAATCGGAGAAAAATTCTTTCCATAGGAATCGGCGGATTATCGGGCGCCCCGCTATGTGATCGTTCCACAGAAGTTATCCGCTATATTTCAGTCAAAACAGGGGGGAAGCTTCCGATTATCGGTGTTGGAGGTATAATGTCAGTAAAGGATGCACTTGAAAAGCTCAATGCAGGAGCCGGACTTATACAGGTTTACACGGGTTTTATTTATGAAGGACCATCATTTGTGAAGCGGATTTTAAAACATATTCAAATGTCATAAATTCTCTGCAATTCTTTACTTCTCTAATAAAATCTTGTGAGTTAATTATTTAATCCATCTCCCCGAAAATTGTACAAATTATTTTTTGTAAACTTATTGCATTTCTTAGATTACTATCTATCTTTGCATCCCGTTAATAAAAACAAAGATCGATTCAGTAGCTCAGTTGGTAGAGCACATCCCTTTTAAGGATGGGGTCCTGGGTTCGAATCCCAGCTGGATCACAATTGAAGCAGTAATCATTAAGGTTACTGCTTTTTCTTTTGCGGAACTTATCTTGAAAAGTTACCGGAAGAGAAAAAACAGAAAGTTCAATCTATTCAAAAGGAATATAAGGTTCAGTTAGGGAAACACTTATAAAGTAAGTGTTTGGAGTCTGAAGCGCCTATATTTTTTGGAGTCTGGAGTGTTAGATTTCAAATAAACTTGTTTTGATAAGGCTCCGTAAAAAAGTAATCTTAAACCAGAATTTTATAAAAAGAGTAAATCCTTTCAATTATAAACTTAGATTTTTAGTAAATTTCTCCGGTTTATCCTGGCACAATAAACTCTAAAC
>CAYGFI010000322.1:0-2769 GCA_964349045.1 uncultured Chitinophaga sp.
GTATTGTATTATTTGATGTAAATTTCCGATTATCTTTCAACCAATTTTTAATTTCTTCAATCGGTTTAGGTTCATTTAGATAGTTATTTGATCTGACGAATTGACGAACATTAAACTCAACTAATCCGCAAAAATCTTCCATTGATGCATGAAATTTCGCTGCCTGATATGACAGAAGGCCTTCTATTCCATCTGGCTCAATAGTTAAAATCTTCCAGCCTAAATGAGGAAAATATGCATCAAATGATGAAGGTAAAATTAGACATTGACATTCTTGATCTTTCTCTATATCAATTCCTTCATTTATTAGAGCTTTTAGTAAACTACCTTTCAGCATTTCAAAAAAAGCAGAATTATCCAATACATTTGGAATCTTAACCCTTCCATTTGGAAATTTTTTCTTCAAATCTTCGTAAATACTGAATATCTCAACATCATAAACATGTTTTGTAAATGATGGACAGTTCAGAAATTCGCTTTCGTTTAACATAAACTTACTGTTTTATTATTCATAATTTTTATTCAATACAATTTGATTTGCGTCTTTCCCTTTCTAATCTTTTATTTTGCTATACTCAAAGGATTACCAATAAAATAAGGGTGACTTGAAAGGCTATCAGCGGTTTCCTCTTTGCCAGTCTTAATATATGCCAAAAACTCTCTTTCCGATTGATGGCCGCTTATTTTCATAATGTCAATACTTTTAATCCCTGCCAGATACATATTTGTGCAACCTGATCTCCGGCAGGTATGTGTTTTTATTAAGTCATGTTTAGGCGTTTGCTTCTTAACTTTTAATCCCCCCCGTATTTCTTCAGTCATTATCATTTCAGTAATTCCTGCTTTTTTACCAATATCTTTAATTCGCTTATTTATTTTTTGCTCATGGGTTTTTGGCACCCTGTAATTATACTTTTTCAAAATTTGGTCAAGCTCATATCTAATTGGTATAATACAACGCTCGCCTGTTTTCTGTTGAATGAGGTCAATTACCTGAACTCCTGATTCTAATTTGCGCACATTTGCAGGTTGTATTTTGCTATAATCACTAAAACGTTGTGCGGTATAGCAACCAATAAGAAAAACATCTCTTGTAAGTTCTAAGATGGGCGTTTCTGAAAGGTCGAGATTATACATTGCCTGTAATTCCTTTTCACCTAAGTAAATGTTTGCAACCTTAGTTTTAATAACTTTAAAATTTTTGCGGTTAATCTCCTGGTTAGTATGCAAACCTTCATTAAGTGCAATCCTCATGATTACCTTTAAACTTTTAATATGTCTCCCTATAGTGTTGGGGCTGTAACTCTTCTTATTGAAAAACAGTACAAATTTGTCATAGAAATCGGATGTCACATCTGCGAAGTTTACTTTACCTTTTGCCTTTTGGTATTCGTCGAATTGAGTCTGGAACCCTTTATAATTTTTTACCGTTAAGGGCTTGTATCGTTCAATCCGGTTATTATGTTCATATAGTCTATCGCCGGATTCTATTTCAGTAATAAACTTCGAAATAAATTTATTTAAGGTCGTTACTTCACCTTTCGCATCATCCTTATGGTAAAAGTTGTCGATTGTCGTTTGCAGCCAAGCGCTGGTAACCGGATTAGTTAATTTAAATGATTCTCTTAAAATAAAATCTTTTAATTGACTGAATTTAAATGTAATTTCCTGTGCATCGTTTCGTGTGAACACCTCCGTATCTAGTACTTTATCGCTCAATTTTTGTTTTTTTACATCCCAGTATTCGCCATCCATTTTATAAGGTGTGGATATTCGTATATTAATAGTCCGTCCGTCAGTGTACCGAATGTAAACAGGGGCTAATTTCTCAACTGTTGACCTGATGTAAAAGGTAATTGTAGCCATTTGCGTTATTGTATATTTACAAATATACACCTGTGCAAACAATGGTGCAAACAAATCGCGTATTTAATTTTGCTTAGTTTTTTGTGGTTTTGTGATTTATCAGGTAATATAATAGTTTCAGAAGGTCAAAGAAAAAATGAAACCAATCAAAACAATATATTTGAGGTTCGCCACTGACCTCATTTTAAATAAAAACCCACTGATAATCAGCGGGTTTTGTTTTTTGGGGGACTTATTGGGGGGCATGATTATTTATTTTTCAAAAAACATCCTAATTTCTTATTAAATTTAATACTTGTAACTTTCAAATCTTTAAATTATATCAAAAACAAACATGGCTGATATTAACCCATTAGAAAAAAAAATAATTGACCGTATTTCAGTACTTGTTAATAATGCAGATAGGATGCTTATTGGCAGGTCAGGAGGTAAAGGTGAAATAGTTGATCCCGCGTTATTTCGAGCTTTCAGAAGTTCATCATTATCATTTATTGGGAATTTATATCCTGCAAATCATCCATATTATTTGGAATTTGAAGATAATGTATTTTCTAATGAACCTTATAGAGTAAAAATTGGAAAAGAAATATTAAATGCGATTTTGGAAGAAATTAAGTCCGGTTGGTATAAAAGCATTCGAAAATTAGTTTCAGCTGAAATCTTTTCTGACTATTATGAGATGGCCGTTTATATTCTTTCGGAAGGGTATAAGATTCCATCCGCACTAATAATTAGTGGTATATTGGAAAGTCACTTAAAAACCTTGGCAAAAAGAAATGATATAAAAGTCGAAAATGACAAAAATGGGAAAAACTATTTTGTGGCAGCTGGTAATTTGAATATTGAATTGCATAAAAAAGAAATTTACGATAGCATTTATTATAACTCAATTAAAGGATGGCT
>CAYGFI010000323.1:0-2759 GCA_964349045.1 uncultured Chitinophaga sp.
AATTGCAAGAGTTGTAAAACTTATTTCATTTCCATAAGCAGTCCCAGCTGCATTACTAGCGTAAGCTCTTAAATAGTAGATAGTATCTAATATTAGGCCAGATATAGAACTTGGAAAATATCCCATACCTGTACCGACTGTATTATGATTATCATCAATGGTTGGATTTGTTGAAAAACTCCAACATACACCACGGGCTATGATAGCTGCTCCTCCATCAAAAGAAATATTGCCTCCACTTACTACAGTTGCAGTAGGTCCAACTGCTTCAGTTCCTAATGTAGAAGCAAATTTAGTTGTAAGAGTTGGAATTGAAGAAGGCGTTGTAAAAGTTAATTCATTACCGTAAGCAGTTCCAAGGCTATTGATAGCATATGATCTTATATAATATTTTGTGTTTACTATTAGTCCAGATATTGCAGTTATAATTGTTCCTGTGTCGTTACCATCAATTGTCTTTGTACTTGTAATCGTTGGATTGGCGGTCAAGCCCCAACATACACCTCTACTTGTTATAACTGAACCACCATCTGATGAAATATTGCTAGTACAAATTGCTTCCGTTCCAGAAATTGCAGATACTTCAAGTGTTGTTAAAACTGGGAGTGATAATGTAGTAAAATTAATTTCATCACCATAAGAAGTTCCAATACTGTTTGTTGCATATGCTTTTAGATAGTATTTTGTTCCAATTGATAATCCAGTAACGGAACTTGAAAATACACCCTTTCCTGAACTATTAGAAGTTTTATTATCCTCAATAGATGGATTACCTGAAATATTCCAACAAACACCTCTTGCCAATATGACTGATCCACCATCACTGGTTATATTTCCACCCGTTGAAGCAGTCGTACTCGTTTTTGAAGAAATTGATGTAGTTGTAAGCACTGGAAATGAAAAGGTAGTAAAGCTTACTTCATTTCCATAGGCTGTTCCTAAACTATTAATAGCAAATGCTCTTATATAGTAAGTAGTACCCTCAACTAATCCAGAAATTGAACTTACAAACGAACCTTTCCCTGTTCCATCTGATGTTTTGTTATTTGCAATTTTTGGGTTAGGTGAAGTATTCCAGCATACTCCTCGTTCAGTTACTAATAAACCACCATCATTTGTAATATTTCCACCTGTCGACACATGAGTTCCAGTAATTGAAGATGCAGACAGTGTACTTAATGTTGATGTTGTTCCGGACCATATGGGCAAGTTTGAATTTGCTACTTGCAGAAATTGACCAGGTTGGCCAATTGGCAAAATTACCCAAGCGGTACCATTCCAATAAAGAATATCTCCGGCAGTTAGTCCAATTGGTTTGTTTAGTAAATCATTGTAGTCACCGGTAAATCCATTTTCCGCCGTTTTTGCATATAAAGCATAAGGAACACTCAGCAGTTGTGAAGTACCCATTTCTGTATCATTCAACAATACTTTAATAAAGTAGGTATCTGTTCCCCAATCAATATCTGAAAAAGTGCCAGTAACAACAGTTCCATTGCCAATACTCAGGTTTACTAATCCAAAATTATTTGTCGTAGGACTGAAAGTTTCTGTATAAACTGATGTCCCGTCCATACTTCCTTTAATTATGGCTATTTGAAGGATTACTTGTGTATTGGTAATTAACTGGCCCTGGGCATTTCTTGCTACTGCCTGGTAGTTAAAACCGGCAGGTGCTTGTCCATAAATTGTTGCAATTATTGAAATTGCAATAAATAGTAGATAAAATCTTTTCATGTCTTTGATAATTATTGTTTTACTATTTTGAATGTCTTTAATTCTTTTTCTCCCTCACCTACTTTTATAAAGTAGGTAGCAGGCGCAAGACTGCTAAATGATATTTCTGTTTCGGTTTTCTCCAGCAACTTATTTTGCAAAAGTTTCCCATTACTATCATAAAGCTTGTATTGCTTACCCGTCATTTTATCTGAAGGTATTTTAAGTATGACAATATCTTTTACCGGATTTGGATATACAGATATTTCATAATCCAATCCTGGCAATTCCTTAATTGAAACTGCAACCAGGTTGGTCTGTTGAAATCCCTGGGTAAGGATATTATTGGTAGATGAGAATGTTTCTATGGCCAGTTCTCCTAATGAAAAGGAAAGTGATCCTGAACTATTCTGGTAGTAATCTCCGGCTGTGGATACTAATTGCTGAGCCTGAAGGTTTGATCCAAAGTAAATCAACCAACCGATAGTCAGTAGTTTTAATATAGATTTCATTAGCATTTGGTATTAGGTTTTATAAAATTAAACTAAAAAATTCGTTAAAAGCAACTTATTGTTCAGATAAAACTTTTAGTATTTCCCGGTCCCAAATCCCCAGAAATGACTAAACCTTTTGTCAGATTGCTCATTAAAGGGAACTTGGGTTCCGGTTTTCAAAGAAGTTTTATTTCAGAATGTCCACCTGCTAATTATCAATTATTGAATTCTGGCCATCAACGGTAATGATTATATGATCCAATAATGACATCCCCATAAGTTCCAATGAACCCTTGATCTTAATTGTTATTTTCTTATCAGCATCGCTGGGTTCAAGGTTTCCACTTGGATGATTGTGAGCCATAATTACTCCAGATGCATTTGCTTTGATGGCATATTGCAGAATTATCCTTTCATCCATTACAGTTCCCGAAACTCCACCAATCGAAACAGTTGCAATACCCAGGACTTTGTTAGTGCGATTCAGTAAAAGGATCTTTACTTCCTCTATATGTTCAATCTTATCCCGATCCCAATATTTACGGAATA
>CAYGFI010000324.1:0-2753 GCA_964349045.1 uncultured Chitinophaga sp.
AACACGTCTGATTCTGGATCAGAAGAGTTCAGGTTCGAGACCTGACAGGACAACTTGATAATGAACCACTTACGAGATTTTTCGTGAGTGGTTTTTTTGTTGTTGCTAGGTTGTTGCTAGGTTTTTGGGGTGAGGCTGAACAAAATTCGTTCCAACCATACTAAAGCAAATTCGATTATATTCTAAGTCAAATCCAGAATTTATTAGAGCTTATTTAATTCTCCTCTAGTAAAATAGACAGTTAGCACATTAAGAGCTTCAAATTGTTTAATAGCATCCTAATCTTTAACGCAGCGAACAGATAAGCCAATAAACCTAACGTTATAGGTTATATACACACGGTTGCCGTCAATGAGTACATGCCAAGCCCAGTAAGGGTCGAACTCTGTAGAGCTCCACCAATATCCATATCTATCAATGCTCTCGTAAGAGCGGGTTCGGGCACCGCCTGGAAGCGCTGTAAATCCTGTTTCATTGGTAGCCTCTTTATTATTATATATCCAGTGTGTTGTGCCTGTTTCTCTTAGTTTTCCTTCGGCAATTTCTTCACTTCCAAGATAGTCAATTAACATAGCCCATTCAGAATCAGAAGGTACATGCCACCCAGTAGGGCAAAGTTTGCCAGTATTTACAGCATACCAGTTATACAATGCACCATAAATAACTTTATCATAATTAGCTGAATCATTGCAGTAACCTGGAGTTAATAATGTTTCCCATACTCCTTGATTCGGAACAAATGGAATATCTATGTTGTCACTGTATTTTGTAGTTTTCAGATTTTCCCCCATCCAAATCTGGGTGCCAATTCCGATTGTCTTATATACATTTCCATCATTATCATTTACAATTCCTTCTTGTCCATCGAAATTTGTAATAAATGTTAGATCATTACTATAAGTTACCCCTAATTCATTTTCAGCTTTAACTTTGAAATGATAGGTAGTTCCTGGCAATAATCCATTTAGAATTGCACTTACATTTACCAAAGCATCACCTACCTCAGGATTTTGTATGGCTGGAACTGAATTTCCATATTCAGTCGTTGTACCCCATTCGAAAGAAACAGTGGTTAACAAAAAATTGGGGTTCACTAATCCATTTATTGTCGCTAAATTATATCGAATATTTGTTGCTGATGTGCTTGTACATTCGGGAGCTAGACCTAGAGTATTATACGATTGATCCTCGCTGTATATAACGCCCATAGTATTTTCCGTTTTTACTCTGAAATGATAGGCTGTTCCCGGCAATAATCCAGTAATTTCTCCACTTACACTTATCGGTAAACTTCCAGTTGCAGTGCTTTGTGAAGCATTGACGGAATCTCCGTAACTAAGGGTTGTTCCGTATTGAAAGATTATAGTAGTGTTTAACGAATTTGAGTTTACAATTCCGTTTAATGTTGCACTTGTGGTTGTTATATTTGTTGCAGATTGAGCTGTGGCAGATGGTTTCTGGCCAGTAAAGGCCAAAAAATCGTTAATGTACTTTTCAAAATTCGGAATTGTTGCACTAACACCAAGTTCCTCATAGCGATTCACAAGATTTGTTCGGATTGTTGTCAGAACAAGTTCTTTTGTTGAGTTCCTTAAACTTGTTTTGATGCTTTCACTGTTAAGGACTCCATCTTCCCGAATATCATTTGAAATATTGGCCATTAGCTCTGTTAAATCACCCACACTGCGATTACCCTGCAATATTATGGATATAGCAAGCAAAATCGCATTACTTTCATTATTAACTGAAATGTCAAGTGTTTCAGAATTATTCATTTCACTTTGGCTAAAACCAAGCATTGCCAGTATCTCAGCCTGCGCCATCTTTTTCGCTTCTGAAAAGGTTTTACTTTGTTTTATAAGATACTCAACCCTTTGTTTCTCAAGATGAGTGAGGATATTTACATTTACTGTTGAAATATCCGTAATATCTGACAAAGCATAAAGATTTAGCTGTGATATTGATTTGTCACCTTTAATCTCATCAAAATAATAACCACTTGCGGAAAATTCAACTAAGCTTGATGTCAGGCTTATATTATCGATTTCAAATGTGCCAGCATTATTGAGTATTTGAGTATTGAAAGTATTCCCGGTCTGTTGTAATGAGGAATTTAATTCAAACATTGAAATTGATGTCCCGTTTATAAAAGGTCCTTTCTGAACACTTCCAGTCACTTTTTCTTTGATGATTTTGGGATCGTCCTTTTTGCAACTGTTTGTGATAAATAATACAACAACAGCTGATATCAGCGTGTAAACCCAAAATCTGTTTTTCATTTTAGTGCAATTAGGTGACATTTTATCAAAGCTACCTAAATTATTTTGAATAATTGTAAGAGGTCGATACCCGTTCCCACCACACTCTAACGAATCCAATTGGAATTTTCAGATTAATCCAGATCTGTGGTTTAATCAGGTAGGAGAATTGCACTCTACATATCCCAACTATTTAAATATAAAACACCATCTTGCTCTTGTTGAAAAGTTAAGTTTGGTTTATAATCCCCATAAAACCATGTTATACAAGTCCAAGGTTTTCCAATTGCACTTCCACAGGTACTCGCACTGGTTTTAATTGGTTTTCCAAAAATTGCGATGACTTCATTACTACTCATACCTACTTTTAATTTCAGTATGTTGTCTGTTGTAAATTTAGAAGAAGATGATGCATATTGCGTTGGAAAACAACTACTAAGTTTTAACGAGGTTCTAAACTGATACCACCCACCGGTAAAAAACGGTACCACTTGA
>CAYGFI010000325.1:0-1195 GCA_964349045.1 uncultured Chitinophaga sp.
ACTATACTCCATGTGATGATAATATATATAATAGGTTTTATAAAATCATTATAAGTATAAACAGCATTCTATCACAACTTACTCAAGAAGAGTATTCGGATATTAAAGGAGAGCTTTATTTTCTAAGAGCATATTCGTATTTTGTTTTAGCCCGTTTTTTTGGCAATCCTTACCTGGTTAAAGATACGGATGTGAATTTTTTACTAGATAGGCCAAATTATAAACAAGTCTATGATTTTATAGAAGAAGATATGCTTAAGGCCTTGCAATTATTGCCAGACACTTATTCAAAAGCGCGAATCCCAAGGGAGACTCCTCATAAGGGAACAGCAAAAGCTTTACTGGCAGAAATTTATCTTTTCTGGGCAGGATACCCACTTTTTGACAACAGTAAATATCCAAAAGCCGCACAGTACTCAGGCGATGTTATTCAAAATGAAGAATATTATGGATTTTATTTACTTGATGATTTTGCTGATCTCTGGAAAAGGAATTGTAAACACAATAATGAATGTGTATTTGGGCTGTTTTTTGATTCGGAAAATAATGAATCTCAAAATTTGATCAATTTTGTTTATGTATACACAGTTTATAAAAACTATATTTTACCATACCGTTTACAAACTGATTATAAACCTGAATTTAAATTTTTTCATTCAATGCCTGTAAATTATAGAAAAAGTAACTCATATACTATAGATTGGACCACATATGCTTACGATGGTAGCAAGATAACTATAGATCCTCTAAAAGAACCTTGTAGATATCTCGGGGTTATGGCATCATTGAAAAATATTGATACGTCAAATATTGTATTTGGAACCGTTCCATATTATCCGGATCATGGAACAATGGATTTTGACCTGACTTTGTATTTACACAGATACGCTCAAACCCTTCTAACCTTTGCGGAAGCCCGGGCACATTCAGGTATTCTTGACGATTCAACTTATGAAGCTGTAAATATGATTCGCCGAAGGGCAAATAAACTCGACCCGCATTTACCTTCCTCATTTGATATTCAAAAAGGTCTTACCTCAGAACAGCTTTGTGATTCTATTGTATGGGAACGGGCCTGGGAGCTATGTGCAGAACCTAATGGCCGTTGGTTCGATATTGTACGTCTCGACCTAAAAGACAAACTTCCGGAATACAGGTATGATTTCGATATCCCTTATGAAGTTCCTGCAGTGTT
>CAYGFI010000325.1:1205-2744 GCA_964349045.1 uncultured Chitinophaga sp.
AATACTTTTTCCTGTTTATGATGATTTTAATGGTTTCCTGTGATAATTTTTTTCACGAGGAAGAGGATGATTATATTGTTATAAATAACAGGATTAAAGCCATTAATCTGTTAAATGGAATGTATTCAAACCTGGTTAAGGTTTATGACGGGTATTATTTTCGGGCACTTGGAAGAGGGGATGATATTAATATGTATACAAGACAGAATTTCTATGGAACCGATTTCAATGGTATCCCTATAAAATGCATATTTGGTTCGGATCAGAATCCTATTCCTCCGATGGATAATATAAATCTCCATTATTATAGAGTAATTATTAGTGTTAACAGTTTATTACCCCAACTTTCAGAAGAAAATGAACCTGATCTAATGGGGGAAGTATATTTCCTCAGAGCCTATGCTTACTTTACATTACACGGTTTTTTGGTAACCCTGTTATTGTCACAGATATTGATGTAAAATTTTCAATGGACAGGCCCAACTATCTTGAAGTTTACAGGTTTATTGAATCCGATATGATTAAGGCATTGCAACTACTTCCTGAAACATACTCAAATGCGCGTATACCAGGGGAAACTCCACATAAAGGAACCGCAAAAGCATTACTTGCAGAAATATATCTGAACTGGGCTGGTTACCCCATAAACGATAAAAGCAAATATATCAAAGTTTCACAACTAGCTGGAGATGTAATTCAACATGAGGATTATTATGGCTTTGGGCTATTGGATGATTTTGCAGATCTCTGGAATATAAAAAACAAGCATAACAAAGAGAATGTGTTTGGGCTTTTTTATGATATGAGAAATACAGAAACCCAGAATTTAATTAATAAGCCTCCTTCGTCACATGATAACAAACCTGAATTTAAGTTTTTCAATAAAATGCCGGTAAATTATCGAAAAAAATCTTCATATATAACTGGTGTTACAGTTAAGGTCTATCCTTTAGATGGTTCAACTCCATATGATAAATATTTTGAATTAGACCCTAATATAAATCCTTGCGGATATGTTCAATACGTCAAATCCATTAAATGGGTAGAAAACTCTGAGATGACCCTTTATTTGTTGCGTTACGCTCAAACTCTTCTAACATTTGCCGAAGCTAGAACTCACTCGGGAATTTTAGATGATTCTACCTACGAAGCTGTTAATATGATTCGCCGGAGGGCTAATATGCTTGACCCCCATTTGCCTTCAGCATTTGATATTCAAAAAGGTTTGACTTCAAACCAACTTTGTGATTCTATTGTATGGGAACGGGCCTGGGAGCTATGTGCAGAGCCTAATGGCCGTTGGTTCGATATTGTACGTCTCGACCTAAAAGACAAACTCCCGGAATACAGGTATGATTTCGATATCCCTTATGAAGTTCCTGCAGTGTTTTTACAGGATAACTGGTACTTTTATGAATTGCCAGAATAGTCAAATATGCGTAAGCCTTCGCCTACCTGCATCTTGCAGTTTGATCTTTTCCCGCTTAGCTTTGCCGGTAAAAACCGGAATTGATGAAAAATCAGGAAAGGAAACCACAA
>CAYGFI010000326.1:0-2712 GCA_964349045.1 uncultured Chitinophaga sp.
AGTTATGCGTAAACGGGTTAAGCGCAAAGGCGCAAGAACGCAAAGGAAACGCGATTTTATAATTTGTAATTTATATTGCGCCTTTGAGCCTTTGCGCTTAATTTTCCTTATTTTTACATTTTTAAATAAATCCCGCCTTTGAGAACCTCATCCGGGGCATAAAAAAATCGTAATGGAAACCACAAGGCAAAAAAAAGTTTCCCGGCTGCTGCAAAAAGAACTGGGACAGATCATTCAGCATAGGTCGGCCGAATTGGGAGGAAAGCTGATTACTGTTACCACCGTGAGAATTAGTCCGGATCTGAGTGTGGCCAAGATTTATCTCAGCATCTTTCCAGCTAATGAAACCAACAAGATCCTGGCAGCCGTTAAATTTATAATCCCTCAGATACGACATGAACTTGGCAACCTGGTCAGACATCAGCTCAGAATCGTTCCTGAACTTGTTTTTTATATTGATGACAGCCTGGATTATATCGAGAAAATTGAGAACCTTTTAAAATAAAAATGCAATACGACCCGATAAAAAGCAGCCTGGGCAAGGTCTTCAACACCTCCCCATCATTAAGAATTTTGTTTTATAAGATGCTTGATCTGCTTTTGCTTCGTACATGGCATATTAAGAGAGAGATACGCTTTATCCGATCCTCCCTCCCCCGAAATGCCGAAATACTGGATGCCGGATCCGGTTTTGGGCAATACAGTTATCACCTTACACAAAAATTTCCATATAGCCAGGTTACCGGTGTTGACGTAAAAGAGGAACAAATTACAGATTGTAATACCTTCTTTGGTAAGCTGGGACTTTCTGACAGAGTGAACTTTAAAGTAGCCGACCTCACGAAATTCAGGGAACAAGAAAAATACAGCCTGGTTCTTTCAATCGACGTGATGGAACATATCCTGGAAGATGTGGATGTGTTCAAAAATTTCCACTATTCGATGAAAGCTGGAGGAATATTACTGATTTCCACTCCTTCCGATCAGGGTGGATCGGATGTTCATGATGACAGTGACCAGTCTTTTATTGAAGAGCATGTTCGTGATGGTTACAACATTGTTGAAATCCACGACAAGCTAAAATCGGCCGGATTCAGCGAGGTTAATGCCCGGTATTCGTACGGAATACATGGGGGAATCTCCTGGCGCCTTTCCATGAAGTACCCGATCATTATGCTAAATACAAGTAAATTATTCTTTTTATTGATGCCTTTTTATTACCTGCTTACTTTTCCGGTGTGCCTGGTCATGAATTTTATTGATGTTAGGGTAAAACACAGGAGCGGAACGGGACTTATTGTTAAAGCGATAAAATGATTAAGATTAAGCGCAAAGGCGCGAGGGCGCAAAGAAATTCGCTATATTATTATTGCGTTTCCATTGCGTCTTGGCGCCTTTGCGCTTAAATTATACAGCTTATGAATTTCCCCTTCTACATAGCAAAACGCTACCTGCTGGCAAAGAAAAAAAGAAATGCCATCAACATTATTTCTGCAATTTCTGTGGGAGGGGTTATGATTGGCACGATGGCCCTGGTTATTGTACTTTCAGTCTTTAACGGTTTCGACAAAGTCATTAAATCTCTTATAAATTCATTTGACCCGGATCTGAAAATTACCCTTGTGGAAGGTAAAGTTTTTGATCCTGTTTTGGCCGGCAAAATAAAAATTTTTGAATTACCCGGAGTTTATGATATTTCCGAGGTTCTGGAAGAGAATGCCCTGCTTCGCTACGACCAGCGTCAGTATATCGCTACCATGAAAGGTGTGGATGACAGGTTTATTCATACCTCCGGAATCGATACTATGATAGTGGACGGGGACTTTATACTGGAGAAAGAAGGCAGGCCGTACACTGTAATTGGCCAGGGAGTGGCTTACTCACTCAGGGTCGGACTTAATTTTATAAACCCTCTGGTCATTTATGTACCGGAGCGAACAGGCAAGATTAATATGGCCAATCCTACAGGAGCATTCAGGAAATTCCCGGTTTACCCGAGCGGGGTTTTTGGAATTGAGCAGGAATATGATGCAAAATATATTATTCTTCCCATAAAGAACGTGAGGGAGATTCTCGATTATACCACTGAAGTCTCAGCCCTCGAAATAAAACTGAATGACGGTGTTGATGAAGAGCTTGTACAGAGGCAGGTAAAAGAGATCCTCCCGGAAAACTTCGAGGTAAAAACCCGCTACCAGCAAAATGAAATGTTCTATCGCATCATGAAATCTGAAAAATGGGCTATCTTTTTAATACTTACCCTGATTTTACTGGTTGCATCTTTTAATATTATTGGATCTCTGAGCATGCTGATCATTGACAAGCAGGACGATATCATCAGCCTCAGAAATATGGGGGCTGATACATCCACTATTAAAAAAATATTTCTTCTTGAGGGATGGCTTATCTCTATCACCGGCTCATTTTTAGGAATCCTTGCCGGTACAGGTATTGCCTGGATCCAGGAAAAGTTTGAAATCATCCGTCTTGCCGGTAGTGAATCCTTTGTGCTGGATAGTTATCCGGTTGATATACAGATTTTTGATGTTCTTCTGATTTGGCTTACCGTAATGTTTATTGGCTTTTTCGCTGCCCTTTATCCCGTTAGAAAACTATCGTCAAAATATTAATTCAAACCGTAAAAGTCATAATTGTTAATATCTGTCTTAGTCAGGTTATTTTTTATCAATATTTTTATGAATATTTTTATAT
>CAYGFI010000327.1:0-2692 GCA_964349045.1 uncultured Chitinophaga sp.
AACAGTAAAAAGTATTGTTATAAATATATCCAAATTGTATTTTTTATCAATAATTAATTTTACAAAAGAAAAGCGTAAGGAGCTTATGGAGGTTAAAAAGAACATTAAAGAGCTTAATCAGGAAACTAAAAATCTAAAAAAGCATCTTTTCCGTACCATCAGAAAACTTGAGGAAGAAGAAATAGAATCCGGGCATTATTATGTTCAGGTACTGGATTATATGCGGGAGGCAACCAACAGTCTTCAATTTGTGATCACCCCGATTTATAATCATGTTGATAACAACCATCCCCCTCTTCCAAAAGATCAGGAAAAGGAACTATTACAGTTTAGTGAAAAAATGTCGGAGTTTTTTAATTATTCCCTTAACATACTAAAAAACAATAAGTTTGAAAATATCCCCGAACTGATAAAACTCCGGAATGAAGTGGTAAATCAAACGGTAATTCTGAAAAAAAATCAGATTCAATACCTTAAGAATGAAGGCAAAGGCACTAAAGTAAGTCTCATTTTTCTGGAGATCATGACTGAATCTAAAAACCTGGTATTATTTGTAACGAATTTAGTGCAGGCTCAGAAAGAATTTGTGGAGAATTCGCATAATGCAGAACGGGAATAAATGTAGAATTTAGAATGTAGAATGTAGAATGTAGAATTTAGAATTTAGAATTAAAAAGTAAACTTGTACCCTACTCCTTTGATGGTTTTGATATAGTTATCCCCTAATTTTTCTCTTAGTTTTCTGATATGAACATCAATAGTCCGTTCTCCCACGATAATATTATCTCCCCATACCTGGTGAAAAATATCTTCCCTTGTAAATACCCTTTCCGGTTTGGAAAAAAGTAAATTTAACAGTTCAAACTCTTTTTTGGGCAGCACCAGTTTTTCTCCTTTAACTATTACCAGGTATCGCTCCTTATCAATAACAATATCCCCCGTTAAACTTTCTGTAATGCCAGAATGACTAACAGGATCAACTGATCTTTTAATCAGAGCCTTTACCCTGCTTACCAAAAGTTTTGGCTTAATTGGTTTGGTTATATAATCGTCACCACCTGCATCAAAGCCGGCAATCTGTGAATAATCTTCTCCCCTTGCAGTAAGGAATGCCACTAACGTATCCTTTAAATCAGGTATTTTACGGATCTGTTCGCAGGTTTCAATTCCATCCATAACCGGCATCATAACGTCCAGTATAATAAGATGAGGTAATACCTTTTCGGCCATTTCAATTGCTTCTTGTCCGTTCGAGGCTGTATAAATCTTAAAACCCTCTTTTTCGAGATTATACCCCAGGAATTCAAGAATATCCTTTTCGTCATCAACCAATAAAATTTTAATTTTGCTATAGTCCATAATGAAAGCTTTGATACCGTTTTGACTTTATACCTGCTAAAGTTATAATAAAAACGTAACAATCCCCAAATTGGAATCGATCATGGATCAGGTATTTGGAGATAGTAACAAACAAATCAAAGTACCGGAAATATTATCTGCCACCCTGAGCTTAATCCTGTAATTTAAAACCCATGAATAAGGCTGATGTTTCATTGAGTAATTTTAATCAAATGTAATCCTTTTATCTTTTTCCATTTTCGTGTTAACCTGGGATTAACATTCATTTTATCTTATCTTAATCAAAATATAGCGGGATATTCTTAACATTGCGAAGCAAAACCTTAATAATCATGAATAAAGTTATACTACCTGGGATTCTTTTTTTATTATGTCAAAGTTTTTATAATAGTTGTCCGGGTCAGGAAAATACAATTACAGGAAAACCTTCCCTTCGTGTTTTCAGCGATTTCAAAATGGGGATTAATAAAAGTGACCGTTCTTCAGCCTTTGAAGTTAAACGGGTTTACCTGGGTTATTCCGGCTCAATAAATGAAAACTTCAGCGCGGAAGTTAAACTGGACATTGGAAGCCCTGAAGATTTATCTCAGTATAGTCTTATTCGTCGCTATGCATATTTTAAAATAGCTGGATTAACTTTTAAGAAGGATAGGATTAATGCCTTTTTTGGATTATTTGATATGTTGCAGTTTAAAACCCAGGAACAATTCTGGGGATACAGGTATATTCTAAAATCATTCCAGGATGAATATAAGTTCGGCCCAAGCGCCGACCTTGGCGCCGGTTTAAAATATAAGCTTAACGAATTCCTTGAAACCGATTTAGTGATATCGAACGGTGAAGGGTATAATAACCTGCAGGCCGATGACAGCTTTAATACCGGTTTAGGACTTACCTTCAGGAGTAAAAATGGATTTATTCTGCGTTCGTACTTTGATTTCATTAAAAAGGAAACAATACAAAATGACATTATCCTGTTCGCCGGTTATCAGAACAATTTATTCAGACTAGGTGCAGAGTTCAACAGAAGATTCAATTCTTCATATCTTGAAAATCATGATCTGCACGGGTATTCCTTTTATGGAACTTATATTCTTAACGACCGTTGGGAGTTTTTTGGAAGATATGATATCTTAAGATCCAATATACTTTTAGAGGATAATCAACCGTGGAATCTTCCAAGGGATGGAAGTTCAATAATTTCCGGTATTCAATATAAACCGGTTAAGGGAGTTTTTATGTCGTTGAATTACCAGGACTGGGTGGCGTTTGCGAATAATGGTGAGGATAAGGCATATGTTTACTTTAATATTCAGTTTGAGCTATAGTGGGG
>CAYGFI010000328.1:0-2350 GCA_964349045.1 uncultured Chitinophaga sp.
AATCTACTAATCTGTTTTTAGTTTTTTGTCCAGCTATTTAAGGGGCTAATACATGATTTATTCGATGTGGGAAGGATATATGAAAAAGCCCGATACAAAAAAGTTTATTGAATATTTCGAAAACAGGAAGTTTTCAATACATAATATCCATACCAGTGGGCATGCTGATGTTGAGACTTTGAAAAAGATGGTTGAGGTCATACATCCGAAGAATATTATTCCCATTCATACTTTTTCAGGAGACCGGTACAAAACAATTTTTAATCACCCGGTTAAGGAATTAGTGGATGGTGAAGAGATGGATGTGGTTTAAATGAATTCTGATTGTTAGATTAATTATCCGGCTATCAGAATACAATTCATTTTGTACTATCTGAAAAAACCAGTAGCCTTGACTATATGATACGGGGTGTTGTTGCCAAAGCAGGTATTAAGAAACATGTAACAATGCATACTCTAAGGCATACATTTGCAACACATTGCCTCGAAAACGGGGTTGATCTTCGCTATATACAATCGATGATGGGGCACGAGAACAGCAAGACCACTGAGATTTATACCTACGTAACCATCAAGGGTTTCGATCAGATAAAAAGTCCGCTTGACACATTAGATTTTTGATTTTAAATTGTTATGTGTCCAAAATATTTATAAATTTACTATAGTAGGAAAAAATGAAAATGTCACCACACCCAAGTCAGAAATAAAGGCCACTATGGCGTTTAGCCATTAGTTGGGCACAAAAGTAAAAAACAGACGCATAGATTATGGATAATTTAAATAAATTAATAGAAGAGCTTCAAAGGCGAGATAAAATGACAAAAGCTGCAATAGGTGGATTGTCTTCAAATTTTATTGACTATGCTAGGCAGATGAATAAATTTAGTCAAGTTTCAGAATTTAATTCTATCGCTAAATTAGCTATTCAATATAACAAGATTACTTTCCCTGAGGCAATTGCAAAAAGTGTTTTAGGTCATCAACCTGCCTATCTGAAGGGTATTTCGGATATGACAAATTTAGCCATTAAACAAAATTATCTTTCGGATTTAGCAACACACGGAATAAGTAATAGCTTGATTGAATTTGCAAAAGGAAATCAAGCGTTAACGGATAAGATAACAAAGAGTTTATCCTCACAGATGGCTTTTTCAAATAGCATGGTGAATTTTGCAAATTCAGTACAAAATCCAGCATTAAAGCACTATAATGCACTTAGTGTAGCGTTAAACGGTTTCTCCACTAGATACTTAAAAAATTTAATTCATGACAGGGATTGGGATAATCTTGATACATACAATAACGTAACGGATAAAATAAAAAACGTTACTGATGATTTTGTCAATCAAACACAAGTTGCCACTTTAGAGGATTTAGAAAATTTTAAATCACGCATAGTTGAAGAATTATCTTCAATATTTCGGGTAACAACGAGTTCAAAAGTAAAGCACTTAATTTTAATTTTAATAACTCTGGTTTCCTTTATTATTAACCTATATACTTTAAAAGTTCAAAAAGGAGATATCTCCAATAAAGAAGTTGTTGAATATACTGCTGAAGGATTTAAAAAACTTAAGAATGATATAAGCCTTGAAATTAAAAAAGAATTTGAGAAGCTTCAAAAAGTAAGAACTGCAAGGATTGACGTTGTTTTAAAATACTCAAATAGTCCGAAAAGTAAAAGTTTAGGATTGGTAAAAAAGGGACAAGAAGTTTTTGTGATGGAAATTCGGCATAAATGGTTGTTGATTTCATATATTGACAATGAAACTAGAGAGCCTAAGTCGGGATTTGTATATAAAAAATATTTTACTGAGAAATAAAAACTACTGTGGCTAATAAGTAAGGTACTGTGGTCGAGGAACGAGACGCAACATGAACCGCGAAGCGCTCACGACCGCAAGGGAGTAACCTGTGTTACACGGAAGCCTCTACGCGTAAGTAGTTCAGGAGTTATTCTTTCTATGGGGATTCAATAAATCAGATGTTTTTTGAAGAGAATTCAGCTTGCAATTTTCCGGTAAATGACGACCCGGCACCAGGTAAGTATCACGCTTTGCATGGCTGTAGATACCAGACTGATCAGTATTTTTCGGGTTTTAAGAATTAGTAGAAAAACCAGTAGGCTTGACCATATTTGACGGGTTAGATTACAATTTACATAAATAGCATATTAACAGATACATAACTCCGGCCAGCGATGGTCAATTCACACCGGCTAAAAGTAGTTATAGTGTCCGGTTTTTGAATACATCACTAATTTCCAATTTTCATGCATATTTATTTTCCGGTTACAACCTTTACATTCTTAAAGACCTTTAGCAGCTATAATAATTAATGTAAAATGCAC
>CAYGFI010000328.1:2360-2690 GCA_964349045.1 uncultured Chitinophaga sp.
CTTATGAACATCAAATATAATTTTGTTAATTAAATTTCTAACCTAAAAGTATTACGAAAAAGATTTTAATATATTTTTGATCATATAAAAAAGAAGGAGTTATTTATTAACTCCTTCCTATCAAGTTGCTTGAAAATCTGGTGGAAGGGTTTCAGTTTGACCTAATGAGAGTCATTCATATCCCGTATTTTGGGTAATACATTAGCTAATGAGACTTAGTATTCCTATTTCACTAAATCCACCTGAATAAAGAGGACTAGTTGTAAGGCTGGATCCTCTTTTATTTTCAAGAACGTTGATGGTATAAAAATAATCATAATGAATACTGCC
>CAYGFI010000329.1:0-2685 GCA_964349045.1 uncultured Chitinophaga sp.
ATTTTTTGTCAGTCAGTTATGAGTTAGCACGGTCACCATAGAATGCCACACAACGTAGGAAGCTACACGCAGGGGCGGATTGCGGGCGATTTCCTGTCAAGCTGAAAAGCAGCCCGAGCGGAAAGATACACCCCGAAAACCACCGCTGCCGCACTTGACGGGTAGCTGATGTTGGCGGTTCGTTGTTTGGTTTTATTCATTGTCTTACTTTTTTTGTATTTCAACATTCACCTCATTGAATATTTTTGATGTTGTTATGATTTTAGATTTAAGGTCCTCTTTTATTTGGAGTTTTTGGAAATCGGCAGAATGTTCACTGTGGATTGGTATAATAGCAACTGTCGGATTAACGAGATTACACACCTCTATAAGGCAGTCTGCTGAAGCGTGACCGCTTGTATGTATTCTCTTAATACACGGAAATCTCCCAACAAAATCCAAATAACGTTTATTCGCATGTTTGCTATCTGGGTTTACATATTCTTTCCACATTGAATAAATCAGCACTGTATTGTTTCTGTCAATTTGTGGTTCGAGAAAAGTCAAATAATCATCGAACTTGTCTGTCGCTCGAACCAACATGCAAAATCCCTTCTCTTGCATCCATTTTAAAAGTTTGGAGTTTCCTTTCCAAAACGAAAAGGGTTCACCAAAATCAAAAAGAGGACTCTTTCTCCCTGCCGTATCTGTAAATATCTCTAAAACATCTTTTTGAAAATCATCACAGACAAAAGGTCTGCCGCCCAATTCAGTATTTGCAGCGTGAAATGTTGCCAATCGTTCCATGTCGGTCGATGAACACATTACAAATACATTTTTGTATTGCTTCATAAGTTCAATTACCTCTCTCTTCAACTCATTTTCGTGCCGGACTCTTTCGTCTAAGCGTGAAAGCATTGTTCCTTCCGTAATCAGAAAATCTATCTTGCCTCGCTTTTGAATTAGTTTTTTAATCGTTGGCAATAAACCTTTACTAAGATAGCCGTGACCCCGAAAATCACCTGTATGTAAAATTCGTTTGCCGTTTGCTTCGATTAAAAACATATAAGAATCATAAGCCGAATGACTCACAAAATACGGTATTACCTGAATGTCGCCTATTTCGATTGTCTGTTCAGCTTCAAAGGCGTGCATATGCTCAATTTTGGAAATCTCATTAGCTGAAATTTCTTCACGACCTTTTATATAGCTAAGCCGTTGGTGTTTGCATAATGCAACCCTTTGTGCTACTTTGCCTATATACTGGTTTATGCTGTCTGGTACAAAATGAAATAATCCTAAGTGGTCGCCGTGATAGTGCGTGTAAAAAATCGCATCAACATTTTTAGTGATTTTCTCGATTGAGTCAAGATTGGCAAATTCATCTTCCACAACACCCTCTCCATCAGGCAAGTTTTGTCCCAAATCAATTAAAATTCGAGCCTTTTCTGTCGCAATCTCCGTTATGCAACCTCCAATTTGGTCAATGCCTCTATGAATTGTTATTTGCATTATACTATCTCGTAATCAATGTTATTGACATCTAAAAGCTTCTTTATATCGCTAATTCTATCTTCTCGTTGTTTTGTCTTTTTGCTGTACGTGTTGGCAATTATTAGTTTTGGTGTTTTATTGAGAGTCAGACTTGTGTTGTCAACTGTAGTCAACCCTAAGGATTGTTTAATCTCGATGAGCTTCTTGTAATATTCTTTAATGTTGTCTTCATACCTATTAATAAATAATTGGTATTTACCCATTTGCTCAATAATCTCTGGCACCTTCAAATTTCGTTTCACATCATTCCTTAAACGGCTATCAAAAATTCCTTTTAACTCAACAAATGACAAAACACTTCCTGACAATTCGATTAAATCAATTCTAAGTTTGCCAATTTCAGAGTCTTGATTGAATTGAAATTCGGAGTCGATATAATTTGTACTTTCCTTAATCATTTTCCCCTGAATCCATTTTTCAGCCGGATTCTCATTGTCGATGTGGCGTAAATAGTCACTCTTAATACGATTTTTAATATCGGCAATTTTTATTTCACTAAGCTTTGTTAAGTCAATTGGGTCATATTGAAATTTGTCTTTTCCCTTTTTTGTTTTTCCACGAGGTTTATCGTCTCCCAAATATTTTTGATGAGTCTCAGCCACAAAGCCATTCTTATAATCAATTCTAGCAACCGATCCACCAAAGTAATATACATTGATGTAGTTGTCTTTGCGAATTTCTATATACAGTTCATGATCTTCGCACAACATTGTCCACCATTGGGGTTGCTGAATCCTTATTTCTTCAAAGATTTCTGCTTTTGGGTTTAGGGATAAAAAAGTTCCTTTCATTTTTCTTGTCATAATTTTAGCTTAATATGCTGTGATACCCATTACAATGACCGCCAACGATTGTGTATACGCAATATTGCGTCTATTTCCTCTATATCTTCTTCTCCCATATTATTTTACCGTCATTTTTATCTCTCATAAAAAAAGTAAATCTCTACCCTATTGCCTTTTTAATCCCTCAACCTGCCTCTCCAACTCAAGCTCTCTTGTAAACCCATAATCAGGTTCCAGAAGCATCTCCAACTCAATAAATGCCGAATCCACCCTACGCAATCAGTCAAAAAAGAATACCTGACAAGAACACCATTAAAGCATATAATTAATAGTTAATACAGATAGCCCTGATTTTGTTACCCGGATT
>CAYGFI010000330.1:0-2639 GCA_964349045.1 uncultured Chitinophaga sp.
TAATAGCCGAGATAACAAACATTCATGATATTATAACAATTGATTCTGATTACTATATATATAAAACAAAAAATAAAAAATCCTTGAATAATATACTTTTACCTTTTATCAATAATTGATTTAATACAAAACTGGGGCGTCTCAATCCAGCGTACAACTTATAGAAGTCTTAACGTAGCTGCTGCAAAAAAACCGCTAAGTTACATTAGCGGTTTTTCATAATAAATAATGTGATCTTAATTATCCAAAGCAGCTATGTTAAGACTCTGTTGAACGAAACAACTACCGTCGAACAAATCCTGCTTTGAACACGCTCAGGCACCGATATAGGAATTTCAATGTCATTTCAGCCTTTTCTCTTCAAATAATCTGGAGTAAACATCCGAAATAATTCCGGAGTAATAAAATTTCTTCTGAAAATTCATATTTCCAATCAAAAAATAAAGCCAAATTGTTTCGAATAGCCTGCATTTCACAACCTCCGGACATACCTCTCCCTGCGCTTATAAGCACCGGGCTATGAAACATTTTACAAAAGGGAGAAAACAACTTTTAAATTTAACCTCCGCCATCCGGACTATGAACATAATGAATATGACCCCTGCCGCATTCTTTGCAGAGGGTTATATCAACCTTAAAATATTTCCAGAACAGAAATGCCGTATCGGTAAGCACCTTTTTATCAGGCTCCTCCTGCTCAGAAAGAGGCTGACCAAGCAGCATTCTGCAGAGAGCAAGATTTTCCGAACGATGACGGTTTGTCATAAAACCGAAGAAGCGAACTTTTTTAAATCCTTTAGGAAGAACATGCATCATCATACGTTTCATGAATTGAAGCTCTGTGATGATCTCTGTTCTGCCCTGTTTCTTTTTTCTGTCATAATAGTTTAAATGAACATTTCCGTTATCCACTTTGCGGATACGGCTTTCACTCACCGCGCTCTTTACAACATACCTGGAAAGATAACGCACAACATGTTCCGGATTTTTTCTCTTCTTATCGGGAGGCTGGGAGTTTACCACCCAGGGGACGCGTCTAAGATCATCCAGAAATTTTTCAGGCTCGGCAATATCTACGGGGATTTTCAGAGAATCTTTCTTAAACTCTTTAGACAGGGCTGATAAAAGTTTTTCACGGAAATCGGCAGACATTTTTTTTACCGGAAGAAAGAATGACGGATCGGATGATATCCACTCTGTGCCGTCGATGCTCAGACACCCGGCGGGGATGACGATATGAAGATGAGGATGATAATTATTCCTCTGATCCCACGTATGGAACATGCCGAAAAATCCAGCTCTCCCGTGAAACTTACGGTTATTCTTCAGCACACCTTCCGTCAGAGAGAGACCTGCAGTTTTAAACAACAGGTTATAGCATATTTTTTTATTTGCAAGAAAGATAGATCTCAGCTGAGACGGAACAGTATAAGTGAGGAGGAAGTATCCGGAGGGGAGAAGCTCAGCTTCACGCTTTGCAGTCCACCTGATCGAAGCTGAACCGTTGCACACAGGGCACATTCTGTCTTTGCACGATTTGTATACCGGATGAACAGAAGAACAGCAGTCACAGCGGGTAAAGAGATTAGGCACAGTCTCCGTTCTGCAGTTTATGATTTTATCAAGCACCGACTTCTCATAACCTGAGAGATTCTTTAACTTGCCGGAATTTCTTTTTATTATTCCCAGTATTTTACTTTCCACTGTGTACCCCCAAAGTATCCAGAGGGCTTTTCACTTCACTTAAGAAATCCTTTGCAAGATGTGTATAGACTGCCGTGGTCTGCAGAGACCTGTGTCCCAGTATCACCTGTATCTTCCTCAAGTTTACTCCCGACTCAAGAAGATGGGTGGCAAATGAATGGCGGAGAATATGGGGGGATACGCTTTTTGCAATTCCGGCCTTCAGTCCGGCATCATGTATAAACGATTGGGTCTGCCGCTTTGAGAAAGGTTTGAATCTGTCATCTTTGTTCGGAAAAAGATACGTCACCGGTTTAATTTTTGATTTTCTGTAATAGTTACGAAGCGCATACAGCAGATTCTCCGGAAACACCGTTACGCGGTCTTTCTTACCTTTGCCGTCACGGACTGTAATCACCATGTTCGAAGAATCGAGATCCTGAAGTTTTAGATTGATGCACTCGGAAAGTCGGACTCCGCTGCCGTAGAACGTGTATGCTATTGCCTGATATTTAGGGTCTTCGATTACCGATAGAAAGGCTTTGACTTCTTCCTGTGACAGGACTGCCGGAAGGGTTTTATGCTTTTTCTGATATGGAATATGTTTTACTGCCCAGTCATTCTGTACTATATGGTTAAAAAAAACCTCATAGCGCATACTGCCTGATTAAAAAAAGACCATGAGACCTGTTTCTCCTGCACCAGAAAAACCTGGTATTGGTGGATATGCTCCGGCTGAAGCGTATGAGGCGGCTTATTAAAATATTCTGCGAGATTCCTTACATGGTTTATGTAGGTAGATATTGTTACATCACTGAATCCCCGGATCTGCATTGTCTCCCGCATCTCATCTCTTGTGAATTTTTTAACTGTTGACATTTGTGTTCCTCCTGTAATTTTTACTTTATAATATTATAGAAGAAGATATGGTTAAAATCAAATGATGTGAAGGGCAC
>CAYGFI010000331.1:0-2612 GCA_964349045.1 uncultured Chitinophaga sp.
GTGCATATACCGGACAAACTGACCACCTTTGACCGGACTAAATTGACCACATCGAAGTTACTGTTTTCCTAAAGAGTTTTTCCATTGTAAAAAAGTGGTTATACAAATTTATCTTTTTAATTTAATATTTCAATTTCTTTTTGTTTGACCCTTGTTTTCCTCATCGATTCTCCTTTAAGTTCTATTCTGTGAGCATCATGTACGATTCTGTCTAGGATTGCATCTGCTATAGTTTTTTCACCTATTACTTCATGCCAGAGGTTTACTGGAAGCTGAGAGGTAATGATCATGGATGCTTTGGTATGTCGATCTTCAATGATTTCCATAAGTGTAGAGCGATTCTGACTATCAAGAGGTAGCAATCCAAAATCGTCCATTATAAGCAAGTCTTGTCGTTCGATCTTTGATATCTCACGGATATAGGATCCATCTGCTTTGCCCATTTTTAGCTTTGAGAACAGTTTAGCCATATTTGCATAATAAACCTTATATCCAAGAGTACAGGCTTGATGCCCGAGGGCAGTTGCAAGGTGACTTTTCCCAATGCCTGTGCTTCCGGTTATTAATATGTTTTCGTGTTTTTTTATGTACCCGCATTCGGCAAAACGTAAGATCTGGTTTCGATCCAGATTACGGTCAGCACTAAAATCAATGTTTTCTATACTTGACTGGTAACGGAACCGTGCATTGCGAAGCCTTCGTTCAATGTTACGGTTCAGTCGGTCATCCCATTCTGCTTCGACAAGCATGTTGATCAGTTCATCAGCCGAGAGCTGCAACAGCTTATCGTTTTCCAAACTCGTCTGATAGGCTCTGGCCATTCCTAATAGTTTAAGCCTTTTAATCTTTTCTAAAGTTTCTTGTGTCATTTGATTTAGTTTTAATGGTTATTTGATTTACTGATAATAATCTTCGCCCCGGATGTTGTCATGCCGTGGGATACCTTTGGGTGGTTCTGTATTTGCTAATTGATCCAGATGGTTTTCCAGGATCGATTTAATCGCATGGTAAGAGTAATTATCATATTCTATGGCTCTTTTACATGCATTTATAAGCCTTTCCCGTCCTACCTTTCGTTCATATCCTAGTACGCCCTGACAAGCTTTGTATGATTGTTCCGGATGTGTTTTGTTTTCCATCAGGCACATAACAAACTGCTTTACGGATTCATCGATGGACTGCGCCCACTTGATAAAACGTTCCGGATGCCACTCAGTCAGGTATTTGTGTGTGCTGGCCAGGTGATCGATGTTGGTGGTATACCCATAAGGCTTGCGCTCTCTTTGATGGACGGTAAGAGAGGTGTATTTGTAAAATATTTCTACATGAGTGGATGTGTAGAGCAACTTTACTTTCTTGCCTATAAATTGATACGGGACACTGTAATAGTGCTTGTCTTCCTTCAGGCATACATGCCCATTTACAGATACAGTTGCCTGTTGCTGCCTTTTAAATTCAAAAGGCACATCCGGCAAGGGATTTAGTGCCCCACGTTCCACCTCTTCAAAAAGAGCCCGCCGGCTATAAGGCCGGTCACTAAATTTGGTGTTATTATGCACCTCAACAATCTCTTTGATAGCCACATTCAGTTCCTCAAGTGTATGAAAGACTTTTTTATCAAGCACAGAATAAATTCGCCTGTATGCTATTCTGACGGCTCCTTCTACTAACGATTTGTCTTTTGGCTTATAAGCCCTGGCAGGTAAAATCGTGGTGCTGTAGTGCGATGCAAAGTTCTCAAACGCCTGATTCAGGGTGGGTTCGTAACGATCGCTTTTGGTAACAGCACTCTTTACATTATCCGGAACAATCGCCCTTGGTACTCCTCCATAATATTCCACTGTATGCACGCAACTTGTGATAAGATCTTCTTTTTTCTGACTTAAAATCCCTTCAACATAGGTCAGCTGACTTGCTCCTAGTACCGATATAAACACTTCCACATCAGATATCTCGCCGCTATCTTTATTTACAAGGTGAAGTTTCTCTCCTGCAAAGTCAATATACATTTTATCGCCAGCTATATGCTCGATATGCATGACCGGTTTACTTCGTTTGAGCCACTGCTGATAATGATAATTGAATTGTGAACGCTTAAAACCATCGGGATGGATTGCAAGGTACCTTTCCCATAGGATCTGGCGCGTGACGCCTCTTTTCTTAAGCTCTTTTTCTATTTTTGGAAAAAAGAATTCCAGTGTTTTGTATTTATCACTTGGAGCGGGTAATACATTTTCACCAAATAACTGATCCAGTTCCTGTTCCGTCTTTTTATCTATTTCGGTTATGTTTAGCCCTAATTTCTCGTAGGTTTTTAGGTATTTCTTTAAGGTATTGCGAGATACACCCGTTAAAGAGCTGATTTTTAATTTGCTCTCTCCTTGCGCAAATAAGCGCAGCATTTGTCTTAGTTTACTCATGTTTATTGTTTTATTGGCCATAATCCATCTGTTAAATATTTTATTCAACAGTAAGGATTATAACTTACTTTTTACATGAGAAAAACTCTTTTCAGGTGGTCAGTTTGCTCCGGCGAGAGGTGGTCAATTTGGTCCGGCGCAGGGTGGTCAGTTTCTACCGGCGCAGGGTGGTCAATTTAGCCGGATTTTGCA
>CAYGFI010000332.1:0-955 GCA_964349045.1 uncultured Chitinophaga sp.
CAATAAAAGAACTTGAAACTTCAGTATTTTCATCTGAATCAGATACCTTTTCTTTCCATCTATAGGATATAGGACGTAATTCTTTAATTCTTTCTGAATTTGGAATGTTATTGATATCAGTTTTTGCGGTACTGTCTGAATAAGTACTCCAACTATCAGCCCTGCAATCCCCTGTAACATAAAACCAATACTCTGACGAGGCATAACCGTTTATACCCACGTGGCCGTTGTTTAGAAACCTGATACCTGCATTGGTATTCGTACCTCTTATGATATATGCATTATCATCAGGATTATGTATTGTATTGATCGCTGTACCGCTTCCGTTGTAAACCGATAATCCATTATTTATACCGGAGCCATTTATCTGAAGTTTACCGTATGAACAGGTTGTTGATCCTATCCCTACATTACCGTTAGAATTTACAAAAACCCCTAAATTATTACTGGGTGTACGCCAATCGGAACCCGTACCATTCTCTCCATATAATGCTAAGGTTCCGCTGTTTCCATCAAAACGAATTATTGGTGACTTTTTCAGTCCAATTTCACTATACCTATGCGTACCGGTACTTCCATTTATAGAATAGTTAATGCCTATATCAGTAGTTAAATAAGATTGTAGGTTATAATATGAATTAACACTAAATGCACTACCCACATTATTAAATATCCGGAGTAAGTTGGAACCTGTTCCGTCCGGACTTGCACCGCTCTGTAATTTGTAATTTCCATTTTGCACCCAGATCTTATAATTACCAGGGTCTGTAACATCACCTATGCCAACATTGCCATTAGGGACAATTTTTATTTGAGAATAAGTTAATTGAATTACAATTCCCAAAAATAAGCATAAAAAATTTTTTTTCATGGATTTACGTTTGTGGGAGCTACAACTCCCGGTTAATAATTTGTTATATTTTGCTACCGTTTTCATAGTGTTATCCTTTTATAC
>CAYGFI010000332.1:965-2587 GCA_964349045.1 uncultured Chitinophaga sp.
GATGTAATTTATTATGAATCTAAATAATCAGTCCTTAAGAAGCCGCTTTTTTCAATAGCGGGACAGAAATACATATCTTACCGGATCATTACCGAAGATTTGATTTAGGATAAAGTTATTTATGATAATTTTAATCAGACTGGACAAATGTGGTCAGTATGTCAGTCTTATGTGGGGTAACTCAGGTTAATTAATTGATATTTATTACTATCTGACAATATTCTCCTTCCATAAATACGACCATCCCTCGAGCCAGTTTCTGGATCCGAAGGCTCCCTTGTAGGTCACCTGCTCAAACCATGAAGAGTTATAATCTGCAAGGTTTTCAAATACCGTATTAGATGGGAGTAATTGGAAATCATAGTTCTGTATTGTAAAGCCTGGGTCTTTAATTTCATTTCCAGCCTCTGTAAAATAGGATGATAACAGTCCCTGCTCTTCAGCCAGTGATTCAGAGTAAGGAAAAAGTCTGAAGACACTGTCACTGTTTTGTTCCGAAATCCGGAAAAATATGTTGTTGGTAATTTCCAGTTCACCTTTTTCCCACATTTGAAAACTTCCTCCATTTGATTCATATTCTATGTTAATGCCTTTTGGTGAATTAAGGAATATGGAATTCTTATATACTCCCCCGGCATTATCATCGAAATGAACCAGGTAACTCAATGTTTTATCGTACCTGCCAATATAGGTGGCATTATAAATCTCAGGGTGGGAAAATGGCTTACCCAGGCCAGGGAGTGGGGCTCCGCTATGTTCTGCAAGATGATCTCCATTAAAAGGATCAGAAATACCCAGTATAAACTGGCATTTGCCCGAATATCCTTCATCAAAATCGTAAGCATCATCACCACAAAAAGCTACAACCAGGTTATTGCAATTCACGGTGCCTCCAAAAAATTCGATCCCGTCATCGGCATTCGATACAACTTCTATATGATCAATAGTCGTTTTTCTTCCAACTCCACCCAATGTTAACCCATTGATCTCATTTCCTTCCCCGATATTTGTCCCCCCGTGCCTGATGGAAACAAATCGTAAAATCCCCGAGTTATCATCATCATAATCACCGCCATAAACACCGCGGGGTTCACTGATGGGAAGTCCTTCGATAAATGACTCTCCGGTTGGTGTGTTAACAGTTGCGTTTCCCAGAATGATCAGACCTCCCCATAAACCATATGATTCAAGTGGTATGGACCCTTCCAGGTCATCTCCTTCAACTGTAAATATAATGGGCTGATCCGACCGGCCTTCAGCAATGATTTTACCCCCGCGGGCAACAATCAGTGCACTGGCCTGCGTTCCCTGACCTGTTTTACCCTGAATAACAGTTCCGGGTTTAATGGTTAATACCTGACCATCATTAACAAATACAAAACCATCAATAAGAAAAGTTTTTTCAGCTGACCAGGTAACTGTCCCTGTCCCTCCTCCATTATCGCTTATAACTTGTTTATCTGGTATAAAATAATCACTCTTTCTGCACGAAGAGATAAAAATGAAAAAAAAGAATAATAAAAAAGTAGCCGATCTCATATTTCCAAAAAATAAAGTGAAATTAATAAACCCTCCGTAACCCCTTCACCCCGTAACTCCGTAACTCCGTAACTCCGTAATTC
>CAYGFI010000333.1:0-2576 GCA_964349045.1 uncultured Chitinophaga sp.
AAAAACCGCGTTCCCCTTGCGCCCTCGCGTAACCGCTTGCGGTTTCTGCGCTTAACCCTTCATCTTAAAAAATTAAGCGCGGAATCCCGCTCCGCGGGCTACGCAATGGCCTTTAGCAAAAGCAATTGAGATGATTGCAATAACTTCGGTTATGTTAGAAGATAATTTTCATTCGATGCGGGTTAGGCTTGCACCCAACTTATTTATATATGTAACCCCTACCTCAGTCCGTTCATCTGACTATGCCAAAAAAAAAATAATTTTAAATTGACTAATAGGAAAAAGAAAATCAATCGAACCAAGTTAACCTGAAAGATGTCATCAAACCACCCCTTCTCCACCGAATTTTTCTCAGACCCCCCTCCTGTTTCCTAAAAATCCCTAAATTTACCTCTCACATTTAAAAATTATGGACAGGGACCAGGCTAAAATTCTAATAGAACAACTACGTGAAACATTAAACCGTCATAACTATCAATATTATGTTATGAACCAGCCGGTTATATCGGATTTTGAGTTCGATATGAAAATGCGCTCCTTAATTGATCTGGAAAAACAATTTCCGGAATTTGAGGATGAAAATAGCCCGTCACGACGCGTTGGGAGTGACTTAAATCTGGAATTTGAGAAAGTAAAACACAAATACCCGATGATGTCGCTGGATAATACATATTCACGGGAAGAACTGCAGGAATTCGACAGAAGGGTTAAGAAAGTTATTAATGGTCCCTTTGATTACGTTTGCGAACTTAAGTATGACGGAGTTGCAATAAGTCTCAACTATCGTAACGGGATCCTTATAAGAGCTGTAACCCGGGGAGACGGTGAACAAGGTGATGATGTTACCCGGAATGTTAAAACTATCCGAAGCATTCCTTTAAAGCTTCATGGTTCAGGCTATCCTTCAGAATTTGAAATCAGGGGTGAAATTTTTATAAACCGGATTGACTTCGAAAAAATGAACCTTCAACGCGAAGAATCAGGAGAAATGGTTTTTTCCAATCCCCGGAATACAGCTTCCGGAACTCTGAAAATGCAGAATTCATCGGAGGTTGCGAGGCGTCCTCTCGATTGCTTCCTGTATTTTTTATTTGGAGATGACTTACCCAAACCGTATCATGACGAAAACCTTATGGAAGCTGTTAAATGGGGATTTAAAATACCTGTTGATTTCATAAAGCGGGCCCCCGGTCTCGATGATGTCTTTCGTTTTATTGAGCATTGGGAAACCGCCCGGAAAAATTTACCCTTCGAAACAGACGGAGTTGTAATTAAGGTAAATTCATACGAATATCAGAAACAGCTTGGGTTTACTGCAAAAATCCCCCGGTGGGCGATTGCCTACAAATATAAAACCGAGCAGGCCCGGACCCGGTTAAACAGTATTTCCTTCCAGGTGGGACGAACCGGCGCCGTTACTCCCGTGGCCAACCTCGAGCCGGTACCCCTGGCCGGAACGGTAGTGAAACGCGCAAGTCTTCACAATGCCGACCAGATCGGGCTTCTGGGGATCCGCACCGGTGATTTTGTTTATGTGGAGAAAGGCGGGGAGATCATACCGAAAATTGTCGGGGTTGATGTGGAAGCACGCGGTCAGGAAAGCCAGGTTTTCCATTTTATCAACACCTGCCCGGAATGTGGCACTCTCCTGCAGCGTAACCCGGATGAAGCAGCCCATTACTGCCCGAATACTTATGGTTGTCCTCCCCAGATCAAAGGCCGGATTGAGCATTTCGTGAGCCGTAAAGCGATGGATATCAACATAGCGGAAGCTACGATCGATCAGCTATTCAGGCATAAGTTAATCGGGAATATTGCCGATTTGTATAGCCTGGAGTTTATGCAACTGGTCATGCTGGAACGTTTTGCCGAAAAATCGGCCAATAACCTGATCAGCAGTATTGAAGAATCGAAGAAAGTACCCTTTCCACGCGTATTATATGCATTAGGGATCCGTTTCGTGGGAGAAACGGTGGCAAAAAAGCTTGCACGGCATTTTGGAAACCTGGAGAATATTCTCTCAGCAACCGCCGATGAACTCATGAACGTTGACGAGGTGGGTGAAAGGATAGCGGGTAGTGTTGTTGAATACTTTGCCTACCCGGCAAACAAAGAGATCGTAAACCGGCTTATAGCTGCCGGACTGCGTTTCACAATCACAGAAGATGAAACCGGGAATGTCAGTCAGAAGCTCCAGGGGAAAAGTTTCGTTATTTCAGGCACGTTTCAATCGTTTTCGAGAGATGAGATCAAAGCAGCTATTGAGATAAACGGAGGAAAGAACATGTCGGGAATAAGTTCGGGTACTCAGTTTCTGATTGCCGGCAACAAACCGGGGCCTGACAAGCTCAAAAAAGCAGACTTGCTTGGGATACCTGTTATTACAGAGGAGGAGTTTGTTAGGATGATTGAGTGAGATTTTTAGATGCGACCAATTAGCTTACCTCCCCAATCAGGAGAAAAGTCTTTCCCGTAAAAGCGAGTGTTTGATGCAGGGCAAATAATGCACATCGTAAAAATTAGTCCCTGAAAATTACTTTTTACTTTATTTATTTAAACTATTTCCTCCTATATCT
>CAYGFI010000334.1:0-2573 GCA_964349045.1 uncultured Chitinophaga sp.
CGAAGTATGTAATATCAAATTATTCTTATTTAGGGTTCATATCCGCCAGCCGGCGGATGTAGGTTCCCTGCCCGACCGCCTTGCTCTGCCAAAGCTACACGAAGGCGAAACAGGCGGGAAGTCCTGTCCCCGCTACAAAGATCCCTTGTAATCGATGGAATTACAGGGGTTTATTTTTATTGGGGGTACCAAAGAGGACGAATCAATATAAAATCTAAAATGATAATGTTATTTTAATTACTTAACCGGATTAAATCTTAATAAATACATAATCCCCAATTTGCCCCCGGTACCTGGTAGTATGTTTATTTTTCCCTTCCAGAATTACTATGGGTATATTTTTGAAGGCCGCGCATGAGATTGTCGCTGAATTAAAGTAAATGCAATCGACACATGAGGCACGTGAGGACCCGTAAATTTTAAGATACTCGTGACTGTCATTTAATATCATGGTGAGCGCTTAAATGACCGAACTATTCCGTTAACAGGTTTTCCATAACACTTACGGGAAATGGTGAGGAACCCGTTCAGCTTTGAATATACTACACTTCCATCCGGCAGGGTGAATAAATCCTCATACTTTGAATATAATAATTCCTTTTTCTTTGGGGTAATTGTCCCGGCAATGAATATGTCGTGAAGCTTTTCGATATATTTCCGTTCCGTTTTCATTGAGTAAAGGCTTTTTCTTTTAAGCGGCCTGCTTACGTCATTTATATAAATTTCTGTCCAAAATAATTATTATGAATTTAAAATATATTTGCATATTTTACGCAAATATTGTTGTAATATATAATTATTAAGTGTATATTTGTATCGTATATGTTAAAATGTTGTAAAATGATACTCAGTATAACAGTTCAGAATTTCAGATCTATAAGAGAGCAGCAAACCTTAAACCTTGTACGTACAGGTCTGAAAGGCCATGATAATAATGTTGCAGAATTTACAGGCTTAAAACTGCTTAGGACCTGTGCTATTTATGGTTCTAACGCCTCCGGTAAGAGCAATTTTCTGAAAGCTGCAAAAGCGCTTGAATATTTGGTGCTTTATTCCTCCAACTACAAACCTGGTGATACAATTGAAGCTTATGAACCTTTCCGTCTAAGTAATGACACAAAGACAGCCCCTGTTTCAATTGAAATGGAATTTATTGCACCCGACAACATCCGGTATTCATATTCCATATCATTTTCATCTGAGCGTATCGAACATGAATCCTTGTATTATAATCCTAAAGGACAATGGGCAAAGCTATTTGTCCGCGATGCTGTCAAATCAGTTTCTTATGGAGAAACATACCGTGGCGAGCGCAAAGGTATTGAGAAAAAACTCAACGACAATCAGCTTTTCCTTTCAAAAGCAGTCTTAGACAATGTTGAATCGGCACAATCAGCATATATGTTTTTTAAGAAAAAACTGAATGTTTACCCATTCATAACGGATTACCATGAATCTCATTTAAGCAACCTTTATGCACAGCGTTTAGCCGAAAATAACAATTCATCATTTTCACGTAAATTCAATAAATTAATTTGTGCCCTCGACACGGGTATTTATTCTGTGAAATCAGAAAACCGTGACTGGTCTAAAACCCGCTTGCCTTCAAGTATGCCTGATGATATAAAAAAGCAGCTTCAGGAAGAATATAAGTATAATATAAAAACTGTCCATAAATCAGCCGACCGCATTTCTGAAGATAACACGGTACTTTTTGACATTTCAGATGAATCGGTTGGCACCCAAAGTCTGTTTGTATTAGGGGGTATTGTACTTGATGTATTAAACGATGGGAATGTCCTTATTGTAGATGAGTTCGAAAAAAACTTACATCCGCATATAACAAGGTTTTTAATACAGCTATTCCATAATCCTCAGGTAAATAAAAAGAACGCACAGCTTATTCTTGCAACGCATGATGTGGCACAGTTAGACGAAGAAATATTTCGTCGCGACCAGATTTGGTTAACCGAACGCAACGAATTTGGGGCTTCATCGCTTACCCGTTGTTCCGATATTAAAGGCTTAAGACTTGGTACGCCATTAAACAAATGGTATTATTCAGGACGTTTAGGAGGTACGCCAATTATCAATGAACTCGATTTGCTTTTAGAATTTGAGCAGGATGATCAACAGGCCATATAAGAAAATACTAATCCTCTGCGAGGGTGTAACCGAACAACATTACGCCCTTGCTTTAAAAGCTACCCTTGGCCGTGAGAAGCAGCGTGAGGTTGATATCGAAATTGTATATAATACAAATAATGATCCGCTTACACTTACCCAAAAAGCTACCCGACGCGCCAATGATGCAAAAAGAGCCGGTGTGCCGTATACAAAAGTTTGGTTGTTTTTCGACAACGACAATTCGCCAAAATTGAAAGAAGTCTTTGCCGAAATTGATAAGCAAAATCATTCAATAGCTTACAGTTCTATTTCAATAGAATATTGGTTTATACTGCATTACTCTTATACTTCAAAAGAGTTCACAAATGCCGGGGAGGCTATCAGGCATCTTATTTTAACAAGGATTTAGAACCTTACCACCAAACAGACCAAAATGATACCACCCT
>CAYGFI010000335.1:0-2569 GCA_964349045.1 uncultured Chitinophaga sp.
TTACTAAAGCATTGTTATTCAGTAAAATAAAAAGTGATAACGTTAAAAGAAGATTAGAAAATATTTAAGAAATGTATCAAAAACGCGAAATTCCGGATAAATATCTTCATGTTTAAGGTTAACTGCTCTCAAAAGAATAAGAACCGGATGATTCTAGTGATAAACAGAAATTACAATCTTGCCTTTAGCTCTTTCTGTTTCACTATACTGATGAGCTTCACTCAGTTTTTCAAGGGGAAATACCTTATCAATTACAACTCTGATTTTCTTATCCGATATCATCTGCATTACTTCCCTGAGATCGTTCATGTCGGGGTGCAGCATAAATCCTTTTGATTTTTTCCCGGGATTTAGCCTGGTAATCAGCGAGGTGATGTAGAGAGGAATCGACGGGCTTATGTTTACATATATTCCCTTTTTCTTTAAAACTTTTCGGGTCTGCCAGAAAGTCCGATATCCGACAGCATCAAAAACAATATTATATTTTTTCGGGAGTTTTGTAAAATCAGTTTCTTTATAATCAATGAGCACATCGGCGCCTAAACTTTTTACCAGGTCGAAATTTTTTGCGCTGCATACTGCTGTTACTTTGGCTCCAAGTACTTTAGCGATCTGCACTGCGTAAGTACCGACTCCGCCGGAGGCGCCATTAATTATAACGTCCGAACCCGGTTTTATTCTGCCTTTATTTCGTAAACCCTGCAAAGCAGTCATCCCGGCAACAGCCATGGTTGATGCTTCTTCAAAACTAACATTATCAGGAATTAAAACCGTTCTGCCGGCTTCTGCAACGGCATATTCAGCATATCCGCCTCCTTCGTAACCCTTTCCGGCAAAAACTCTCTGACCTTTTTTGAAATCCGTAACATTTTCACCGGTTTCCTCGATGACACCTGAAAACTCAATTCCGAGGATTTTTGGAAATTTTTTACTCAACAACATTTTTAAATTTCCTTTCCTGATTTTCCAGTCAACAGGATTTACGGAGGCTGCATAAACCTTAATTAAGACATCTGAGGGTCCGGGAACCGGTTTAGGAATTTCAACAATTTTAAATACATCAGGATTGCCGTATTGCTCTATTAGTGCTGCTTTCATGGTCAAATGTTTATTAATTTGTAACTATTCACCTAATGGCAAAAATTCTAATCAGTTGAATTTAAATATTTTAACCACAAGGGGCACAAAGAATTCACAAAGGTTACAAAGTGTAAAGAAAAGGTTATTATCTTGAAAAACAAGGCTTTGTGATCTTTGCGGTTTTTCTTTGTGGGGTTTGTGGTAAATATAATTATTTAATAGTAATTGTATTAAATAGGGTGAATAGTTACACTAATTTAAATTGCCGGCTAATATTTTTTAAAGATAAGCAATTCAAACCCGAGGCGCTTAAAATAATAAAATTAAAACCAGTTTAATTTTCGAAATAACAATGTTATACCTATGGTTATGAAGGAGGCGATTAAAATAGCAATACTGAATCCATATGTGTTTGATTCCATATAATTTATCAGGTTCATGCCGAAAAAGCTGGCTACCAGTGTGGGTATTGCCACCACAATAGTAATCGAAGTGAGACGTTTCATGATCACGTTCAGATTGTTTGAAATGATGGAAGAATAGGCATTCATCATACTTTTCTGAATATCACTGTAAATATTAGCCATTTCAATAGCCTGCTTGTTTTCAATGATAACATCCTCGAGGTCATCCTCGTCAACGCTATTTAATATCGGGTACCGGGATGAACGGATTTTGGCAAGAAGTAATTCATTCGATTTTAATGATGTGATAAAATACACCAGGCATTTTTCCATTCCCAATACCTTATGCAAGACTTCATTTTTTGCCAGTTTACTAAGGTCTTTCTCTATCTGGTTTGATGTGATGCTGATTTGCTTAAGATTTTTAAGGTAGGAGGTAGCAGAGCGTAAAAACAAATGCATGATAAAATCATCTTTGTCATTCAGATTGATCTTCTGACTGTAAGGATACCTTGTTAGTTCGCGGATCACATCACTTTCCTGCCCACAAAGGGTCATCATAAAATTATTTGATAATAAAACACCAAGGGGAACTGTATAAAAAGGCTGGGTTGTGCTGCCGGGATCATGTATGGGAATACGAATAATGATCAATAGCCATTTGCCTTCCACCTCGAGCCTTGAACGTTCATCTGTATCCAGTATATCTGTAACAATCTCTTCAGGTACTTTGAACTTATTGATTAACATGGAAACCTCGGATGGAGTAGGATTAACAACATTCATCCAGCAGTCTTTTTCAAACTGTCTTATTTGCACCAGACCGTTTTGGTTTTTCCAGTATGTGATCATAACAACCTCCTTAAGTTTTTTATCTTAGGAGGGTTTCCGGCAAAAGAAGTTCCTCCCTAGGATAGGATTAATAAATCATGTAAACAGTATAACGGAACCTCATCCATATTGAGATTGGTATTGATTTGCGGTGCAAATGTACAATTTGATAAAAGAAAAAAAAACCTTTACAGACTTTTTTTAATCTGGTTTTAATAAAAAATTGGTAATTAACAGGGTTTTATAGTTCATTT
>CAYGFI010000336.1:0-2568 GCA_964349045.1 uncultured Chitinophaga sp.
CACCACCGCCCCCGCCACCTCCACCGCCACCAGAAGATGCGGGGGTTGCTGATGTCTCTGTTGATGTGGCTATTACATTATCTAATCCATCTAAAACTCTTACTACAAAATAATACGCTGTTCCGTTTGTAAGACCTGTTCTAGTTGAAGAAAGAACATTTCCGACATTCGTAAAAGTATAAGGCCCGCCTTGTGAAGTAGCCTGCCCTACAGAATATTGCCCCACGGACCATCCTGTTTCCGCCTCTGCAGTCGTCCAGCTTAAAGCAGTCTGTGAATCTCCTGCAGTTGCTGAAATTATTGGAGTAGAGACAAAAGGAAAATATGCAAATCCTCCAAATAATTTAAAATCGGAGGCTGTGGAGGTACCAATGCCTATCTGTGAAATTACTCCAACCAACCCAAAGCTGGAAGACGTAGAATACCCACCGGGGAAAAGAACGGGCGCTTCTATTTTAAAATTTGTTGAAGAATATTCTTGGGCGTTAACAAACATAAAACCCCATAGCGATACTATCAATATTACAAATTTTAAAAAACTCATGTCGTTTGCTATTTTACTACTATTTTAGTCCTCTTGAATTAAATTCTTCGTAAACCATCTTTGATACATTGGCCACAACATTAGCCAAGTAGTTTAAGTCTTTCCCTTTCGTCATTATGCATAATATGTATGGATTATCAGGATAATAGATTATCCCGCAATCATGTAGCTCATTATCGTTGTTTGCTATTATTCTTTCTCCAAATTTATGAGCGACCCTTACGTTTGGTGGCACTCCGGCACGTAAACCTAATACAAAGTTTGTCTCACTAAGCATTTCTAAAAGCTCCTCTGAATGGTCTGGGTTTAACAGAGATGAGTTATATAACTGTCTGAATATTGAGGCATATCCTTTTGTGTTTATTCCGGCTTGGTTGAAACTTGTTCCGCTACTTATTATCCCCATATCCCTGTAGATAAATAAAAGTGGTTCGGCTTTATTAAAATTTTTTAGTAAATATTCATATAAAAATTGACTGGAAAAATTATCAGAATAAACAAGACTGTGGTGAATTAACTCTTTAATCGTGTATTTTTTGGATAGTACCAACTGTGTTCCTGGTCTATATGTCTGTTTTGGGACCGGTACAGTTGTACCGGTGTAAATTAGATGGGTCTCAAGCAGGTTATTATCATTTTCTTCTTGTAGGTCGTAAAAAGCTAAAGCAAGAGGCAATTTCAATAGACTAGCTGGTACAAAATCCTCTCGTTCGTTTATCCCGAAGGTTGGTCCTGCACTTAAATCTCTAAACCAGACACCAATATTGTCGAGCTCCCCTGTTTCTTGTTCTTGCTTAATATATTTAATAACCCTCTCTTTAAATTCTTTGTATTCCTTCTTATTAACGATGTTTCTATTTCCACACCCAGTAGATGGATTAATAAAAGATACATTCTTTTCGCATATATATGTTTTTAAAAAATCGGATTGCAAAATTAGCAACGCCAACACAATTAACACCACTAAAGACTTATTTTTAGAAATCTCAAAATTCATATTAGATTTTCATAAAATACCAGTTTTGCAGTATCAAAGAAAGCCAGCTATCTAGAGCAAGTGGCACCGTTATTTCATATAAAAATCCTTTATTGATAAACCAAATTTCTCTAGTTTCTCCTATCTTCACATCCTGACTGGTAAAAGAAATGCCCTTGACTCCATTTATAAAAACACCTATCTCATCCTTGATAACACCTGAAGGCAAGTCCATTGCCAAACGCTCTTTACTTATCTCAGAACCATTATATGGCACCACAAATATCTGAAAATATTCTTCTCTTTCCAAATCTTCAAACACGATGGTGGTGGTATCGCCTTTATTAAACTCCTTTACACTTAAGTTGTCTGGATAGATGAGCCAGAATTTAAAAATTAGACTCCTGTAAATCTTTTGTCCTAAGGCAGGAATGGGAACAAAATTGGCTGGATTTATTTTGTCTTCAATCACCTCTCCACTATATATTGACTCCTTATTAAAAATAGTACTTACACTTGCTACCCCAACCACTAAAAGTACTACAGCCACCAATGAAATTATTTTACCCATGCAATTTGTCCAAGATTGATATCAAGTGGCTGAAGCAAAAGTCGAATACCTCCTCTTAATCTTACTCCTCCAACAAGTTTTATTTGCCTTGCAGCAGTAGTGGTAGCGGGAATATAAGTAATATGAATTATCCCGGGTCTGCCACTCCCTCCTGTACCTTCACAGGCACCACCTCCTCCTCCCCAGTAGCCACCAGAGCCTCCGGCCGTACAAGCATTTCCTCCTCCTCCACCGCCACCGCCACCGGCACCAGTTGATGTAGCTGATTGGCCATAACCCCATTCCCAACCATTGCCACCATTTCCTCCATTGAATGTTTGGTCTCCTCCTCCCCCACCCGCGCTTGAAGATGTGGCATTACCACCTACTGCAGTTGTACCCGCAAGACCATTTCCAGTTCCAAAAAAACCTGTCCCGCCATGGCCTCCTGTAGTTGCGGTCCCTCCTACACCATTACTTGATAAACCGCCTCCACCG
>CAYGFI010000337.1:0-2559 GCA_964349045.1 uncultured Chitinophaga sp.
CATCCAGACATTCCTCTCTCCGCAGTGAAACAGTTTTTGTTTTTTTAAATTCTCTATAGCTGCATCTGTTTATAAATCTAACCTCCGCCTTCCGGACCATGAATAAAATGAGTGAAACCGCGAATCTTTATCACCTCCTGCATCTCACTTCATGTGCTTAGACTCGTTTAAGCGTCGGGTAAGCAAGACGTTGAACAAAACCGCCTAAAGGCGGCGACTTTTCCGACCTCCTGAAAGACTTCACTTTTATTTAATTTCGTGATAAACCTCGTTAACTAAACTTAACGGAGGACACAGTCATGACAGAACAGATTTTACAAAACTACAAAAGAGATCTTGCACTTCGCGGATACAGTCTGCGGACACAGAGCACCTACTATCGATGTATTGTCAACTTCCTTGAATACTGCAAAAAACCGCCGGAGACAATCACAAAAGAGACTATCAAAAATTATCTTTATTGCCTTATCAAAGATAAAAAACTTTCCGAGTCATCACTCCGCCAGGCAAGAAGCGCGATATGTTATTTCTTTTCACAGACAATGGGTATGGATGTTGAAGTAGAAAACATTCCTGTGCAGAAAAAGAAAAGAAAACTCCCGGAAGTGTTCACTACAGAAGAAGTGTTCCGAATCATACACTCTGCCGACAACCTCAAGCACAAAACAATCCTGATGCTTACATATTCTTCAGGACTCCGTGTCGGAGAACTGGTTAATTTAAAATTAAGTGATATCTCAAGAGACTCGATGAGACTCAAAGTGAGAGATGCCAAAGGGGGAAGAGATCGATACACGCTGCTTTCAAAGATTTGTTTAAGTCAACTTGAACAGTACTGGAAAATATACAGACCGGAAAACTGGCTCTTTTGCGGAAGATCTCATGGAGAACAGATGTCAATCAGAGCTATACAGCACGCCTATCACCGGGCAAAAATAAAAGCGGGTATAACAAAGCAGTGCGGTATACATGCACTGCGTCATTCATTTGCCACGCACATGATAGAAACAGGGAGTGGAATATTCCAGCTTCAGAAATTTCTCGGGCACAGGCATCTAACTACAACTCTTGTTTATGTGCATCTGAATGAGGAAAAAACCGTAGCTCAAAGTCCTCTTGATGTATATGCGGAGAGATTTAAAAATGCCATGCACTGCAACAGTTAATGAAATATTCCGCAGACACGGACAGTCCTATCTTTTGAATCATCCGCAAATCTCACTGCACGAAAGGAAGGTAATGCGTTCAATTCAAATCTGCAGAACAGAAGCCCTTGGCGGGAGAGTTGAAGAGTGTGAACACTGCGGTCACAAAGTTGTTCTATATAATTCATGCAGAAACAGACATTGCCCGCAGTGTCAGTCGATGAAAAAAGAGAGATGGATTCTTGAAAGAAAAAATGAGGTACTTCCATTCACATATTTTCACATTGTATTCACACTCCCCGATTCGCTTAATCCGATTGCAATCAGGAATAAAAAAGCTATCTATACCCTCATGTTTGACGTATGCAGGAGAACTCTTCTTTCTGTAAGCAGTGATGAGAAATATTTCGGAGCGGATATCGGGTTTTTTTCAATACTACACACATGGGGACAGAAACTGAATCACCATCCACATCTTCACTGTGTTGTACCGGGTGGCGGATATTCAATAAAAAAACAAAAATGGATTCATGCTCCTAATAATTATTTTGTACCGGTGCAGGTTCTAAAGATGCGTTTCAGAAGTCTTTTCCTTCAGGAACTGAAAGAGTTATATAAAGATGAAAAACTTTTTCTTCAGAACACTCAGTTCATCCGTAAAAATAATTTTCAAACTATGATTGATTCTCTCTTTGCTGCTGATTGGGTTGTATATCTCAAGGAATCGTTCCAGGGAAAGGAAAGCGTTATTGAATATCTTGCACGGTACACTCACAGTATTGCCATAAGCAATCACCGGATAGTTGACGCTAAGGATGGTATGGTAAAATTCAGGTACAGGGATTACGCTGATGGAAACCGTGAAAAAATTATGGAGCTTGCAGGTGAATCTTTTATTAACCGCTTTATGATGCATGTTGTACCTAAAAGATTTGTCCGCATCAGGTACTTCGGGCTTTTATCTCACAGAAACAAAAAGAAGGCCATTGAAGCATGCCGTGATTTTCATGGAATTGAAAAGAAACATGAAACCGTCCCGCACACATGGTGTGAAATTTATCTCCGTGTTACGGGCAGGAACTTATCCTGCTGCCCTGTATGTAAAACCGGAAAACTTGCTGTGAAAGAGATTCTCGAACCGGTGCGGTATCGTGCGCCTCCGGAAAGCCTTCATTGTGATGATTCGGCATTAGTCTATTAAAATTAGGCAGATTAAAAAATATCATGCTGGTGAATACTTTATTCCGTATCATTAAAAATATTAAAAAATAACAATCCTAATTACCAGTTGGTATTGCAAATATTCAGATATATAAACTAATTTTTGCTGCTGTGTTCTTTGCTATTCAAACTTCACCATACTTATTTTTCTTGCAATTATAAATATTGTAATTTAAACTCCATTAATATAAAT
>CAYGFI010000338.1:0-2524 GCA_964349045.1 uncultured Chitinophaga sp.
GGTAAGGTATTAGGAGACGAACGAAAGTGAACCGTTATTGAGGTGTCGTAAGTAAGTCAATCGAGATCAAAAGCAGTGTTAAGCTAGTGCGCTGTGAAAGAATTCATCGGAAAACCTGTTTACTGGGTGGATGGTCGCCGGCATTAAGACGGCGTGAACTGATACTGGGCTGTTATATGGAACGTGGGAACCTGTCGTTTCGATATCAAGGGAGAACCTCAAGCGGATCACCCGACAAGAGGGAGCGTACCAATGCGAAGCACAGGGGCGGATCGGTTCGTAGTAGCGAGGAGGCTTCTGTAATGGGAGAAGAGCGAAGGGATCGACATATTCAAGCTTTGGGAGAATCGTCAACTATTAACAGGATGAACGGATCTGGCAAGGCAAGACCATTTGAAATTCCGAAGCAACAGGTCATGGAAGCGTGGAAACTGGTAAAAAGGAATGGTGGCGCACCGGGTATAGACGGTCAAACACTTGAAATGTTCGAGCGTAAGCTCAAAGTGAACCTCTACAAGATTTGGAATCGGATGTCGTCTGGGTGCTACTTTCCTCAAGCAGTTCTTCGAGTAGAAATACCAAAGAAAAGAGGAGGCCCTATGTGTCAAGATAGATGTCAGTAATATTAAAGGAGACAACTATCTTGAAATACAGCACAGGTTTTCGAAACAGCATAATAAAACAGGTGCTGCCGCCTGAAAATAAAAGCATAAGTAAAGTAAGCCTTGAAACAGGCATTAGTGATCAAACAATAAGAAACTGGATATTTAAACTAAAAGCTGGTAATCTGGATCCAATAGAAGGAGAAGTATCTCCTTTGCAAAGAAGCCCTACAGAAAAGATGACACTGCTATTGGAAAGCAAGAAACTTAATGATGAAGAACTTGGTCAGTGGCTGCGTAAAAATGGACTTCATAGCGAACATCTTTCATTGTGGGAACAGGAGCTTAGAGAAGTCGTGATAGATAACAGCCAGAAAGATAAAAAAACAATACTGGAACAAAAGAGAAAAATAAAAGCTCTTGAAAAAGAACTTAACCGGAAAGAAAAAGCTCTTGCAGAAATGGCTGCTTTAATGACACTTAAAAAAAAAGCAGATGCTATCTGGGGGGAAGAAGAGGACGACTGATTCCCTCTAGTGAGAGAAGCATTGCTCTAAGTCTGATAGATGAAGCAGTTCTCTGCGGAGCAAGGCGCCTTAAAGCCTGCGAAGTTCTTGAAATAACAGAAAGAACTTATTACAGGTGGAAAAATAATCCCACAGGAGATTTCCGTAAGGGAGCAAAAAAAAGAGTTCCCAGAAAGCTGCTTGATGAAGAAAAACAGGAAATAATTGATGTATCCTGCAGCAGCCGCTTTGTTGATTGCAATCCTTATCAAATAACTGCAATTCTTTTGGATGAAAAGAGATATATTGCAAGTTCAAGCACTTTTTATCGTGTATTAAGAGAAAAGGATATGCTTCATCACCGGAAAAAAGGTAGAGCAAGGAAGAAATTAAATCCGCCTCCTGAGCTTGCTGCAACAGGTCCAAATCAGGTCTGGAGTTGGGACATAACTTACCTTAAAACAGAAATCAAGGGAATATACCTTTATGCATATATCATAATTGATGTCTGGAGCCGTAAGATTACAGGCTGGGAAATCCATGAAGAAGAATCTGAAACAATTGCCAGAGAATTGTTTGAAAGGCTTAAAGGCAGATATAATCTTTCAGGAATAAAACTTCATTCTGATAACGGAAATCCCATGAAAGGTGCAACAATGATAATGACACTTTATAATCTTGGTGTTATACCTTCATTTTCAAGACCGCGTATCAGCGATGATAACCCTTATTCAGAATCCCTTTTTAAAACATTAAAATACACCACTGGTTTTCCAGGATGTTTTAAAAATCTAAATCACTCAAGGGAATGGATTGCAGACTTCGTAAACTGGTATAATGAAAAGCACCGCCACAGCGGGATAAAATATATAACACCGAACCAAAGACATTCAGGACTTGGTGAAAAAATTATGATGATAAGGAATCAGGTAATTGCTGAAGCTTTTTCTCAAAATCCACAAAGGTGGAGTCATAAGCCTGCGCTGTGGAAAAACCTGGAAACTGTATATCTTAATCCATCGGCTGAAACAAAAAATAATAATGCTGCATAATTTATGTCAAAGAACTACTGACATCTATATTGACATATTCCGCATCTCCTTTGTTAAAGTTGATTTGTTTAAGAACATTTACTTCATGTTTCTTTGCAGTTGTTACTTTTATGAATGAAGGAATGTAACCTTTGTGATCCAGTTTGACATGAAGCTTTATCCCGCCCTTTTTCTTTCTGAAGTGTGCCCAATCATAAAGGGACAGGCATAGATCAATTACGGTTGCGTCTACACTGTAAAGCGGGTTCTTAAACTTCAGTTTATGACTTCTTTTTTTATCAAGAGTTTTTGAAAGCATTGCATTAAAAAGACTTTCAAATATTTTTTCCGATCTTTTGCTGTTGGCATAGGAAAGAGTTGATCT
>CAYGFI010000339.1:0-2517 GCA_964349045.1 uncultured Chitinophaga sp.
TGATTTTTTTGTTTACTTTTTTCATCAAGGAAAAAAGTAAATGCCTGTCCGGCATGAGGACATGAAAAATAAGGGTATAGTTTTGATCATACACGATAATGGCCATAATTAGCGCGTTAAACATCAATATAAATATTTTAACCGGACGACATTGAAATAAAATTTTAAAATAAAATGAAGACCTTACCCATTACGATTGCATTGCTGTCATTGACAACAACATCAATATTAGCACAAAATCCCCCGGTTCAATATCCCAATATTATTTTTTGCATGGCAGATGATTTAGGTTGGGGAGATGTAGGATATAACGGGAACACGGATATAAAAACCCCAAACCTGGATGAAATGGCCCGTGAGGGTGTCAGGTTCAACAGGTTTTATGCAGGTTCCTCCGTTTGTTCTCCAACAAGAGGCAGTTGCCTTACCGGGCGGCACCCATACAGGTACGGTATTTTTTCTGCCAACGACGGGCATCTTAAGGATAAGGAAATTTGCCTGGCCGAAGTGCTCAAAGAAAAAGGATATGCCACGGCACATTTTGGCAAATGGCACCTGGGAACTTTAACAGCAGATTTCTCGGGTAAAGGTGAAAAACGTGAACCGGAAAAAAATTTTATGACACCGGGTATGCAGGGATTCGATGAGTGGTTTTCTACAGAGTACGCTATACCTACCTATAATCCTTATTCTATTGTGGATAATGGAAGGGGAGATGTCAGGGCGCTTTATTGGGAAAATGGTGTGAATATTACCGGGGGTTTAAGCGGTGATGATTCAAAAATTATAATGGATAAGGCTATTCCTTTCATTCAAAAAAATGCAAATGCACAGACCCCTTTTTTCGCGGTTATCTGGTTTCATGCCGCTCATGAACCCGTTGTGGGGGACCCGGAAGTCATGAAGAAATATTATTCCGGCTTTTCCGAGGACCAGCAACATTATTATAGTGTTGTCACGAGCCTGGATGCTCAGATGGGCAGGTTAAGAAAGGAACTTAAGGAACTGGGGATTGCTGAGAATACCATGCTCTGCTTTACAAGTGATAATGGTCCGGAAGGAAATCCTGATAAAAAGGGCCATTCCCAGGGGTCTGCCGGTCCTTTCCGCGGAAGGAAGAGAAGCCTGTATGAGGGAGGAGTTCGTGAGCCCGGAATTATTGAATACCCTAAGGTATTTGGCACAGGAAAAGTAATCGAAACATCAGCCAGCACATCTGATTATTTTCCTACGGTTTGTGATCTGCTTGGTTATAAAGTTAAAGCTGACAGACCCTATGACGGTATCAGCCTTTTACCCATTATTAATGGCAGTCAACAACTCAGGGATCACCCCATTGGCTTTCAGTGGGGAGAGCAAAAATCACTGACGGATGACCGGTATAAACTGGTACAAAACCTGGCCCCTGATCGTCACAGATCAGATAATGGTACAGTACCCCTGGCCGAATATGAATTATATGATCTGATAAGCAATCCTTACGAAACCCAAAACATTGCTGATCAGCATCCTGAAATTGTTGAAAAGATGAAAAAACAACTTGATAAATGGGTGACTTCCTGTGAAAGTAGTCTGGACGGGAAGGATTATAAAAAATGAAATAGAAACGGATTCATAAAAAGCAAGGTATGCCCTTGTTCTTTACAAAAAGTATATTTACTTTTCTTTTTTAATAATTTCCCAATGTCCCCCCTTGGCAGAATCGACTCGCTTTAGCTTGTTTTCTTTTTGAAGATTTTGAATATTCCTTTCAATCGGGCGTTCGGTAACGACAATATTATGGGTAGTTGTTCTCATCTCTTCGTCAGTTTATATCTCAAATGTGTTGTTAAGTCGGAAGGTATTATTTCTACAATTTGAATATCATAAATGTCCTTGTCAATACCGTCAAACAGTCTGATACCACTTCCTAAAAAAACAGGTGCAATGTGAATGAAAAATTCGTCAACTAGCCCTGAATTCAGAAATTGTTGAATAGTATTCGCTCCACCTTGAATTCTTATGTCTTTTCCTTTGGCTGATTGTCTTGCTTTTTCTAATGCACTATGTATTCCGTCATTAATAAAATAAAAAGTTGTCATCCCTTTTTGAACCCAAGGTTCCCGTTTTTCGTGTGTCAGCACATAAACATCTGCTTTGTATAAATCTTCCGGCCAACTGACTTCGCCTTCTTCAAACATTCGTTTTCCCATAATGTAAGAACCTGTTCTTGCAATTGTCTCTCTGATAAATTTACCATCAGGTCCGTCTTCATTACCGCCTTCCATTCCTAAGTGTTCCCAAAATGCTTTTTGATTAAGCATCCATCTGTGAATTTTTCCTGATACACCGCCCATTGGGTTGCCTGGACTTCTGTTGTCGCCTGCGAAAAAGCCGTCAAGGGATATTCCGCTGTCAAAGATAATTTTGCTCATTTTTATTTATTGTTCGTCAAAGTTAATTTTTGTCCGTTGTTTCGATTTTTTGCATTGTCGTTCTACACAATTACCGCTAATGCACGGTAACTATCGTGTACAC
>CAYGFI010000340.1:0-2505 GCA_964349045.1 uncultured Chitinophaga sp.
TTCACTTTCATTATGTATTCCCCCACCATGCCAAGTCCCAGTAGCCACCCAACATTCGTAATGCACTAACCATTCGCAAGCCCATGGGATAAGTGTCTTTACATAGAACATACCCGTGTTCCACTCATTATCGTTTGGGTAGTATAGACACAATCGTTGTTCAGAAGTACTGTAAACATGAGGTAATACTTTTTTCCGTTTTGCTAATTGTAATGGTTTGGGTTCAAGTACGAACACATTTGCTCCATTATTGTACTTGTAATGTAAACGCAGAGTATATGTCGCGCTCAATGGTGATGGTGTAACTGTTCCAATCCATGTCAATTCTACTTCCCCCTTTCTTTTCACGTCTGTCCCAGGGAAATAGGATTTCAAAGTACCTGCCTGATGTATCAATGAAATTCTACTCATTTTTGCCAAATGGATTATGTTGAGGTACGGGGGTTCTACCTGTGTTGCCAAGCGTTCCAGTAACAGCAGCCATTTTCAATATTCCACCTTCTCTTTGTTTTAAAACATTATCTGCATAGTTGCTAAACGTTTTTAAGATTACATTTTTCCCAAATGGTTTCTCCAATGATTCCTGAATTAAGTGTAATCCCCTTTTACCGAGGACATTTTCAATATCTAATTTCACTTGGTTCATCCATTTGTAAAAGTTCAGTTCCCTTTGTGGTTCATCAACCCATTTGTCTGCAAAATTTTCTTCATCATTTATGGGATTGCCAATCCACTTTATTGTTTTGCCATATTTAGGTGAGTATCGTTCTTCAATATGAAGGGGCATTCGCTCAATAACATTCTGAAGGGCATCTATAATATTAGGCTCCTTATTGTACGCTTTTGAAGCAAGTGTTGTTATTATGATAGAAATGGGCTTGTGTTCATGACCATTGAACACCATATCACGATGGCGCTTAAGAATTTGAACTACACGTTGTAAAGGCAGTTTTTCTTTTCTATATTTTGGAACAGGTGCAATAGATTCATTTATAGAAAATGCTTTTATAAAATCAAGAGTCGCTTGCTGATAAAACCATCGACCATATCCAAAGGGGTTACTTTTAAGCCAATTCAAATGATTTCTTTCTATTCTATAATTTTCTTCTTTACTATCCGTAATTCTCAAAGCAAGTTGATCAATTTGTTTTAACTCTGTTGCAGAGAAAGCTTTTTCTAAGATTATTCTATATCCATAGTCTACAATGGCTGGCAATATATCAAGATGATAGTTAGCCGCTTCAGAATATACAAGGGTCCAACATCTCCTTCCTTCAGGTTTTTTTAATATTCTGGCATAATTTGCATTAGCTTTTAGTTGATCGCCGACTTTTTGTTTTAAATCATATTGGGTCCACTCTTGTTTTTTGCCTATTAATTGACAAACTAGATCAATATCCAAGTCATCCTTTTCATGAACTGGTTGTATCATTGTTCCCAACATAAATGAACCTTGCGGTAAAATTTCCGGTTTGTATAGTGCAAGCGTAGAGTCATTTTTTGAAAGTTGTAATCCGACAGCTTCGTAACTCTTTACAACAGCATTGTATTGGGTTTCTGTAATGTCAAGCGTTTTACCTAACTCCTCCAGAATTTCGCTAAATTGGTTTTTTTGTTCTAAAGTCAACATAATTTTATTTTTTTGAATGAACCAAATTAAAATTCTTAATTAGCTGATCAAAAAGTTTTTCAACGTCAATTGTTCCTAATCCCATCTCTTTAAAAATAGAGTTGTCTGGCAATTCTCCAGTGATCTGGTCTGTAAATTTCTGCAGATCTCCTTGTAAGCTTTCAGGCAATATAAAATTATCATCTGCCGTAAGTAATGCTGCCAGTCTAAAAATATCAAGTTTATGTTTCCGGATATCTTTTTCGGGTATGTCATCACCGTTTGCTTTCCTTTCAAGCATATCCAGGAAAGCTTTTGCCTTCAGACATATAAGCGCTTCGGTGTTAGCTATTCTGAGTCCTCCATCGTCTTTGCTGCGATCTATAGTATATTTATAATAATCATCATCTAATAATATTGCAGAAAGGCTGGGAATGCCCTCAGAAACCGGAATCGGTGTCAGATGTGTCCCCTCCTCCAGGTCAAGAAGATCCGGATTCCTGGAAAAAATTTCAATCTGATATGGAAACTCGTCATCAGTGGGTTTGGTAAAACGGTAATATCTATGGTCCTTATCGCCCTGTTCTTTTATTTCATAGCCTCCTTCTTCCACAAATTTCCAGAACTTTGATACAAATTCAGGTCTAATAGCTTCTACTATGAGAATAATATCTATATCCTTAGTAGCCCTTGGCCTGAGCCCTGCTTCATCAATTGTAATATCACAGGCAGTACCACCGATAATAACATAACTTCCGGCGAAATCCTTGAAGTATTCACGAAATTTATTAATTCCTCTTACCATGGTAATTGTTCTATTAATTTTTCAAGTTCAGTTTCAATACGTTCATTTTTGTTTTCTCGGAAACACAAATAAAGAGACAGAGGATCAACAT
>CAYGFI010000341.1:0-2497 GCA_964349045.1 uncultured Chitinophaga sp.
GAAGTATGGTAATAAGAAAATTTAGTATTTTGTGAATTCTGAATTCTAAATTCTAAATTCTGAATTCTAAATTCTTATTACCCTACATGCCAAAAATAACTCCACTTTTTTTCTTATTCCTATTCCCACTGCTAAACAATTCATACACCTCCGGGCAACAGCTTTCCCTAAAGGTGGCAGGCAATGAACCGATTGGCTTTCACGTTGACATTTATAATAATAATCAATTACTCTTGTCGAATACGGAAGAATTTTCCTTACGCATGTTTAATAATGACATGAGTACGGTTGCAAACATTCCTCATTGGACAGGTGAGTTTTGGACATGCACCGACAGTCAGATTACTTTAAAAAGAGATACGTATATCAAAGAGTTTGACGCTAATCTTACTGTTTCGGTAATATATCAATTGGTTAATGATAATATTATAAAAAAAACTATAGAATTGTTCCAGCCTTCTATGCCTCGAATGCTCTATATATTGGATCAAACCGCACGTCCTGCTCAAAAACCAATTGAATATGTAACGTTTGAACACGACAGTTTTCCCGGCGGATTTGTACATGAAATGTATCCTGCCGCTGGATTTATCAGTCAGGAGAATGTTTTGGTCGGATTTTTAACAGATGCCGGGTATAAAAACCAGTTTACACGAAATACCCGTCGCCGCTTTAGCGGACGTGGAGGTGGATTTGTCGGAATGCGTAAATTACCTGATCCGAATTTATTTTATGTAGCTGATTTACCGGAAAGGGCAGATAATAACCACTTTATCAGGCAAACATTTGGAGAAATGGTTAACCTTGATGCCGGCATAGAAATCCTTTTAAATAAGGATTCTGCATATCATGTTGAAGGAAATGCCGAAGTAGAGATAAATAATGAACTTATTTCGATTACCGGGCACCCTGGCGGCAGGGCTGGTTTGGAATTTATTACTCCGTTAAAAGATCAGCGAATTTACACCATCACATTCTGGTGTAAAGGAAATACACCTTTGGCTTTAAAACTATTCAGAGTTAAAAATGGACACAAAACCATCGAGCTCGAAAATGGAGTTAAGTATATCGATAACTTTCCAGCAATAGAAAACGAATGGACGCTTTTTAAAGGGAGTATTCTTGTACCCTATATTGAAAATGATAGTGTGTCGATGTTCATTGGTACACAATCAGGAAAAGAATGCTGGCTGCAGGTAAAAGATTTGCAATTCATTGAACATCAATCAGGGCAGGAACCCTATAATGTTCTTCCTATCGGGGAAAAAGCTCAGAAAATCACTTATATTTTTATTGAACCATGGAAGTCACATCAACAGTTTATGATCTCATCTCAGTCAAGATTAGCCGAAGGAAAAGGATTCCAGGGATCACTGATTGAGAAAATGTTATATGCCAATTTTAATATGCTGACATGGATTACCGACATAAACGACTTTACTCCTTTTAATGTTCCAAATATGAATTATGCACCCGATATGTATAACCGGGACGCATTTTTTTCCGTGGTATCAACCTATAATAAAGAGTTGAATCTTGCCATCTGGGAACAATGGGGTAAAACACAAACCCCTGAAGGCGGTATTGGCACTATAATTACACCGCTTATGGGCTCGGTAGAAGCTAAAGATAACGAAGCGACAATAGAATGGCTCATTTGGGCAATGATGAACAAGCGTCGCTTCGGTGTAATACTTCCCTCTGAAAAAATTAAAAAAGCGGTTGATTATGTTCTGAACGAATTTGACTCTGACGGCGATGGAATATGCAAATCCCATTTTTCATTGAGCCAGGTTGATATTGTTGATTTTATTCCAAAAACAGACCGGCTTGCTGTTAACCAGGGAATGCTGGCAATTGCATTGCAAACCATTAAAGAATTGGGTTTTGACATTTCTGAAACCTATATCCAAAAGGCTGAAAATGAATACCGGAATTTTTACGACACAGAAAGAAAACATCTTCTATTCGACAGGAACTTTCCTGATATCATCACTCTTACCGACCTGGAACCGGAATTCTTCTCTTTATGGCTGTTTAACAGACCCATTCTATCAGATGAAATGGTGATAAATCATTTGAACCAGGTACCCATACTAAATAAAGTAACCAACTCACCTCATCCTGAATATGGCACTACAGCTCCAATTTGCGTAAGACTAACGAATAATGGAAAAGATTTTTCATATCTCAGCGGAGATTACCAGCCTTTTGAAAAATTTGGTGAAGAAAATTACAGTAACGGTAAAAGTGACGGATTTTATTATAATGGCGGCAGCTGGTTCAGGGCTGAATATTGCGCTTATGTTACAGGATTAAAACATAATTGGAAAAATGCATCAATATTGATGGAAAACAGGATATGGGCGGAGATTTATCTTAATCCAAAATGGCCTTTCAGTAAAGAATTTATTCCTACAAAATATACCACAACAGATAGCTGGTGGCCATCAACCAGAGGATTATGCTGGAATATATTTATTCTTATGGCAAATGA
>CAYGFI010000342.1:0-2188 GCA_964349045.1 uncultured Chitinophaga sp.
GGACAGAATTATCTGAGCGGCGATAATTCACCCAAAATCAATGCATTATTGGCCGCTGCAGCCTGGAATTTTAAGAAATTGATGGAGGAACTGATGTTAAAAATTAAAAATTGCCTTTTTCCAATTTTTCAACAACTCTTCTTTTTTGAATTCCAGCTAATAAAAACAAGTTTATAAGGATCGACTAATTAATGTAATACTTTACTACTTCAACATTTTGACCTCCCCCAACCCCTCCAAAGTTTAAGTCATTTGACTAAACAAGAGCGGAAGTACTTATTATTCATGTTCTTTGACATATTGCTTTAAGATTTGTTGGTATTGGATTATTACATGTCTTGCTATGTTTGTAGTCAGGTTTATAAAGTCTATATCTTTGCCGTCATCGGTTAGGGTTTTTACCCTGTTATAGTCTCTAATATACCGGTCTACAGCTAGTTGGGAATGATTAGTTTCATAAGCAACCGTTTTGGGATCTTTCCTCTCCATCACATATTTAGAGATGATCTGACTCTTATGGGTTAAAGTTGTTCCCATATCATGGATGACACCTGTATGAGGCAAAACCGTTTCGTTCTGCATTTCATATTCTATCCTTTGTTTGGATAAACTGGATGCATCCATGGTCAGTATCAGGCTTAAATCGCGTGTTGAAAGGATACCGCCCTGTGCGTATGCTTCCCTAATCATCCTTGCCATTACCTGTTTTCTGACATTAGGCAATGGACTCTGTTGTTCAAACATCCTAATATCCTCATTGTCCACAACGGTTAAGATTACCGGCTTGTACCTTCTTTTAGGTGAGTCAGCTCTGGTTTGCTTGTCCAGTGCATTCCAGATCATTTGTCCGGGTTTTAGCCTGGAAGATTCAGGGCAAAGGCTATTGAAAAGGGAAATAAGCTCATCGGCAATATTCTCCCTTACAATTGGGCCAAAATACCCTGCGAACTCACGGGTGAAGAAGTTAACAAGTGCAGGTTTCAGGAAGCGGTCGTGGGCCGACTGATATTTACGGATTGAATCAGGTTTTTTGATCATTTCATGGTGTTGATTACCTGGTGACAAGAGTTTTTTTTATAAGGTCATCAAGCTCTTCTTTACGGTGGAGTACCATTGGAAAATCACGATAGATCCGGTAATATATTTCTGTCAAAGGGACAGAAAGCTTTACCAGGAATGCAATCGTCTTAATCTCATGGTTATCCTTTGCAAGGCATACAACTCGTTTAAATTTACCGATATAATTGGCTACGGCGTCTACACTGTGGTTGGATTTTCTGGCAATATCAGAATACTCTTTGCCTAATAGCCATTCTTTAATAATCAGTGTTCGGTGAGAAATTGCCCTGCCCATATCCTTTATAATCGATCGGAGGGGTAAAACAATGTTTTGCCCTTTCAAAAAGGCCAAATCCCTGTTGAGGGTTTTCTCTCCACAGTTTAGTAGTCTGTTGGCAATGTCTTCAACCGTTAATAAGCCTCCTTGCTGGAAAGCTTCGTTAGCAATACGCTCAAGACGATGCCTACGCAATCCGATCACCCCCTGTTGTTGCCTAATCTGAAGATCTTCAGCACCGGCATCAAGCGATAATATCACTGAGACCATCTTGCAATCAGCAAGTCGAGTTTGAGGCCCGTTTTCAACTGAAACAACCTCGAAAAGGACTTGCCCGGGTTTCATTGCACTTGCGTTGTCAAAAAAAGGTTGGTAAGTATCATAAACGCAGTTCATGATGGCTTTAGCCTCGAACATTGAGCAGCCCATTCCTTGTAAAAGGGTATTGATAAATTGGGTGTCGAGTTGTTTTTGCTTTAAACGATCCCATTTTTGTAAAGAAGTATTGTTGACCATCATATGAATTTTTAGTGCCTTAACCAGGGGATTCCGTTCCGGCTCCGCCTTCGCTTCATCCCCTGGTTAAGAGGCTGATACATCAACAAATCTAAGTAAATATGTCAAAGAACGTTTTACTTCCTATCCATGGTCATATGACACAAATATAGGAGGGGAGTGGTGTTCTAATTTTGATCAGAACACGAATCTGAAGTCTCCCCATTGGGAGAGATTTAGAGGGGTCAAACGAAGGAATTCAGAAGACTAAAATGGTTCATTACTACTTTCCAAATACATTAACCTCTTAAATTTCAACCATTGTGAATCTTTTTGACGTTTACCCCCTATACGACC
>CAYGFI010000342.1:2198-2449 GCA_964349045.1 uncultured Chitinophaga sp.
TATCTTTTGTTTAAGACCAGATGGCATTTTTGGTTTACTTTGTATCATGGGAAAAAAGCTGAAAATTCCGATGGAAATTGTCTTCTTGGAGGAGGGGACCATTCATTTGTTGGTCCCTTTCATCCATCCCGAAATTGAAAACTATTGGTGGGTTGTAGATACAGGTGCCTCAAAAAGTGTGGTAGACAGGGCTTTGGCAGGACAGGTTGTTAAACACGAATCGGAAGGGGCCATGGCCACCGGGCTGGGAC
>CAYGFI010000343.1:0-2438 GCA_964349045.1 uncultured Chitinophaga sp.
GTTGGACTCCATGCATAGGCCCGGTTCTTGCTGTAATACTATTTATGGGTTCGATGGGAATTATAAAGATTCTCGTTTTAACTACAATAATAATTAAAGGGAACTACAATTCTTTAACGACTTATTTTCCGATGTTATTTGGAAGACACTCTCAATTGATTTCTGTTGTTGCAGAATATCTTACGGCGCTCGCATTAATTGCCGGAGCATTGGAACTATATATGACATTAAAATGGGGTCTTTTTATTGCTCTTTTAGCTTTGACTTTTCTTATTTATCTCTCACTCAAGAGCTTCGGCTGGAGAATCGATGTTAAGGAAGGCTTTGGAAATGAAATCTATAATATTTTTGGTTTTATTGGAGGGGCCGTTTCGATCATTATATTAATCCTTTACTTTCAATAAATGAAAATAGGTTTTCGTCAGGAGAAGGAAATGGATTTACCCATGTTAATGTTCCTGGCCATCCTGAATATTACCCTGAATTTTGAGTTGTTCCTGCATCTGAGTTTGGCATTATACCACCAATGCAGGTTCCTGAAGGCGCTTTTATGATGCTTGAACTCGTAAAAGGTTCTCTAAGAGGTATTCATGGGACAATCCAATATGCAAAAGAATTTGGAATATAATTGTGAATTTGGAATATTGGACGATTTAAACAAAAGTTGCGTAACTTTGTTTCGAATTTGATGTTCCCTGGATGGAGCGTATTGTAATATTTTATATTCAGATCTTTAGAACTTGAAAAATGAAGGAAAACACTGTAAAATTTCCCAAAAGCAATGCAAACGATTTTATCAGCGATCTGAGGCTTCGTGTGACTGATTATTTCGAATCAAGGAATATTTCCCGGTATGCAAATTATAGTATGGTTGTGAAGTCCTTTTCAATTCTTGCCATTTACCTTATACCGTATTTTCTTATTTTAACAGCAGGAATCAGTAATCCATGGAAAGTATTAGGTTTGTGGGTAATTATGGGTATTGGTAGCGCCGGAATCGGACTTTCTATCATGCATGATGCCAATCACGGTTCTTATTCAAAGAATCAAAAATTAAATAAGTTGCTGGGATATCTGTTAAATTTTATCGGGGGAAGTGCCGTTAACTGGAAACTACAGCATAATTACCTGCATCACGGATATACCAATGTTGATGGCATGGACGAGGACATTGACCCGGGTGTTGTCATGCGCCTTTCGCCTCATAAAAAAAGATTAAAGATTCATCGCTGGCAGCATATTTATGGTTGGTTTTTGTATGGACTGATGACTCTATCCTGGGTTACTGCCAAAGATTATACACAGTTGAAACGCTACAGGGATTTGGGCCTGTTGGTTAAGCAGAATCGTTCATACCGGTGGCTCGTTACAGAACTGATAATTTCGAAAGTTTTTTTCTACGGTTACCTTCTAGTTTTACCGCTTATTTTTTCCGGAATTGCTTGGTGGCAAACCATTTGCTTTTTTATTATAATGCATTTTCTGCAGGGTTTTATACTCACAATAGTTTTCCAGCCGGCGCATGTGATGCCAACCTCTGATTATCCGCTTCCCGATGATAAAGGAAACCTGGAAAACAATTGGGCAATTCATCAATTGCTTACAACATGCGATTTCTCTCCTAAGAGTCGGATATTCTCATGGTATGTTGGTGGATTAAACTACCAGATCGAACATCATCTTTTCCCGAATATATGTCATGTACACTATAAAAATTTATCACATCTTGTCAGGGAAACCGCACAGGAACATAATATTCCTTATAATGTTCAGGATAATTTCATTATGGCACTAATCAATCATGGCAGAATGTTAAAGAAATTGGGAAGATTCGATACAGTTACTGTTGTTTAAACGGGTAAACCAGCTTTCTCCCTGTTTTTCCTGGCAACTTTAACTTCCCTTAGTAAAAACCAAACGTTCAGATCTTCTTTCTCATCATACCAGTGATGGTAGATTTCAAATCCCACATATTGATATAGTTTTAAATTTCTTTCAACGGTCGTTTCAATAAGTATGGGAAGATTATATTCGATTGATTTCGCATCAAGAAGATTTCTGATTTCTGCAAGTCCCTTCAATCCCTTGATCTGTGGATTGTTTCCCAATATCCAAACATATATATAGTCAATTCCCGGTGGTCTGAGACTTTCAATGTATTTCTCTCTTTTCTGAATACTGAGCGCTTTAGAAGGTTTAATACAAAGCATGAACATTCGAAAGTATCTCCAGAAATCGTAAAGATTCATTTTATGCTCCTCTTTACGGTAATAAAGCATAGCGGTACTTTGATCGGATGAAAGAAACACACCATTATATTTGTTTACAAGGTCATAGGCATATTCAGTCATTATTTTGAGCTTCTTTTCTGTATTTCCTTTTTTTATAGTTCTTAAGACTCGCGGGTTGTCGAGAAATGCCTTTGAAAGCATATTAAC
>CAYGFI010000344.1:0-2431 GCA_964349045.1 uncultured Chitinophaga sp.
GGAGCGGGCTTGGACTCTCTATTGCAAGTGGATTGGTTAACCTGCTTGGAGGCACGATTTCAGTCATTTCTGAAATGGGCAAAGGCTCAATATTTAAATTTACGGTGCCATTCAATGAAACTGAAGTTGCAGAAAAATCGGCACCGATAGAAGGGAAAAATGCAATTGGTGCAGGAAAACCCTTGATACTCTTAGCTGAGGACGACGAATCAAACTATTTGTACATGGAAGTTGTTTTGAATGAGGCAGGATATAACCACTTGCTGGCCAAAAATGGTGCGGAAGCTGTGGAACTTTGCAAACAGCATACCGATATCACACTGGTGTTAATGGACATAAAAATGCCTGTAATGAATGGACTGGAAGCTACTAAGCTCATTCGTGAATTCCGGCCGGAATTACCGATTATCGCAACCACTGCCTATGCCCAAACCGGCAACGAACATCGATTTCTGGCTGCCGGCTGTAACGGATACATTGCCAAACCGATAAATAAAGACAAACTATTTAATTTATTACAAAAGCTAACTTAAACTTAACCAGGAAATGTTAATTAAACGACAGGGAATAAAGCACATGGCTATAATCGAGTAGACGGCTCCGCCAGCCAGAGCTGACGGAGTGCGCCTCTCACACCACTGTACGTATGCATACGCCGAAGCTTCAGCATAGGCGCTACGGGTCTCGTATACAGCGGTTCATTACCGGATAGTGAAATCATGGAGTAATATTCAGACAGCGATTCGTAACCTCGTTTCTTTAGCCTTTCAATAGTAATAGGAGTACCCAGAATTGGGCTTTGGGCAACAGCCCATCCTCCCATACGAGTTATGCTCCAGCTAAAGGCATCATCAGAGTTGATTCCAAGCATCAGAAGGTTTTTTTCGCTTACGTTCCCGTTTTTTATTCACATAATTATTTATTTTCAAAGGTGTTCATGAGCTCCCTCTGGTCGGTTCCAATGGTGCCATATACAGTAACGAATACGGTTCCGGAGCCATCCATCGAGTGTCTTCAGTTTAGTGCTTATATTTGCCATACGGAAATATTGTAACCAACCCCGGGACACCTCTTTGAGCATCTCCATACGCTTATCGAAGCTGTACGGCTTGTTTTTGCGGGTAACCATCCGGTTTCTCCCCTTTTCCTTCGGGTACCGGCTCGTTCCTTTCGGTACTATGTCCTCTGCACGCTGTCGCTGAAGCTTTAGCGCAGGCGCCTGACTTCCCTGTCCCCAACCCGTGAGAACTGAGACCTCCCCTGGTAAGAGCTTCTTCCTTCCTCCGATGCCTCTGGAAAAAAAATCACACTCGTTGCGGCAAGGATTATAAGAAAAATTTGTATTTTTCTTATTTAATCAGAGCTTACAACAAACCGATAGGGCTAATGGCAGTGCTCCGTTTCGCCAAAAAAAGGTTTAAACATCATTCTCGTTATCACTGTTCCATTAAAAATTCCATATCTTTGATTTCATGAAATCTTTAAATGACATACAGGCTACTTTAAGTAAACATAAGAACCATTTGTTCAATGATTACCCATTAAAATCGATGGCTATTTTTGGTTCTTACTCAAGGCAGGAAAACAAAGAGCTCAGCGACCTGGATTTAATTGTTGAGTTCAATGATAAAATTGGAATCAGATTTATTGATCTTGCTGACGAAATCGAAAAAATTGTTGGTGTCAAAGTTGATCTTGTCTCAAAAAATGGATTGAAAGAAAAGTACCGTAAAGCAATCGACAATGATTTGATATATGTCTAAGCGAGATGCCATATTACTTTTTGAGGACATGCTTGAGTCAGCTCAAAAGATAAAACGTTATACCAAAGATTTGGATTTCGATGCTTTTATTTCAGATGATAAAACTATTGATGCTGTTGTCCGAAATTTTGAAATAATTGGTGAAGCAGCAAATCGTTTTGATTCAGATATCAGAGAAAAATTTCCTGAAATTGAATGGAATAGAATTAGGGGATTCAGAAATAGAATTGTTCACGAATATTTCGGCATTGATTACGAAATAGTCTGGTCAATCATAGAATCTTATCTTGACGAATTAATAGAGCGGCTGGAAACAATTATTAATGAATTAAATGCCACATAGCCCTAACAGCATTAACTGTTGGGCGTTGTGATTGGGACGAAAACCGTAACTGTAATCCTCAAGTTCAACCTCAAACGTTATGGCTATTACCTGACCTACCGCTTGTTGCAAAAGTCGGTCGGTGACTGTGGGAATACCTAAAAGGCGCGTTTTCCCGTTGCTCTTGGGTATTTCTATCCCTAAGATGGCTTGTGGCAAATATTTCCCTTGACGTAACTTGGATTCGATACGTTCCCTGTTATTAGTCAGGTATTTGTAAAGTTCCTTTACAGACATACCATCCATTCCTGCAGAACCTTTGTTCGACACCACTTGGCGGTACGCT
>CAYGFI010000345.1:0-2359 GCA_964349045.1 uncultured Chitinophaga sp.
TCGGGACATCCATAGATGATGTTTTACAGGGAGTTGTTAAACCTGCCAAAGCAATTTTAAATGTGGTCAATGCCAGTGGAGAACTGGTTACCCTGAATTCCGTAAAAACAGATTCGACTAAAACAGAAGCCATGGCTTCGGAAAATGTGTATTTTGAAGTAAAGGCACAGGATGGGGTGACTAAGATTACTTACCAGTTAATACCCGTTGCATCAGAAAGCGATGCTTATGTGCTGTCAGATATTTATACGGTTCTGCAGGACAGTTCTGCAGTCACAGGAATTATATTCGGTACTTCTGTTGTTACATTCTTTAAGAATATCATCGTCGTAGACGGAGCAACGGCAATAATTATTGATAAAGCGGGAGATGAAAGAACCATGGGTAACCTGAGCTATGATGACCTGCTCGCAGTTACATCGGGCGATAAATCAACCGTCAAGGTATATTACCTTCAGTTCTATGATGAACCTGCAGGACTGGAACAAAAGTTAAGAGGAATTCCTGAAGCGCCGGACGCTTTGACACTTGTAAATGTATCATCAACAGGCACCGAAGCAACTATTCAGTGGACCGATAAATCTGATTTTGAAACCGGGTTTATAGTAAGCCGTAATGGAACTGTGATTGACACGGTTGAATCGAATACATTCATATACCAGGGCTTGTTATTTGCAACCGAGTATGAGTTTGGAGTATATGCATTCAATGAGTTAGGAAATTCAAATACTGCCACACTGGTTGTACTTACCTACCCGACATCGGTTAACACAAGGATGAGTAAAATAGGTGTGTACCCGAGCATTACAACAGGATTTGTACGGATCACGGGCTTATCAAAAAGTTTCAGGATCGAAGTAAGGGATAATCTTGGAAGAGTGATAATTCAGAAATCTACAGAAGGGGAAGAACAGGTACTAAATCTGCAGACATATCCTGCCGGTATGTACATTGTATCTGTAATCGATCAGGATGGGAAAATGATTTCAACTAAGATCATTAAGGAATAAGTAAAGAGCATGTTCCTTCATTGAAACTAAAGGACCGGTAAAGCACTTACCGGTCCTTTAAATATTATATCCCAAGCATCCTTTTATAAAATTTCATCATGAAAAGAAGAGTTATTTTGTTCGCCTGTTTATTAATCCCGCTTTTATTTAACGAAAGTTGCAAAGTTCCTTCACCGGATGTACCCTACTGGCTGAAAGATTATGCGGATATTTATAAAAAAGATCCGGAAAAAGCAGCAAGATCGTGGTTCTCCGAGGCAAAATCAGGGATGTTCATTCATTTCAATCTCGCCAGTCTTTGTGAATATGGAAGGGATGATTACCAGGACTGGAGCTGGGGAAAAGCTTCCGACAGATTATTAAAATTTGTCGGTTATACCAGATCAGAGTACGATTCTGCAGTTAATAAAGACAGTTTATTATTCCTCAAATTTTCTATTTCAAATTTTGACACTGAAAAAATTTGCAGGCTTGCAGTAAAGGCAAAAATGAAGTATATCACATTTACTACCATCCATGCAGGAGGTTGTTATAATTTTAAAACCGGCACAACTGATTTTAACAGCCTGAATGCTCCCTGTCATCGTGACCTGGTAGCTGATCTAAAAAAATCCTGCGAAAAATATAACCTGGCGCTGTTTTTTTATGTCCCACCGGATATTGTTAAAACCAGACCGGCTATTCTCAAACGGAATCAAACAATTCTCAGGGAATTATTAACTCAATACGGCCCGGTTGCAGGAATGTGGTTTGACGGGATTAATGGTTTCTATCAGCACCCGGAAGATTATGAGAAAACAGACAGTACCTATCTTCTTGTCAGAACCTTGCAACCCCATTGCTTAATTTCTTTTAAGGAAGGTGCAAACTGTGATGAAGATTTTATTTCTCCGGAACATTTTATGTTACCATTTGATTATAGTTTCGATACCCCTGAACGACTGGAACAATGGAATATACATAAAGGAAGATGGATGAAAAACAGCGCCGGAAGATGGGAGAATTGTTTTCAGTATAAATTACGTGAGATATGCACCGTGATGCAGAAATGCAAAGGAAGAGACTTTACGGATATCGGTGGTGGATGGATAAATGACGAAAGAGCAGAACATTTAACTGCTGATGAAGTTTATTACTGGCTGAAATATTCACAGTTTACAGGATCTAATATGCTCATGAATATAGGATTGAGGGCGGATGGATCTATTCATCCCGATGATATTAAATCTCTGGAAGGTTTAGGGAAGATTATTGAGGAAAAGGGGTGGCCGGAAACAATTCATAAAGTTCCTGTAGAAAATTGAGCAGGAATATTAAGGAAACCCTGGGCCTGGCTCAGGATCTTTATT
>CAYGFI010000346.1:0-2344 GCA_964349045.1 uncultured Chitinophaga sp.
AAACGAGCAGTCCCAGGTAAATTGCCAGAATCCAATAAGTCCAATGATATTGAGGGAATCTGAATTCGAAAATAAAATTTGATTTTACGGTTACCAGGAACTCCGGTATGTTTTTATCTCCAAAAAACAAATACGCCAAAACAAATATATAAGGAACCATGAAACCCAATATGGGAAAGATGTATTCCCTCCAGTAAAATGGTCGTTGTAAATTGCATGCAATCCAGATAAAAGCCAGCAAATAAATCAGTGGCGCGTAAAACAGGCTCCCAAGACCAAGAAGTATCCCCGCGTTAAAAAACCGGTACGTATTTGGTTCATCGCTGTAGGATCGGAATATAATCTCTAATACCAGGATCACAAAAAGTGTTGCAGGTAAAACCGGGTTCCATTGAAGCAAATCAGGAGAGTGGCTTGCAATAAGTATAAAAAACAAGGCCGGTAAAAAAGTCTTTTGTTGAACAAGTACAAATTTCGCATTAATCCTTACCAGCAAAAATGACCCGAAAAGCATCAATCCGAACGCGACCAGCTTTGGTAACAATTCATTTCCATCCAGAGCCATTGTAAGCAAGCGATATAAAGGCATTTGATCCTCAAGCCTGCTGACAATAGATATTTCAGGGGATAAAAACGCCGGCATCCATATCCACACTGCAATGAGGATGACGATAATTGCCGAGATGAAACGGTCGCCGGTGATTGTTTTGTAGAACAATTGCATTGATTTATTGAGTTGTTTATTTTTAAGTCGTGACGGGCGTGACGGGCGTGACGGCGTGAGGGTCGTAAGGCTCGTCACGTTCGTCACGTCGTCACGTCATCACGTCATCGTCACGTTCGTCACGTCGTCACGTTCATCACGCCCTTCACAACCCTCACGTCACAAAACATCCCCCCCAATATCCCTCCTCCAGTACCTCCCCTCAAATTCAATAGCCTCAATATTCATATAGGATTTCCCCAGAGCATCCGTCAGGTCGTTGCCATACGAAGTAACTGCCAATACTCTTCCCCCGTTCGTTACAACATCATTTCCGCTTTTCTTTGTCCCGGCATGAAAAACTATACTGTCTTCAACCTTATTCAATCCCCGGATGAGTTTGCCTTTCTCATAATTCCCCGGGTATCCGCCTGAAACCATCATTACGGTGCAGACGGTTCGTTCGTCTGGTATGATTTTCTGAGTTTTAAGTTCCCCTTTTCCACATGCTTCAAGCACCTCGAGAAAATCGTTTTTTATCCGGGGGATTATAACTTCGGCCTCCGGATCTCCCAGGCGGGCATTATATTCGATAACCATAGGTTCACCTTCGACTTTTATGAGTCCCAGGAATATAAATCCCCTGTAAAAAATGTTCTCCTTTTTGAGGCCGTCAATTGTGGGTTTAACGATTCTTTGCTCCACTTTATTCATAAAAGCCTGATCGGCGAATGGCACCGGCGAAACTGCGCCCATCCCACCTGTATTCAGACCCGTATCGCCTTCACCGATCCGTTTGTAGTCTTTTGCCTCGGGGAGGATAAGGTAATCTCTTCCGTCAGTTAGAATAAACACCGAACACTCGATACCGCTGAGAAACTCTTCAATTACCACGGTAGAACCGGCTTTTCCGAATTTTCCTGAAAGCATCTCCTGCAGTTCCAGTCTTGCTTCATCCAGATCGTTAAGAATCAGCACACCCTTACCGGCAGCGAGTCCATCGGCTTTCAGAACGTATGGTGGTTTGAGGGTCCCAAGGAAACGGTAACCTTCTGCCAGGGTTTCGGAAGTAAAAGAACGGTAACCCGCGGTCGGAATGTCGTATTTAATCATAAACTCCTTGGCAAAATCCTTGCTTCCCTCGAGCATGGCTCCCTGTTTAGTGGGACCTATTACCGGTATATCTTTAAGTTGGGCGTCGGCCAGGAAAAAATCGTGTATCCCTGCCACCAGGGGAACTTCGGGTCCGACAACCACCATTTGGATGTCATGTTCCAGCACAGCCTCCCTGATCACCGGAAAATTTTCGATATCCAGTTGCAGATTTGTGCCGCATTGATCTGTTCCGGCATTTCCGGGAGCGATAAACAATTTCGGTTGCTTCGGGCTCTGAGCGATCTTCCATGCCAGTGCATGTTCGCGACCCCCGGAACCGAGGATAAGGACGTTCATGGGAAATGTATTTATATGCGAAGATAAATAAAATGATCCGTATTTTCGGGATCAGGGGATTGAAGTTTCGGGTTATGGGGTTATGGAGTTACGGGGTTACGAAGTTACGGAGTTACAGGGTTACAGGCTCACCTGCGCTAGCGCCTCCGCTGAGTAGCTTCAGCGCTCACGGAAAGCTACGGTGACTAA
>CAYGFI010000347.1:0-2338 GCA_964349045.1 uncultured Chitinophaga sp.
ATCGAGGCCAGAGATGTAAACACTGCATCAAAATTAACCACACCTTCTCCCAACAAGACATTTTTCCCATCTTTGTTTTTGTCTTTAATATGGATATGCACTATTTTTTTATCAAAAAAGATAATTTCTTTACTGGGATCAAAACCCATAGCTGTTCGATTTCCTGTGTCATAACAAATACCCACACGACTTTTAAATGGCGCGAGTAATTCTATCTGTTCTTCTTGATTTAAATCAGTTTCAAGACAAAAAATAATATCCAAATCATTTGTGTCGTTGATGAGCTGAGTGACCACAGAACACGCTTCTTTCAATTTTGTATTATCACCAGACAAAGAGGCGCCTTCCAAAAAAGGTAAGACGCAATGAGTGGTGCCAAACATAGAAGCATTTCTCACAATAGAAAGGAGGTCTTGGTAACTTTTTCTCCTTGCATCACCGTCACCGTGCGTAAGTGGGCGTCCCATTATATGGTCAACACAAAGCGAATAAGGGATTAATCCATTCTTATTAAGCCCTTCTGTAACACGAGGGAGATCATCGCCCGTCCATACTGGATTTTCTGTATTAAAAGAAGCATCTGCAAGCCATTCAATATAATCAAAACCTAACTTTTTGGCGATTCCAAATTCTTCATTCCATTTCCCATCAGGAAACTTTTGTATCACTCCATGAGAAGGAGTAATTCTTCCTTGAATAATTCCAACTTTCATAGTTTTTTACCACACACTACGACCGCCATCAATTATGAGATTATTCCCTGTCATATAGGACGATGCGTCTGAACATAAGAAAATAATTGCCCCCTTATACTCATCTTGAGTTGCCATACGCGACATAGGAATCAAGTTGGTCAACTTCTTCATAAAGTCACGATTAATGTTTTTATTGTAGACACCACCAGGAGAAAGAGCATTCACCCGCACACCCTTATCAGCCCAGTATGTCGCAAGGTATTTTGTAAGACCAATTAATCCATGTTTTGCAACCGAGTATGTAACAGGTTTCACTTCAGAAATAACTTTCTCACCAGGTTTTTTGTAAATACGCTGATCAGGAGCAATAACGGAGAGATCTGATGCAATGTTTACAATAACACCACCATTTTGTTCTGCCAGTTTTGCACCAATAACCTTACTCATAAGAAAAGCTCCTGTAAGGTTAACGGAAATATCTTGATTCCATCTCTCAAGAGGAAAACTTTCAAATCGAGATCCTATCGTTTTGACCCCCTTTTCCCCCATTTTGGCATTATGGGCAGCATTATTAATCAGCCCATATATTGGACCGAACTTTTTTTCAACTTCACGAACACCTCGAACGATATCCTTCTCATTGGTAATATCAACAACAACACCTAGACACTCCCCTCCTGTTTGTTTCGATAAATCACGCGCTACCTGTACAACTTTTGGATTAATATCAAACAGAACCGCCCTACCGTTCGCTTCTAATATAGCTTCAACATGTTTTACCCCTAAATAGCCGGCCGCTCCTGTGATAATAAAAACTCTTTGTTGTAAATCAAATACTGTGCTTTTCATTTTTATATTAATTTAAAGAATTATGCTGACCACCATCAACAATAAGATGTGCCCCTGTAGTAAACGCTGACTTAGATGAAGCGAGAAAAAGTACTGCTTCTGCAATCTCTTCAGGCACTCCGAAACGGCCCTGAGGAACACTGGTATCAATGTGGTTTTTTACACGCTTCGCATTTTCTTTTAACAATTCCTCCCAGCGACCACCTTTAAAATATACATTACCAGGATGCACCATAGAAACCCGTATACCATCCTTAGCCACTTCAACACTCAGATGTTTCGAGTAAGCAATGAGTGCAGATTTTGCACTTGCATAAGAGGCAGGAGCACCAATATATTCAACACCGGCAATAGAGCCGATAATCACAATCGCTGGGCTATTCCCTCTTTTAAGAAACGGAATAAACGCTGAAACAGCCTCGACGATAGAGAAGAAATTCTGATGAAATGTTGCAAGCCATTCTTTGTGAGATATCAGTGCGCTTTTAGGAACCTTACCGTTTCCAACAGACACAACTAATACATCAAGTTTTTGACCAAATTCTTTCTTATATAATGTTACGAGTTTCTTTATATCTTTTGGGAAAGTGAGATCAGATTGTATTGCAAAGACATTTTTAGGAAACTCTTTTTTTAAATCTCTCTCTTTAAGTAGCAATTTCCCTTTATCACGACCGTGAAGCACAACAGAAGCTCCTTCTTCTAAAAAAGATCGAGCTATCACAGAACCAATACCCCCGGACGATCCTAAAACGAGAACATTTCTATTTTTAAAAAGATTATCACTCATTATC
>CAYGFI010000348.1:0-2323 GCA_964349045.1 uncultured Chitinophaga sp.
CAATGCTATTTCTTCCGGTAAATACAATAAGTCTTTGTTTACCTTTGAGTTTCCGTGCAAACGTCGTAGAAGTTGTTTTAATCTTCGGTAAAACTGTTCTGATGTATTGTTGGTTCGCTGAGGAAAGATTGTTTTTAGCTGTCCTTGTACTGTTGTTTCTATCCCACCGGCAAATATCTTTTTCCAATATTTTTCTAATTGCTTAATGACACTCTGTACTTTGGGTAATTTATGCTTTTGGTTTTTTAATTTTTCAACATACTTTTTTAACTCTGTTTCAACATCGCGAAGTTGCTTTTCACTTGTGATTTTACCCGGGTCGTTCAATCCTTTTTTATTACCAGGTATCGTGATACGCATGATATCACGAAGCTGGTCAAAATATTCAATATGCAGTTCCAAATCTTTAACTTCATCAGCCAACTTATTATCAGACAATATACTGCCGAGAACTTCTTTTATCTTATAAAACCGGCATTTTACCAACAAATCATGCTCAAATACCTGAAGGTCTTCGATAGATTCCATTTCCGCATGAATTCTCTTAATATCATTGTAATACACTAATTTAGGCCTGTCAAACGGGAAACCGTAGCCATCTCCATTGTATTCCCGTGATTTTAGCGTCTGCAAATAGCCGTACAAAATTCCCTGTAAAAGTTCAGGAGAACTTTTTTTACAATCATTAACCCGGTAGAACAGTTCTTGTGCTGTTTTTAAACCTCCGGTTTGTTTCTCCAAAGCTTTGGTTTGATAGCGTATGTCGGAATAAATCTCCTTTTTTGCCAATAATTTTCTCACTTTTTGGTAGGTATCATTCAATAAATCTTTTCCAATATCACGTAGTAAATGGAAATGGCAAATTACCCGCGCCGCCAATGGAAATACTACATCCAAAGCGCTATTTATACCGCGGCCCATATCATTGACACAACATAAAGGGTTGCCGAATAATCTTTTAACTTTCCTGAGTGCGTTTTCCAGGTCGGTTTGATTTTCACTTAAAAGTTTTTGACTGTACAGTACAAAGCCACTGATGCCATCTATGCAGGTTAACAGGTGAGGAGCACGGCCCTCGCAAGTTGAATCGATATACAGAATGTAGCCACCCTGGCTTGCCAGATAATTGTTAATGCTGCCTGTATGCAGGTAATGGAATTTTCCCAGATAATGTAAGAAGCTATATGCCAAACGCCTTACCTGGGTTGCAGATATCGAAAAACGATATTCCCTATCAAAAATCCGGATTATTTCACTTATTTGTTTTTTCTCTCTATAACGAAGTAAGCCTACCTGAACCATACAGTCGTACGAATAATTACTCCCTTTTTTTACCATTAGTGGTAATCGCTCAGAACCATAAAATTGTCCACAACTAATACATTGTTTTTTATGCTCTTTTATTTGAAGCGTACCATAATTTACCGTATATACTTTACGCGTTTTGAGGCTTTGAATCACCAACTCTCCAGAGCATGCCGGACAAATGGTTTGCCCGAAACTAAAATGAAGTGAGGGTAATTTACCAAGTACCGATGATAAACTGTAACCTGTCCGAACATCAGATAAAAAACCTGACAAACAATCTAATGCTACAATTTGTGCATCGTTTTTTTTAAACCGTAGTGAGATATGACAGCGTTGATTTCCGCTACACTTGCATTCACTGATTTGTCTTTTAAGGCTTGTTGTATATCTTCCTCATGAAGCTTTCCGCTTAATAGGATTTCCACCAATATAGCAATAATAATATCCTTCTCTTTTAATACACCTGTTGCATCATTTTTCAACGAAGAAGAAGCAATAAGCAATTGACGTTCTTTGTATTGTCCTGTAAAAACCTGCTCATCTGAATTATAGTAAACATACTCCCGTCCAACCTTCTTTCGGTTAAAATACTGCTTATCAGTCTGTACCCGCAACAAGTCATTAACTCTTACATGCAATATGGATGATAATTCTGTTGGGGTATATCCAAATTTACTATTGTCTATAAGCTCTTTAACTGTTTTTGTCAGACAGCCATAAGTAGAAAACAAAATCCCCTGATAATCCCAAATTCCATAGTCATTAAATGATGCCATTGAAGATAAAGTATAGAACTTTGAATTGAAATTATAGGATACCAGCATCCCGATTTGTTTTATTCGCCTTCGCAAAGTCACTTCACTGCAAGTACAAACATGAAGTAACTGCTGGATTGTATTAACCTTATTATCAGCAGTAAAACGATCAACTATGCTTTGTGTAAGAGTATTTGTTTTCATTTGATAAAGTATAGATTATAAAATCGTAAAAGTAAACATTTAAATCTATACTCTAT
>CAYGFI010000349.1:0-2308 GCA_964349045.1 uncultured Chitinophaga sp.
CTATTATTGTAGAGGGTACCCCACATGAATGGCCCAAGGAAAATATTACCTATGAGGAGGTCGTAACTCTTGAGGTGCCAGATTATGCCCAGCATCCTGAAATTACTTACTCTGTTAAATACAAGAATGGAAATGGAAATAAGCCGGAAGGAATCCTTTCCCCAGGCGCCTCGGTTAAAGTTAAGGATGGAATGATATTCAGTGTTTCAGAAACTGGTCAATCATAATGATGATATTCGACGCTTGGTCGAAAAAGGTTATGCTGTTGCTTTTGACAGTAATAATTTAATCGTTCGTGATATTCCATATTTAGACAACGAATCTAAGTTACAAATAGGTGCAATTATTGCTAAGTTAGAATTTATAGATAAGGAACATGTTACTCAGACAGATCATCAAATCTATTTTTCTGGTGAAATCCCTTTTGGTTTAGATAAAAAACCAATACCAAATTTAGCTGGTGGACCTACACACTTTCCCTTAAGTGAAAGCATTACAGATGTGATTGTACAACGTTCTTTTTCCAATAAACCCATAAAGGCTGGAAAATTTGATGATTTTTTCCACAAAATTGAAAGCTATGTTTCCATAATCTCTGGACCTGCAATTGAACTACATGGGGCCAACCCTTATACTTTCCGTGTTGTAAAAGAAGTTGTACCTGACTCCGTATTTAAATTTCATGATACCCTAACAAGTCTAGCTGAAATTACTGATTTAGCGGTTAAATTTAAAAGCGATGTTGTCGCAATAATTGGACTAGGTGGTACAGGAGCATATATTCTTGATTTTATTGTAAAAACTCCAGTTCGAGAAATTAGGGCATTTGACGCAGATTCTTTTCGTATACATAATGCTTTTCGTTCACCAGGAAAACTTGAAGAAAGTGAACTGTCTAAACCAAAGACTGAAGTACATTTCTCACGCTATGATAATTTCCGAACAGGAATTTCTGTTACCCAAAAATTTATTGATACATCATGTTCAGAAGACTTAGAAGGAGTAACTTTTGCTTTCGTGTGCGTTGATAAAGGATCATCTCGCGCTGGCATTTTCGAGCTCCTTCTCTCGAAACATATACCATTTATTGATGTAGGAATGGGTCTTAAACGCAAAGAGGGACTACTGAATGGAATGTTGCGCACGACCTACTATTCTACAGAAGAGGGTGAAAAGGTTCGTGATAAAAAATTAGCAGAAACAGTTGACAACTTGGATGATTTGTACAGAACTAATGTACAAATTAGCGAACTTAACGCGCTTAATGCAAGTCTTGCTGTAATTAAATTCAAGCAGCTACGTGGTTTTTACTTTAAGGAGTTGCCTTATTATAACTTCCTATTTGAAATAAGTGATTTAAAAATTGTAGGTGAGTCAAATCTTGATGAAAATTAAACTAGAACAAGTTCAATATATACCTAAAGAACTTGAATCAGGTATATTATACGTTTCAAAAGAATTTGGTGCCGCGGCACATCTTTGCGCATGTGGTTGTGGTTCTAAAATAAGAACTCCAATAAGTCCAACTGACTGGACTCTCGATATAACAGAAGATGGTCCGAGTTTGTTTCCTTCGGTCGGAAACTGGCAACAAGCTTGTCAATCACATTATTGGATATATAGGGGTAAAATTAAATGGGCAGATAGGTGGACGCCTGAGCAGATATCAGTTGGTAGACTTTACGAACAAAAACGGGATATTGCTTACTATGAAAAGTTTGGACAAAAACATCAGAGTATTCTGAAAAAAATTTATAAGATGTTAAAAAAAATATCTGGGCGCAAATAAAATTATTTTAGTTTTAAATATGATAGTAAAGGATTATTGAGTGATATTTCCTAATAACCCTTATTCTGCAATAAACAGGTTCCAATAGCACACCAGACTGCCAGCCAGGGTTTTTTAAGTTTCAATTTGTTATAATATTGTCATGAAAATTTTATTCACTGGAATTGGAGGAAGTGGAAAAACAACTCTCACGGAAGAATTGCGTAAAAAAGGAAATACTGCAATAGATTTAGACGATACCGATTTGTGTTTTTGGGTTAATGTAAACACAGGTGAAAAAACCAAATATACTGAAGGAGCAGGACCTGAATGGCTAGAAAACAATAAATTCAGAGCTAATGTGAAAGGTCTACAAAAACTTCTAGAAAAGTTTACTGCAGAAAAAAATGTATACATAGGAGGTAAAATTGCAACAACACAACTCAAAGAGGTTTTTGTTTTATTTGATAAAGTATTTCTATTAAGACCAAGTGACAATGTTTTAGTATACAGACAAAGTACTAGAACAAACAAAGGAAA
>CAYGFI010000350.1:0-2299 GCA_964349045.1 uncultured Chitinophaga sp.
TGTATTAAATTGTTGTATCGCGCTTTCCATCGAATCCAGCGCCATAAGATTTAAACCGTAAAGGAACCGGTATTCCGGCCTTCGGGGTTCAGAAGAGAGAATTTCCCTGCAGATGCCGGCTCCGGTTAAATAGTTACCGGTTATATAGGCATTTATGGCATGGTTAAATTGCGCGTGATCTTCATCTGCGCTCCGGGTTACAATAAATTCATAAGGCTTATAATACTTTATTATAAGCTCCTCAGGGGCGCTGGTAAAGTCGGTCGTGAAAAAGAAAACAATACCAATGATAACCGCCGCGGCAGCAGCGCCATAGCTGAGAAAGCGTAAAATTTTTCTCCGTGACATCATCTTCTGGTGCGTCGTATTCAGCAACGCCCGGTACCTTTCCTCATTCTTTCCGGCATAATTTTTAAAATCCTCAATGATTTCTTCATTTGCATCATCGGGCCCTGATTCGGGTATTGCTTTTTTTTCTGCCTCAGAGAGAATACTCCTGAAACCTTTTTCTATTATTTTATTGGCAAATTCTGCTTTTTTAAGGTATTCAGCACATTCCGGGTCGCCGAGGTATTTCTCAAACTCAGGAACCTCGGCGCCCTCAAGATCCTTTTCCAGGAACTTTACTACCAGGTATGTAAATCGTTCATTCATGTATCTCATTATATAAGGGATCGTTTATTATATTCTTATGCAGTTTATCCAAGCAGTAATATTTCCTGTTTTTAACCTTTTTAATGTTTTCTAGTTTTAATATTCTACCGATTTTTTTTTCGCTGTAATCCAGGGAATAGAGGGTCAGGATTTCGCGACAACTATCGGATAGTAAATTCATGTGCTTTTTTAAAAGTGATACCATAGTCTCAATTGTAAACAAATTATCATGGTGTTGAACAGGATCTGTTTCTTCAAAAGACAAATGAATATTCAACCTCATCCTTTCTTTAAACCACAGGTGTTTGCACATCTGGATAATGTACGACCGGTTGTACTTCTTTTTTATCCCGGACTCATGTTTCTCCATTAATACAAAAAAAGACTCTTGGTAAAACTCATCGAACTTTAAGCCATCACATCCTAATTTTCTCAGTTCATCTTTAACAGATGCTTTGTAATGCTGGTATGCCAACAATAAATGTTTCAATGGTTTCAGTGTAAGAAAAATTGATTTTCAACCTCCTCTGCCCCGGTTTTAAAACCTTATTCAGATAAAATTAAACATTTTCTACTGGTCTTTTAGCAGGATATTATTTAGAATCAAATTAAATTACAGGTAAAAGTAAGACTTTTTCGATGTTTTTTGATTTAACCTATATAGGGGGATTGTTTTTGGGTTCGAAAAATTAATAAATAAAAAATTGGAAATGGAAAAAGTTATTTTACCGAGATCGCCTCCGGAGAGAATACAGAATGTAGAATGCAAATCGCAGCGTAGCGAAAATTTTTCATTAAACTATTCAATTAACAAATCTAAATCTTACTAAAATGAGCGAAGAAATAACACCCGAAGTATTGAATGAACTCAATTCAATATTGGATAATGAAACTGGAAAACCTTCAATTCCTGTAAAAGTAGTAATACAGGAAGCGGAAAACCTTTATACCATTTGTATGGAAGATAAATCTGAACTCTCACATGGAGGGCTTGACTGGAAACTTGTAGAAGATCTTCCCATACGATTTGAAGCTTTGCGTACGAGCCAGAGTAACTGGGAGGCTGAATATAAGTCCATTCAGGAATCCCAGGCAGAATGGAAAAAGATTTCTCCGGAAGTATTTAACTTCCGTGATGAATTGTTACATCATTTCTTTCATGCATTATACAATAACCCGGGAGAATATGCAAAAGTTAAGCGAATTGCCGAAGGGGGCTCAAATGCTGATTTGGTTCAGGACCTTTCCACCTTATCAGCACTTGGAAATAGAAATATCGCTGCACTTCAGGCAATAAACTTTGATCTGAATCTTTTGGATGATGCAAGAAAAAAATTTAAGGAAATAGGTAATTTACTTGCAAAAGTGAATAGCGCAAATGCAAAATCAAATCCAGTCCTAAAAATCAGGAACAAAGCTTTTACACTTCTTAAACAGGCAACCGATGAAATCAGAAAGGTCGGCCAATATGTTTATTGGAGAGATGAAAAACGATTAGAGCAATACTCCAGTAAATACGTGCGGAATTCAAATTCCTCGCGTAAGAAAGATGAAACTTCAGTTAAAGCCTGAATGTGAGAGACTCTGGTAAGAGTAAGGAATACTTTAATCAATAGGCAATGCTGTTGCTCAAAACTGACACTGT
>CAYGFI010000351.1:0-2271 GCA_964349045.1 uncultured Chitinophaga sp.
TTTTTCAACTGACAAATGTAAAACTAAGAATTCCTGATTTTAGTCTGTCAGGTATACTTTTTCAATAAAACTGCCAATTTAACACTTATTCCTTATAATTTAGTACCCTGATTTGCATATATTTCAGAACCATGAAAAGGCGTTATCTATTTATCTTATTATTTTTCAGCATCTTACCGGATGTACATTGCCAGCTTTTTCAGGATGATTATAAAAACCGTCAGGATAGCGTTCCGGGTGAGGGTAAGCTTTTCCTTGATCTTCAGGGTTCAACCTGGTTTTATAATAACGAATATTTCAACCCTTTTTACAGGGGATATACACTGATCGGAGCTTATTTTCAACCCAGTTTGATTTACCAGAGCAATCCAAAGTTAAAATTTTCCGCTGGCGCTAATCTCCGGCGCAACTATGGCGATAATCTGAAAACCACGGTGAATCCACTCTTTAGTATTGAATACTGGCCTGTTGATAATTTCTCAGTTCTGATGGGTAGTTTTAACGGGGGAGAAAATCATGGACTGCATGAGGTTTTGTTTTCATTTGAAAATCACCTGACAGATATCGTTGAAAATGGTATACTGATCAATTATAAAAATGCCCGGTTAACCTCAGAAACCTGGCTCAACTGGGAAAGTTTTATTTTTCCGGGAGATACAATACAGGAGCAGTTTACCGCCGGAAGTTCTAATCGTATTAAGCTTCTGGAAAGTGCATCATGGAGTATAACCCTGCCTGTAAATATACTGGCACATCATGCCGGGGGACAAATAAATATCAGCGATAAACCGGTTGAAACGCTCATAAATATAAGCGAGGGTTTGAAAATCAGCCGGGTCATAAAAGCATCCTTTTTAAATAATATTTTTACTGAGTTAACAGTATTTCATTCTACCGGGGATTTCATTCCTTCTCCGGGTTGGGCGTTTTCTGCAAAAACAGGCGCTCAGCTGACACATTTCGAAGTAAATGCAGAGTATTTCAGAGCCAATGATTTTATAAGTTTTGCAGGTAATCCTTTATTTCGATTCCGGGAGGCCACGGGTAATCCGGTAACTCCTTTTCGTTACGGAGGCACACTGGAAATGCTTAATTTCAAAGCAGGATTCAGACAAAAGATGAGCAGAAATTCTTTTCTTTTCCTGCGTTTCGAGGGATATTATTTTACCGGTACCAGCAAATTGGATTACAGTTACAGTTTACATTTTCAGGTGAGAGATTTTTTAAGGCTAAGTCATTTAAAATATTCAGATTAAATAAAACCTCCAGGGAACCTTACTCCAGTATTCACCTGCATATTCTACACCAATCCTGCCCGCCGAGTGAATTTTGGGAGATTTGAGCCCTTCTTCGATCCACATCCGTTCAGAATCATAAATTTTCTCCCCGTAAAAACTTCCATCCAGGGCAAGTTCGCGCGATACCTTGCCCGGACCCTTTACTCCAATGAGGGACCGGATTAAAATTGCCTGGGGAACATCTTTTAATCCGGTAACAATATTAAGCATCCAATACATTCCATAAATAAAGTACATATAAACATGTCCGCCCTCATGGTACATAATTTCAGTTCTTTTGGTACGACCCTTACAAGCATGACAAGCCAGGTCTTCTGTTCCACGGTAGGCTTCGACTTCGGCAATAATATATTCTTTTCTTACGTCATTATTGATCCTGACGATTTTTTTACCGGGTAGCATGGGGGCGACCTCCAGAACATCCCGGGTATAAAAAGACCGGTCGATTTTTATGAGCGCCAAAATGGGCTTTTTTGATTAGAAAATAATATTCTTTAATACCTTTCTTTTCCCGGAAACTTCAACCACTTATCAAAAGCTTCAGCTGCTTTTTCGCTAAGAATGTTAACCATTTTAATTTTGCGATCAACCGGATTCTTTGCCATTTCATTGTAAATAGCAGAGTCATCAAATCCCGCGCCTTTTGCATCCTTCCGGTTTGCACCATAATATATTACCGGAATACGGGCCCAGTAGATTGCTCCAAGACACATTGGACAGGGTTCGCATGAGCTGTATATTTCGCATTCGGAAAGGTCCCAGTTACCGAGAACAGCAGAGGCTTCCCTTATCGCCAAAATCTCGGCATGAGCCGTAGGGTCATTTTCTTTTACCACCCGGTTCGCGCAACAGGAAATCATTTTACCGTTTTTTACTATTACCGCTCCGAAAGGACCGCCTCCCCTGTTAATGTTCATAACGGCCTCATGAATTGCCAGCTTCATAAATTTTTCATTCATTCGAAAATATTTGA
>CAYGFI010000352.1:0-2260 GCA_964349045.1 uncultured Chitinophaga sp.
AAACCTGTGCACCCTTATTTGCTAAAATCTGTGCATTGTAAGTTCCTGCTTACAGAAGGTTGAGGTTGAGCGAGTTTTACCACGGGCACTGAGATGTTATTAATTTGCCAAAATATTCTCCGAGGGACTCCGTGTCCTCTGTGTCTCATGGTGAAAAAAAATATTTATTCCTGAATATCAAACATGTCATGTTGTATTTTCGTTAATAATTTGTATTTTTGATGAAAATAGTATAGATGATTACCCGATTCCTGACACCGACAATCTTAAAATATCTTAATCACTTTCCTGCCGTGGCAATTATTGGTCCCAGGCAGTCGGGGAAAACAACTCTTGCAAAATTAATCCAAACCCTGATAAAAAAGGAATCGACCTACCTTGACCTGGAACGTTTAGAGGATTTGGCCAAAATTGAGAATCCGGCATTATATATGGAAAACAGAAAGGAAGAATGCATAATATTGGATGAAATTCAAAGACGACCTGAACTATTCCCGGAAATGAGGTCATTAATTGACAGGCACAGGGTTCCCGGCAGATTTCTGATCCTTGGAAGTGCCGGCCCTGACCTGATAAGGCAAAGTTCTGAATCATTGGCAGGAAGAATTACCTATGTTGAGCTGACTCCGTTTCATATATTGGAAATAAACGCTGAGGATACAGACAAACTTTGGATTAATGGAGGATTTCCCGAACCTTTTTTAAGTCAGGATGATCAGATAAGACAAGCATGGCACCAATCTTTTATAACCACTTTTATTGAACGCGATTTGCCTATTTTAGGTCTGAACACCTCACCTGTTCAACTTCGGAAATTTGTCAACATGATATCTGGAATTCAAGGGAGCATTCTTAATAGTCAGATGCTTTCCCGATCAATGGGAACTTCCGCTACCACTGTAATGCGATGGCTCGACTATCTGGAAAAATCGTTTCTGATAAGACGTTTGCCTCCCTATTACCTGAATATTAAAAAAAGACTTGTTAAATCGCAAAAACTCTACATCAGGGACACAGGAATCTTACATTCTATTTTAGGTATTACCACATTCAAACAATTGTCGGATAGTATTCAGATTGGTGCATCTTGGGAATCATTTGTAATTGAGCAAATAATAACCAACATGGGCAAACATTTACAAGCCTGGTTCTACCGCACTCATGAGGGAACAGAATGCGATCTTCTCCTTACCAGGAACAATGTTCCGGTGGCATGTTTAGAAATAAAAATTGCCGCCGTTCCAAAAAGAACCAGAAGTCTTACTCTTGCAATAAATGATTTAAAAACAAACCAGAACTTTATAATAGTACCAAAATGTGATGAAACTTTTTCATTAACGGAAAACATAACTGTGTGTCAGCTAAACACTTTTGTAAATCAGTATTTACCCGGGATATAGCATGAATTCTCTAAAAAATCGGGTAACAAAAAGGAAGATTTTATAGCACAATTGCTGCGGCTAATATTATGTTCCAATGGCAAAAAAAGGAAACTCGTGGTAAATGAATATCGACTGAATATTTTAAATATGCAGGTTGTGCACTGCATATTTTATTATTTTTTGTTGGTCATAACCAGTAATGGGAGCTAAGGATTCTCTTGAACAAAACGTTATTGTAAAAGCCAGTCCAAAAATCGGGTTTACTGCACCGGTTGTTTGTCAGGGTTTACCAACTACTTTCACCAATGCCACACTCACAAACGGGTTAACCATTACCGGATGGGATTGGAATTTTGGTGATGGACAGATTTCAACCACCCAGCAGCCGTCTACACATGGATACATTAATGCAGGAGATTATCTGGTAAATCTTAAAGCTATTTCCAGTAACGGATGTGCTGATTCAATTACAAAAACAGTAAACGTAGCAAATTATCCTATAGCTGCCGTAACAGGCATTGAAGATATAGACCCCTTTGCCGGACAAAAAATCTACCCCAACCCTACCCCGGGGATGTTTACCGTGGAAATGAATAATAACGTCATGGGTGAACTGGATATCAGAATTATCAACCAGGCTGGCAAAGAAATCCTAAATATCAAATTTGATAAAACAACAGTACACTTCCAGAGTCAGATTGATTTGAGCGGTCAGGGAGATGTGATATATTTTATTGAGTTCCTCTTTGATGAGGAACAGGTGGTTAAAAAGGTGGTGGTGGAGTAGCTAAGGAAACTTGAAGGGATTTAGGCTGGTAAAGGTGTTAATGTTAAACTATTTTAAGTTAATAATTTCTCTTATACAAGTAATTATACAT
>CAYGFI010000353.1:0-2250 GCA_964349045.1 uncultured Chitinophaga sp.
ATTTTAGGGCATACTGAAGGTGAGGATATTAAGCTTGTATTGGAACGAAATATCAACGGATTAAAATCACTACTTCGAAAAATGAATGAAACTGAGGCTTTAAAGACTTATTGAGCTTTGATGTATAGTCTTTGAAACAAAAAACTTATACCCGTGGCGCAGGCATAAGAGAAAACGGAGCCTTCCGACCTTAAAAATTAAATTATATACGGATAAAACAAATTAGAATCCCAATTAATTTAAAGGTTCTCATGTTGGCTTAAATATCGGCATGATCGAGTATTGTCCTTTACCCTATTACTCTTATATCCAATCAACCCATCAGGGTCTTTCTTGATTGTAAAGTTGAGAAACCTGTCCTAAAGTCAAGGCGATATTGTAGATTTTCAACTCGTCAATTACCCCTTTAAAGTAGCCCAGGTTTTCAACTGTTGTCCATTCCATAAAATTGGTTAATATTTCTTCATCTGTTGCGACACACCCAATAATAAATGGCTGGGGACCAGGTGTTGTAAGGTTTTGTGTGAGTGGACCGATATTTTTTTGATTCTCTGTCCAGGTTTTTGTGAGCGTTCCATTCAGGTAGAATTTCAATTCCTTTGTTATACCGTTCAATGCAACAACAATATGATTCCATTGCGCGACTTTGATACAGTTATCCAGTTCATTATCTGCATCAATAATTCCTCCATCAACTTTTTTGTAAGTGAAGAAAGGTTTTCCTCCAGCTTGGGTCTGCAGTTTATATCCGTTCCAGTAGTTTTGCGAAACTATGTAGTTGTTCTCGTAAAGTTCATCAGGCTTCACCCACACTGAAATGCTCAGGTCTGCAGGCAGGAAATCGGTTGTATAGGGAACTTCAAGGTGAGCGCCCTGATCCAGATAAACTGCGCTTCCGTCTTTTACGCCTGCAACCCAGCCCGGAGACATCGCTTCAGCGCCGAAAAGAACTGTATTTCCCTGTTTAAAGCTTGCTATATGTTTAAAGGTAGAGAATGCGGTGGCAATCGTTCCGGATCCTTCGTCGAAGTGCCAGCCGGCATTCAGATAAAGAGACTCATCAATAAGGCTGCTCTGCTGTAATTCAAAAGTGTGTGTAGCTTCGGCTAACTGGGTAACCAGGTCATCGATTTGTACCACTGTAAGCAAGGAAGCAGCATTAGTTTTAATCATTTGCAGGGTAGATTTGAAGTGGTCGATGGCTGTTTGCGGATACTCGGTAGGATTTGCCACATTAGCCAGCGTCTCTCCTTCCTTAATCAATGTGTAAAGATTCGCATAGGCAGAAGAGCCATAGGAATTCAGCGTGTTCATGGCTTCGGTTAATTGTGCAAACAGTTCATCGATCTCAGCCTGTGTAAGCACAGCATCACTGGCAATCCTGACGGATTGCAGAACAGGCAAAAAGTTATCAATGCTTGTTTGAGGATAACCGTCAGGAGTTGCTGCATTTGCCAGTGTCTCAGCCTCTGTAATCAATGCACTGAGCGGAGCATAGGATTCAAGAGTGTTCCTTGCAATGGCTAACTGTGCAATCAGTTCATTGATCTGTGCCTGAGTAAGTGCAGGCACAGCATCCGTTTTCACGGACTGTAAAGTTGTTTTAAAAGCATCAATGGCCGCCTGGGGATAATCAGCAATAGTTGCCGTATCGGCAAGCTGCTCCGACGATGCAATCAACACGTTCAGGTCGGTTTTATCCCCCTCCTTATCTTCTTCTTTACACGATCCCATAATCATTGTGAAGCTTACAAGTAACATAAGTATCAAAGATTGAAGATTCATCAGGTTTTTCATTTATAAATTGAATTTGGTTTTGTTTGTATAAGCTCATATTTTTCCATTATGGTATCGGTTATTTTTACCTAACATGTTCGCTAAAATTGCGGTGATATGTTAGATTATCGGAACATGAAGTTAGTTATTCTTTTAGTTTTTCCCATTATAACTTTCAAAGAATAAAAATACGACAATTAAAATACAGATTGTCAGCGAATGTTAATTTTTTTCTTTTCAGAAATTTTTTAAATCACACCTCCGCTTAGTCTTTAATAAAAAGCAGGCTGCTATATTCATCCCCGGTTAATACACGTAAGATATAGATTCCGGAAGGGTAATTCTTCAGGTTGATTACTATTTCAGTTTTCGTTATTTTCCCGGAATATTTCTTGTTGCCAATAATGTCCATTAATATGACGGTATTATTTATGCATGACTCAGGAAAGGTACAATACAGAAAACCGGAAGCAG
>CAYGFI010000354.1:0-2184 GCA_964349045.1 uncultured Chitinophaga sp.
GATACTTTTTGTAAGTACGGATAATGTTAACCCTATAAAAAATAAATGAAGATAAAAGTTTAGAAGTATTTGAACAAGATTTTATTGAAAAGAACCGGTTTCAAAAAAAGACATTAGTATCACCTCCCGGCTTTGTTAGTACCTCATTAATTCTGCTGAACTCAAAAGCGATCAGAGAATGTGGAGGAATGAGTGGTAAAGAATTTAAACAGTATGGTGGTGAGGATGTCGATATGTGTTGGCGACTTGGGGAAGCCGGTTATAACATTATCAGAGTTCCGAATGTCTATGTGCATCATTTTGAACATTCTTCGATGACATCAAACAAAAGGTCAATAAATGATATGTTGAAAAATAGCAATCTTGTATTGTATAAAAAATGGGGAAATCACCTGGATGAATGGATTGATAAAATTACCATTAGGGAGGGTGATGGCCATCTAAATGACTACCCTTTCATAAAATTATTTCTAAATTTAAAACATGATAGAAAGCCAGGGGTCTTCTAAAATTGAAATTAAAAAAGACGGTCTCGAATATCTTCTCCCCGAAGCGGAAGCATTAAAGCCATGTCTTCCGAATTCGACTTTTGCTGAATCTCCGTTTAGCAAAGGAGAATTCAAAGAGCAAACAGTAGAAGTTCAATTACAGGTTGCAAAAGAAATTATTAGACAGGCGATCAAAATAGATTATTGTCCTGACCAAGAAGCCGAAAGTGTTATGGCAGGGGATTGTTCTACTGCCGCGAAATACCTACAAAAATATTTAACTAAATTACGCGTGCCAGGAAACACCTCGCTCGTTAGTGTCAGGAGAAATCCATTTAATGGAGAACAAAGATCTAGTACTCGGCATATTGCTGTCCTGCATGAGATAAATGGTCTACATCGTACAGTAGATTCTACTGCCATGGTGGGCTATGGATACGGAACTGTCGGGTGTGAATGTACACTGGAGAACGGAAAATTGACTAGCACATCTTCAGAAGCTCCGGTTTATGAGGACATTGAAAAAATTACGGACAACGATCTTAAGGCGATAGAGCAAATTAATACTCTGAGGCGTTCATACTACACCAAGGGTGCAATAAATCTGGAAGAATCGGAAAAGATCCTTCATGAAATTGAGGAGAGGGTCGGAGGCGATTACATGTCATCATGGATTTCAGAGGTCTACTACATCATGGCAATGACCAGCTATGCAGAAGGAAACAATTCGAAATATTCGGAATATATTTCTAAAGTTGTAGACTTAGATCCGTTGAAGCCAAAGGTTTTGGACATTCCGGAAACCCCGGAGCCGGTCAAGGAAAAAGTTATTCGATCATATAAATTATATAAGGAGGAAGTCTTGCGTGTCACAGCGTCTTGGAAAGTGGACGTAGAACAAATATGGAGAGAGGCTAATCCCGAAAGGTACCATGAAGCGTTACTAAAATCTCAATGGATATTCCGGGAACTAAAATCTATTGGAGAAATTTCAGATGCAGTTCCTACATTTAACAACAAAGACAGTTCTATCGCTGCTTACAATTTAAACCCTAGGGCAATCCATGAAAACAAAATGGTTGCTGCTTGGATTAAACCAAACGCCTTCAGTATGGGAGTCTGGTCTGCAGCACATGAAGCGGTTAGAAAAGCCGGAACCATCCTTTCGGAATATCAATTTAATGCAGGAACAGTGAAACCAAACGGAGAAACCCCAATATTTTATACTCACCCGCATGCACTATTTCCTGAAAACCAACTGGCATATACAGGTCCGATGTCTGTTATGCTTGTGGATGCCGACCCTAATCAGTTAAAACTGATTAAAAATAATTTTAGAAACGAATGGGGTAGAGTGATCTCTCAAAAAATGGGTATGACTATAAATTCGTTCGGTGGATCGGAAGTTAAATGGAACCGTTTTGTTACAAACTATATACATTCGGCTGAAAATGCTGCCGAGACAGCAATTCATTTTTTAATTGCTTATCCTCACTTATCATTAGTAAACCGATGGGACTATCCACATCCAAATTTATAAATAACTATGAAAAACAAAGAAATTGAATATGGAGTAAAAATATCTAACGGTGATGAAATTATAAATATATTGTCGGCAAAATACGGAAATCCTAAAATTATTAAAATAGAACGAAAAATTTTCTTTCTTAATGGCCACATCCCCGGGTAACTTCCC
>CAYGFI010000355.1:0-2171 GCA_964349045.1 uncultured Chitinophaga sp.
AAGAAGTTCTCTGCGTCCTCCGCGTCCTCTGCGGTGAAAGTTTTGACATTACGAATCGCTTCACAAGGAGGAAAAAATGATCGGACTCTTAGTTGTAATAATTTTAGTGATAATAATAATAAAAATAATATAACGTTCAGACCGATTCATGTGCTTATCTGCTGCGCGGGATGACCAGTCAGAATATCGAGGGGCATGTATAGAAGATCTGGAGGGTCGAGGTGCGCCCTGTAAACCTGTTTCCCCGGTCGCTGATGCAGTCACACCGGGGAGATCGCACTTTGGCAGGATCGGCCCCATGATGAAGTCTGCGCAATCGTCTCCGTTGATGGGCTAAAGGTGCGCGGATCCGATCCACCCACCCCACTCATGACAGTGTCCCGGCAGTCAAGCACTGGATGCCAACGTACGTAATAAATATGGTGTTATATCATGCTGATCGACGTTCGTAATCTTACAAAAGTATATAATGAAAATAGAGGACTTCTCCCGACAAGTTTTGAAGTGGAAAAAAGTGAATTAATTGCCGTTATCGGGCACAACGGTGCCGGCAAGTCCACTCTTCTGAAAATGTTGGCTGGCTGGCTCCTTCCTGACAGCGGAGAAGTTTTGGTGGATGGAATCAATCTGAAGAACAGGACGGCCCTGGTAAGGAAGGTTGGTTTTGTCCCGGAAACGCCTAACCTTTTTGATTTCTTTTCTGTTGAATACAATTTTAAACTATTCACCCGTCTTTTTCAAATCCCTTTATTGCAAATAGAAGAAACGCTGAAAGAATTCAATTTACTGCCTTATCGTCATACTAAGATACAGGTTTTATCAAAGGGGTTAAAACAACGGGTAAGCATCGGGCGTGCTCTTTTAGCAGATCCGCCGGTGCTTCTTTTTGATGAACCGACCTCGGGCCTGGATTTTGAGATGACGGCAGAGATTTACAGGCTGCTAACAAGCACTCATGCTTCAGGGAAAACGATACTTTTTACCTCTCATCGCCCGGAAGAGATCAAAACCCTTGCAACGCGCGTCATTTTGCTGCATCAGGGGAGTCTGGTCTTCGATGGACCGCCCCGGGAATATTTCCAGTCAAAAATGCATGAGAATCTATACGCATGATAAGAAATATCATTACCTTAACGTTGAATGATCTGGCCATTGCATTTAAAAATAAAACGATCTACCTGATTTTATTTATTCCGCTGTTTGTTTTCATATCCTTGAAATTTGTCGATCAGCAAGATGCCGACTTTCAGAAAATAAAAATCGGACTCATCCAAAATGATACCTATCCTCCCGTTCTTATAAAGAGCATCAAGGCAGCTGATACCGTATTTGCAATTTCCTGGCTTTCTCACGAAGAGGAAGGCAAAAGGCGGTTAAAAGAAAAAGAACTGGATGGCATTTTGATAAGGTCCGGGAAAGAACCGCAACGGGTAGAGCTTTTCGTTTTAACAAAAGCATCCTTCCAAACCCTTGCAATAGTAGAAAGCTTTTCAGCATTACAAATAGCAGTGGAGGGGGAAAGTAAAAACTGGATTTCAGTTATTAAGCCTCTTCAGGACAGCGGAATTCAAAAACAGACGCTGCCCACCTGGGTCTTAATGCTGGTTTTGCTTGTAAGCTTTATTATAACTCCTGCGCAGGTTGCCGAAGAAAAAGAAAAGAAATTACTTCTTGGGCTCTTGCTGACCCCCATGCGTGAATTTGAGTGGCTGCTTGCCAAGTTATTTTCAGGAATGATCTTAATACACGTGGCAGTTCTCTTTCTTCATCTGCTGGGAAAATTTGAATATGGAAGCAGCCTGAGTTATGCGGCATTTATAGGAGTCGGCAGTTTCTGTTTTATCTCTTTTGGAATATTGGTGGGTTTTTTATGCCGCAGTCAGGCAAGCGCCAGAACATTAGGCGTCATTTTTTATCTGCCGCTTCTGCTTCCTGCTGCGTTATCCGACGTTTCGCGAAAATTAAATACGGTTGCTCCTTTGTTGCCTTCCTATCAGTTTTATGGACCGATCAAAGCAATTCTATTAGAGGGCGGCAGAATATCGCATTTCTCTCCGGAATGGATCTATTTAATATTTGTCGGCCTCCTGGCCTGTTTTTTATCACATCGGTTAATGAAAAAACGCTGGCTCATGTAGTTTCAGAGCCACGCCGGCTTTGACCTATGAAAC
>CAYGFI010000356.1:0-2122 GCA_964349045.1 uncultured Chitinophaga sp.
GTTCTACAATAGAGTGCAACCTTTTCTAAATAATTTCCGTTTAACAATCAAAATACTGATTATTAGGATAATTGGATAAGATGTTAAAAACTTATTGTCGGAATACAAATGGATTGAAATATAAATTATAAATTTATTATTAGAAAAAAGAGAATGATATTGAAGGTTTAATTAATACATGGTGAACAATTTATTTGATCTAGTTTTCACATGGAGATATTGTCTATAAAATTATGAACGGAATTTATTTAGCATTAAGCAGTGCATTATTTTCATTATAAAATAAGGTACCTTGTACGTAAATAGTTTATATCAGGTTAATTATTTAATAGTACCGAATTTTGGCTGTTTTAAATACCATACCGAATCCAAAAAACATCAGACTCAGATCTGAAAAAAAAGGAATTCTACCAGGATTTGGGATGAGCGTTGCATTTTCTTTCCTAATTTCTTTCTGTCTTTTCCTCATATTTGCCGGTTTTTCTCAATCGGTAATGGCACAAACCACATATACTTCTGTTCGTAATGGAAATTGGAGTACAGCTTCTACCTGGGGAACTGCTACACCACCTTTATCAACTGACAATGCAATCATAGATGCCGGCCATACGGTTACATTAACGACTAATACCACAATTAATAATCTTACCATTCAAACAGGTGGTGTTCTGGATGGTTTTAAAAGTTCCGCTACTATAAATGGCAATTTAATTGTTAATGGTGAATACACCGCCACTGCACCCGCTTCTGATAATTTGATTTTAAATGGGGACACTCTTGGCGGGACTGGAACTATTACAATTATTAAGTCTATTAAATATTTCTCAATCAATGCCAGTGTCAGGATTTTGTCATCTTCAAATCTTAGAATTGATTCAGATACCAGACTTTCCGCAGGAGTTCAGGTTTCAAATGACGGATATGTAGAGATTATAGGAACGTTATTAGGATTGAATGCGACTACTTCTATATGGACAAATCAAACGAATTCAACTCTAAAAGTAAATGAGGCTCTTTTAGCAACCGGTACTTTAAATGCATCTGCCTCTGGTAATACAGTAAGCTATGCAGGTACAATTGCACAAAGTATTAAAACACCATCTTCTAATACCTATTATAATTTATATCTTGATGGAAGTAATATTAAAAGTCTTGCCTCAAACCTGGATATAAATGGTAATCTGACTATTGCAGGAACCAGTACTCTTGAAGTAACAGCCGCTAATAATTATTCTATAAATCTTGCTGGAAACTGGACCAACTCGGGCGGAACATTTAATGAACAATTAGGTACGGTAACCATGGATGGATCAGCAGACCAGACGGTTACAGGTGCGGAAACTTTTTACTTCCTTATTGTAAATAAATCAGGGGGATCACTTCTTCTGAACAATAATGTTATTGCATCGAACTCTTTAACAATGTCAGCAGGAAATATAAATGCTCAGACAAATAAACTGACATTGGGCACCAGCACTACAAATATTGGCACTTTAATTTACACTTCCGGAACAATAATTGGCAAATATGAAAAATGGTTTGATACAGGATCTACAGGGACAGCTAAACTATTTCCAGTCGGTACGACATCCTATTATCGTCCTGCAACATTAACATTCAGTGCTATTACTGCTGGTTCACTGATTTCAGAATTTATTGCAACCGATCCTTTGACGAGAAATCTTCCTGTTACTGATGGTGCATTTACTATTTCGTGCCCGTTTACTGAAGGGTATTGGAATTTCACTGCAGCAAATGCTTTCGCAAGCACTAATTATAATGTACAACTTTCAGCGACAAATTTTACAAGTTACCCTTTTATTGCAGAAACTAGAATTATTAAAAGTACTGCAGGTGGAAACTGGCTGGTTGATGGGACTCATGCAAATGCAGTAACTCCGGATGTATACCGGAATGGTCTTTCCGGTGGAATTTCAACTTCCGGTACACAGTTAGCTCTTGGAACATTGACAGTAACGATCAACGCCTTTGCACCGGCTACCTCGACACGCTGCCAGGGAGCAGGAACGGTAACCACAACAACCACGGCCAGTAACTCAACAGGAATAACCTACAGTCTGGATGCAGCGAGTATAGCCGGCGGCAATACGATAGTAGGAGC
>CAYGFI010000357.1:0-2120 GCA_964349045.1 uncultured Chitinophaga sp.
ACATCACCCTCTACCCTCCCAAATCCCTGACCACCATCTGCACAGTCTCCTTACTCCTCTGTTCAAGCACTTTATCCTTATTTACCAACACCCTCGAAATGGTCTGCTCGTCGAAATATCTTATGGTAATCAATTCCAGTCCGTTCTCCCACCTGACCAGGAAGTGCTCCTCAAGATCTTTTACAACCCTTGGGATACGGCTTTTGTCGTTATTCACGCAAACCATAAAACTTACTGCCGAATTCTGCATGAGGTTGATGCGAAAACCGTGACGGGCAAAAAATCCCAGGATCAATTCCAGATTTTCTTCTGCAATAAATGAAAAATCTTTGGGCGAAATGGAAATAAGCACCTGGTCCATTTTAAAAATAAACGAAGGGATCAGCTTTTCATAAAACTCATTCCCTACCAATGTCCCTTCTTGTTTGGGTTGCATGAAAGATTTTACCAGAAGGTTAATATTCTTCTGTTTCAGTGGCTGTATGGTTTTGGGATGAATTACACTGGCTCCGTAATACGCCAGCTCTATGGCATCGCGATAGGATAATTGATGCAGTAAAACAGTTTCATCAAACCATTTCGGATCGGCATTCAGCACTCCGGGGACATCTTTCCAGATAATTACTTTTTCTGCATCGAGAATGTATGCAAGGATAGCTGCCGTATAATCTGAACCTTCCCTGCCCAGTGTGGTAGTCAGATTATTAATTGTTGATGCCAGAAAGCCCTGGGTAAGGAGTATCTGATCTCCCCCGAAAACAAAATCTTTTTTTACCAGTTCCGTAGATAATTCCCAGTCGATCTTTGCCTCCCTGTATGTGTTGTCAGATTTTAACGAGCGACGAATGTCCATCCAGCGGACGCGTTGGCCGGCCTCCTTCAGGTACTCAGATACAATGATGGTTGATATTATTTCTCCAAACGAAACGATCTGATCATAATCGTAATCGTAGTTCAGGCTCGGGGGATCGGAAACCCTGGTCTTCAGCAGATTGAATAACTGCCCGGTTTTGGTATAAACTTCATGCGTTTTCGAGGGAAAAAGATCTGCCATAATACCCAGGTGGTAATCTTCAACCAACCGGATCGATTCTTCCAATCCTTCCTTCTGATTAAAATAACGGAACGCAACCTCCTCGAGGGCATTGGTCATTTTGCCCATGGCGGAAACAACAACCACAAGCTTATCTTTATATCCACTTACAATTTCTGAAAGGTTTTTAACTGCTTCGGAGCTTTTCACTGAAGCGCCACCGAATTTAAATACAAGCATATTTTCTATTTTTATACTGTCTTTCAAATGTTTTTTCAATTATTTTTACCCCAGAGTTGCATAGAGTAATGCAAATAGTTTTTTTATTTGCAAATCTATGATAAAATTAATTTGCAAGTCTTTTGATTCCATATTTCAATGATGATACGTTAAAATTAATTAGTAATCCTATTTTGCATTTTGAAAGTTTCAAATAGGTTAAAACTTGTGCCATGTGAACATCTGAAAACGAATCAATAGCTTTTATTTCAATTACTACCTGATTCTCAACCAACAAATCTAGTCTGTAGCCCACATCAAGCTTCACTTCATGGTAAACTAAAGGTAAGGATTTTTGTTTTTCAACCAGTAATCCGGAGTGTGCTAATTCATAAAACAAACATTCTTCATATGCACTTTCCAAAAGTCCTGGACCAAGTTCTGAATGAACCTTATATGCACATTTTAAAATTTGTTCCGTAATTTGATTTATTTCCATATAATTAAAATTAATGAGAACTTAATTTCTTTTTACTTCATTTCCTTGATTTCTTATTTGAAACTCTGAGGCAATATCAACTTCTTTTTTACCACAGAGTTGCACAGAGTTTTTTCACGGAGTCACACAGAGTATGATTAATAGATCTGCAAATACTATTCCTCTGTGTAACTCTGTGGTTAAATCTAAGCTAAATACAACTCTGAGGCTATATCAACTTCTTTTATTACCACAGAGTTGTACAGAGTTTTTTCACAGAGTCCCACAGAGTATGATTAATAGATATGCAAATACTATTCCTCTGTGTAACTCTGTGCATTCCTCTGTGTAACTCTGTGGTAAATCTAATCTAAATACAACTCTGAGGCT
>CAYGFI010000358.1:0-2111 GCA_964349045.1 uncultured Chitinophaga sp.
TTTGCGCCTCCGCGCCGTTGCGCTTAACTTTTACTTTAAGAGGATTAAGCGCAGAAACGCAAGGGCCTTTAGGACGCTAAGGGAACGCAATATTATATTTTACGTAATTTTTTTGCGCCTTTGCGGATTTGCGCTTAAAAAATTGTTTGATTAAAAACTTGTAAACAATTTATTTGTCGGTTATTTTTGAAAAGTTTCTATCTTAATTAATTCAGTACGTCTAAAAATGGTAGTTAAGAAAGACGAGGTCAGGACCAAAATCATTATTGAAGCCTCAAAGATATTCACCCGTTATGGTTTTAAGAAAACCTCCATGGAAGAAATTGCTGCGGCCGCCCGAAAAGGGAAATCCTCCATTTACTATTATTTCAGAAGTAAGGAGGATATTTTCAAGGCCGTGGTAGAGCAGGAGGCGGAGGAATTGAAATTGGATCTGGTTAAGGAAATTTCGAAAATTGATGATCCCATTGAGCAATTAAGAGCCTATATTCTTTTCAGGATGCATAAAATGAAAACACTTGTCAATTTTTATGCTGCTCTCAAAAGCGATTACCTGAATCACCTTGAATTTATTGAAAAAATCCGGAAAAATTATGATCAGAACGAAGTTAAAATTGTCACAGAAATTCTTCGCAGTGGTATAAAACACAACAAGTTTATAATTGAAGATCCCGCGCTGGGTGCAGTTGCTATTGTAACGGCTATGAAGGGTCTTGAGATCCCACTATTCATAAATAAAGAACATGGCAAAATTGAAGAGCGGCTCGATAATCTGATTAAGTTTTTGTTTTATGGCCTGGTAAGGCCCCAGCCCGGCTCCCAATCAGGTGGAACAAGCTCGCCCCAGGCTGGAGGGTGACCCCACCCTGGCCTCCCCAAAGTGGAGGGAGACCCCACCCTGGCCCTCCCCAAAGTGGAGGGAGACGATGGAATATATCCGATCTTAATCAGCCACCTGGTTTTCAGGAATTGGTTCTGTTTCTTTTGGTGTTGTCGGGGCGGTAAAAAACTTCTTCTGAAAAATCAGTATAGAACAAACCCCCAGTGTAATAGAAGTATCCGCAATATTGAACACCGGTCTGAAGAATTCGAAATAATCCCCCCCTTTAAATGGCACCCACTGTGGCCAGCTACCCTGAATCACAGGGAAATAAAACATATCGACTACTTTGCCGTGCAGGAAAGTTGCATAACCTCCTGATTCAGGAAAAAGAACTGCTTTGGAGAACGGGGTACTCTCGTTGAAAATCAGTCCGTAGAATGCGCTATCCAGAATATTACCTATAGCGCCGGCTAATATTAGCGACATGGAAATAAGCAGGCCATTGGGGGCTTTTTCACGGATAAGGTGACGCATATAGAAAATAATGCCAATAGCAGCGAATATACGGAAAATAGTAAGTATCATTTTTCCGTAATCGCCCGGAAGGTCAACACCGAAAGCCATTCCGTTATTCTCGATGAACTTAATGATGAACCAGTTCCCGAAAACCGGAATATCCTGGTACAAAAACATACCTGTTTTAATCCAGATTTTAAGTACCTGATCAAGGAGAAGTATCAGAAAAACTGTTAGCAGGGATTTGCGGACTATTGCCATTCAACAGGAGTCTAAAAAGTTAACACAGTAAGATGGAATAGATTCTCCTATTTACCTGATTTTTCTTTGGCTTCCATGCTCAGAGTTGCATGTGGAACAGCACGCAGTCTTTCTTTTGGAATTAACAAACCTGTTTCACGGCAGATGCCATAGGTTTTATTTTCAACCCTTACAATTGCCCCTTGCAGATGTTGAATAAACTTCTGCTGTCTCTGAGCCAGTTTTCCAGCCTCCTCTTTGGAAAGTGTAGCCGCACCTTCCTCCAACACCTTGAAAGTTGGAGAAGTATCCTGGGTATCATTGCTCTCGCTTTGAGTGATGGCGCTTTTCAGAAGTTCATAATCTTCCTTGGCTTTTTCGAGCTTCTGTAGAATGATCTGTCTGAATTCATCAAGCTCTTCATCTGAATATCTGTTCTTTTCAGCCATGGCTTTAATATTAGTAAGTTTTTAAAAGCAACAAAGTTAAATAAATATTTGACTTCGTTTGTGATTTATAATTTAAAAAAGTT
>CAYGFI010000359.1:0-2081 GCA_964349045.1 uncultured Chitinophaga sp.
ATATTACACTTTTTCAATTATCACACATTATTTTTAGTAATATGAAACATTTATCATCTTAATTCTTTCAATTTGTTATATTTTATTCAATATTTATTTCAATTTGGTTTTTTTATAAAAAATAAATAATTACTTTCGTGCCATTATAAAACAGAAATAAAACAAAGAATTATTCATAAATACATTTATTATGTGTGGAGTTGTTGGAGTATTTGACCTGAAACAGAAATCAGAGGATTTGCGTTCAAAAGTTCTTCAAATGTCGAAAAAAGTGCGTCACCGCGGGCCCGACTGGTCTGGAATATGGTGCGGCGAAAAAGCCATTCTGGCTCATGAGCGGCTTTCTATAGTGGATCCTGTGTCAGGAGGCCAGCCTTTAAAAAGCAGGGACGGTAACTTAATATTGTCTGTAAATGGCGAAATATATAACCATCAGGATATTCGTGAAAAACTGAATGGTTCGTATGAATTTCTGACCCAATCAGACTGTGAGGTTATTCTGGCTCTTTATCATCAGAAAGGAATCGATTTTCTTGAGGATCTTAATGGGATCTTTGCGTTTGCCTTGTACGATAATGAAAAGGATCAATACCTGATTGCCCGCGATCCCATAGGTGTGATTCCACTCTACATGGGATGGGATCAGTTCGGCAACTTTTATGTCGCTTCTGAACTAAAATCCCTTGAAGGTGTGTGTAATAAAATTCAGGAATTCCTCCCTGGTCACTATCTTTTTAGTAAAGAGGGGGTTATGAAGCGGTGGTACTCACGCGACTGGATGGAATTTGAATCAGTTAAAGATAATACCACTGACCTGATCGATTTAAAAAATGCTCTCGAAGCCTCGGTTCATCGTCAGTTAATGTCGGATGTGCCATATGGGGTGCTGCTCTCAGGCGGGCTCGATTCTTCTGTAGTATCTGCAATCGCTAAAAAATATGCCGCTCGTCGTATTGAAACCAAGGACAAAAAAGATGCGTGGTGGCCACAACTTCATTCCTTCGCTGTCGGACTGACCGGTTCTCCCGATCTGGCTGCTGCACGTAAAGTTGCAGATCATATCGGTACCATTCATCATGAAATCAATTTTACGGTACAGGAAGGTCTGGATGCCATTCGGGATGTGATTTATCATCTTGAGACTTACGATGTTACCACAATCAGGGCATCCACGCCGATGTACCTTATGGCACGAGTTATTAAATCCATGGGAGTAAAAATGGTTCTTTCAGGGGAGGGAGCTGATGAAATATTCGGAGGATACCTTTATTTTCATAAAGCTCCGAATGCCAAAGCATTTCATGAAGAGACGATTCGTAAAATCAGTAAACTGCACCTGTATGACTGCCTTCGGGCAAATAAATCACTTGCTGCATGGGGTGTCGAAGGACGTGTACCATTCCTCGATAAAGAATTCATGGATGTTGCCATGCGACTGAACCCGAAAGATAAAATGGCAATCGATGGAAAAATGGAAAAATGGGTACTGAGAAAAGCTTTTGAAGACTATTTGCCTGCAAGTGTTGCCTGGAGGCAAAAAGAGCAGTTCTCCGACGGTGTAGGATACTTATGGATCGATACACTGAAAATTGTTGCTGCCGAAAAAGTCACTGATGATCAGCTGGCTAATGCTAAATTTCGTTTCCCGATTAATCCACCCATGTCGAAAGAGGAGTATCACTATCGTTGTATATTTTCAGAACATTTCCCATCCGACTCAGCCGCTTCCTGCGTGCCTTCAGTTCCTTCAGTAGCCTGTAGCACTCCTGAAGCCCTCGCATGGGATGTTTCTTTTCAAAATAATCCGGACCCTTCAGGCAGAGCTGTAAAGAATGTTCATGTTGACTCATATAAGTAAATATAACTACAGGGACAGTTTGTTACATGCTTTTTAAAAAATTTATTGGAAAAATAACTTGTTTATAAAAATATATTTCTAATTTCATTTTTTCTATTTTATATTGGCAAGCACTAAAGCAACCTTAAAAATATAGACGATGAAACCCCCATGTTTTCAAACACAATGAAAACAAAATCAGCAACATGGGGGTTCCATCATCCCACTAAAATAAATTTTGTTA
>CAYGFI010000360.1:0-2069 GCA_964349045.1 uncultured Chitinophaga sp.
GGGTGGGGCCAAATTTAAAACAACTTCCCGGATTTTTGTCAGGTTGTGCAAAAGTATATCAAGATTTTTCAGGTGAAGCATATTTGCCCCGTCAGACTTGGCATGAGCGGGATCCGGATGAGTTTCAAGAAATATGCCATCGACACCGGTCACTATTCCTGCCCTGGCAATGGTTTCTATCATCTCGGGAAAACCTCCGGTTACACCGCTGGTCTGATTGGGCTTTTGAAGAGAATGGGTAATATCGAGCACAACAGGCTTTCCGAATTTTTTCATTTCAACAATTCCTCTGTAATCCACCACAATATCATGGTAACCGAACATGGTTCCCCGGTCGGTAATCATCACATGCTCATTGCCCGAATCAATTATTTTATTGATGGCAAATATCATGGAAGCGGGAGCGACAAACTGTCCTTTCTTCACATTAATCCATTTCCCCGTTTTGGCAGCCGCTACAAGCAAATCAGTTTGTCTGCATAAAAATGCGGGTATCTGTAAAATATCCACATATTCTGCAGCCAGGGCAGCTTCTTCAACAGAATGAATATCGGTTATAACCGGTATTTTAAAGGTGTCCCTAACCTCGGCCAGAATCTTTAAGGCTTTCTCATCTCCAATCCCTGCAAACGAGTCGATCCGTGAACGGTTGGCTTTGCGGTAACTCCCTTTGAAAACATAAGGAATATTATACTTATCTGTAATTTTTATAACGGTTTCAGCAATCGACAAGGCAATGTCGCGCCCCTCTATAACGCATGGACCGGCCAGTAAAAAGAAATTTTCACTTTCGGCATGTTTTATCCCCGAAATAGTTGATATAATATTCATTTGGTTGATTTTTTTAACTTTATTATTTTATGACTTAGTGACTTAGAGACTATGAAACTTTTACTAACTCATTTACCCATTCACCCATTAACTCATTCACTCATTCACTCATTAACCCATTAACCCATTAACTCACTCCCTTTTCCTAATAATACCTCCCTTTCCACAACCTCTTCAGTCTGTCAAACATTTCCTTTTCCCTCACATTTTCTCCCGGGAAATAAAATTTATTGTCTTTTAACTCCGTTGGAAAATAGTTCTCCTCCACAAAATGTTCATCATAGGAATGAGCATATTTATATTCTTTTCCATAGCCCAGATCTTTCATCAGTTTGGTTGGAGCATTTCTTAAACGGAGTGGGACAGGAAGATTCCCTGAATTTCTTACCTCACCGATTGCTTTATCGATTGCCAGGTAGGCCGAGTTTGATTTTGGAGAGCTCGCCAGGTAAATGGTCGTCTCAGAAAGAATGATCCGGGCTTCGGGCATACCTATCACATGAATTGCCTGGAAACAGCTATTGGCCATAAGAAGCGCATTAGGATTGGCCAGTCCAATGTCCTCAGCTGCAAGGATAAGTAACCTGCGGGCTATAAACTTAATATCTTCTCCTCCTTCCAGCATCCTCGCCAGCCAATATACCGCTGCATCCGGGTCACTGCCCCTGACTGTCTTGATAAAAGCGGAAATGATGTCGTAATGCATCTCTCCGTTTTTATCATAAAGAGCCATGTTTTCCTGGATAATTTTTTTAACAATTTCGTTATTCACCAGGATTTGACTTTTTTCTCCCGGAATTTCTCCAAGACTTGCATTTACAACCAGTTCCAGTGCGTTGTATAACTTCCGTGCATCTCCCCCGGAATACTGTAACAGCGCTTCGTTTTCTTCGATAAGGATACTAAGTTTATTCAGGTATGCGTCATTTTTCAGAGCAGTATCGATTAATCCTTCGAGCTCTTTCCGTTCCAATCCCTGTAAAATATAAACCTGGCAACGGGATAAAAGTGGAGAAATAACCTCAAATGAAGGATTTTCGGTGGTGGCCCCGATAAGTGTAATAATTCCTTGTTCAACCGCTCCCAATAAGGAATCCTGTTGCGACTTGTTAAACCGATGAATCTCATCAATAAAGAGAATGGGGGAGGGCTTATCGAAAAAACGGGTCTTTTTAGCTTTTTCAATCATTTCTCTGACGTCCTTCACTCCCGATGTAACCGCGCTCAGAGTATAAAAC
>CAYGFI010000361.1:0-2059 GCA_964349045.1 uncultured Chitinophaga sp.
GTCCTAAGGGCCGCAGAAGTGTTTGTTACGATCGCGAAGCGCTGGAATCAAGGAAAGAACATAAACCGGAAAATAACGCATCTGATATGGCTGCTGATATGGGCATTGAACTTTTGACGGAAGAACAATACCGTGAATTGCAGAAACTTGGAAATTTCGATACGAAAACATCAAGCTGGGTGAAGACACCTGCCGAAATTAGAAAACCGGGCGGCGCACTCTTTTGTGATCGCCGCTACGACCATGTCTTCACGTATCACAACGGTGCGGATTCATACTATGGTGCCAGAGGGTTCCGCGGTTCGCTAAAGGTCTGAATTTTCCACAGTCTGCCCCGGGAGGCTTTCTCCGGTTAGGCCTGAATAAATTTAAAAGCCACGATTTTCAAATTGAACTTTTTTCAAATCTGTCGAAAAACATACCCTTTTTTTTAAGAACCTTTTATATATCATGTTTATTTTTGGCGAATACCTTTAACATTGAGGATTCTTAAATCAAGAGGGAATGCAAAAAACAATTATCGATTCTGAACTGGTAAAATCTACCCTGGCCGAAAGCGGGATTGAAAAAGTCGGTCGTGCCTCCATCCGCGAACTGGTGAGGATTGTAAATATCATGGAAGAAAAATCCGGAATAAAATTCATCCGGATGGAGATGGGTGTACCGGGTATCGAGCCTTCTTCTATTGGCATTAATGCTGAAATTGAGGCGCTCCGGAACGGTGTTGCTTCCAGATACCCGATGATTGAAGGTGTAGAACCACTGAAAACAGAGATATCACGCTTTTGTAAGTTGTTCCTCGATATCAGGGTCAGCGCCGGTGGCTGCATCCCCACGGTTGGTACAATGATGGGCGCCATGGCATCCTTCCTGGTGGCCAATCGCACCGACCGGAATAAGGAAGGAACATTGTTTATCGATCCCGGATTCCCGGTGCAGAAACAGCAATGTATAATCCTGGGTCAGCCTTATAAAACTTTTGATGTGTACAATTTCAGGGGAGAAAAACTGCGCGCCAGGCTTGAATCCTATCTCAGGCAAGGGAAAATTTCCACCATTCTGTACTCCAACCCCAATAATCCATCCTGGATATGTTTCACGGAAGAAGAATTGCAGATCATCGGCGAATTATCGGTAAAATACGATGTCATCGTTATTGAAGACCTTGCCTATTTTGCCATGGACTTCAGGAGCGATAAATCAATACCGGGCGTTCCTCCCTACCAGCCTACCGTGGCAAAGTACACGGATAACTATATCCTGCTTATCTCAAGCAGTAAGGCTTTCAGTTATGCCGGGCAAAGGGTTGGTATGATGGTTATTTCCGACGCATTATATAAGCGCAGATACCCTGATTTGAAACGTTACTATTCAACGGACGGGTTCGGGTACTCCATGATATACGGCGCCATTTATGCTTTATCGGCAGGAACTTCCCACTCGGCGCAATATGCCCTCGCGGCTATGCTGAAAGCTGCCAACGACGGTACATTTAACTTTGTGGAGCTTGTTAAGGAATATGGAGAGAAAGCGAGAATCATGAAAAAGTTATTCACCGGTCATGGCTTTAACATCGTGTACAACAAAGATATGAATGTTCCCATCGCTGATGGTTTTTATTTTACCATTTCCTATCCCGGTTTCACCGGTGTTGACCTGGTTGAAGAATTGCTGTATTATGGCATAAGCGCTATCTCCCTCGATATAACGGGCAGTGAAAGGTCAGAAGGACTCAGGGCCTGCGTTTCGCAGGTTTCGGGGGAGCAGTTTCCGGACCTTGAAAACCGTCTGAAGGCTTTCCGGGAAAACCATCCTGTAAAATAGAATGTTTCTAAACAGACCGTAACGATCATGTAATCAACCTTTACGGCCCGGTTAGTTTAAATCCGGGTGAAGTCTGTTATTTATCATTCAATCCCAAATGAAGGTTTCAGATCAGAATTTGTATTTTTGTGAGGGTTCAGAATTTATATTATTACCACCTTGTGCGATTGAATCGAATGTTTTGAATAGAAATAATATGACTAGAAATAAATATGTTCTCCTGCCCCACCCCAAC
>CAYGFI010000362.1:0-2050 GCA_964349045.1 uncultured Chitinophaga sp.
TGGGATGACCTACCGGTAATCCCAGTTGGTACACTGAATTTTCCTCGTCGGAGGATACAAAGGCAAATGGGGGGTTAACAAAGGCTTTGCCTGAAATAAGATCGTGATAATTTTCTTCAATAAGAGGGATTTTATTTCCATCGAGATAAATCCTTACGGTCCGGTTTTTATAAGTTTCTTCCAATGGGATCCACCATCGCACGATACACCCAGGGTTGAACTCCTCCATGATCACATACTCGGTTCTTCCTTCATTCACTTCCGGACGAATATAGTGGCCATAATCTTTGTTATTGAACCATGTGGAACTATCAGCAGGGCCAGTCTGAGTCCTGTCCCAGCTGCTAACCTGTTCAAGTCTGAATTCCGGAAATCTTGTTAATGAGTTGCGGTCAGTCATCTCATCCAATAACGAGATGAAGGTAACAGTTTTTGATTTATCACTTTCTTCCCTGTAGCTATTCTTGCATCCCGACAAGTTTAAGGCTGTAAGACCAAATGAGAACAACAATATTTCAAACATTAGATCTTTCATAGTATTTTATTTTAAATGATTAATGCATTACCTCTTCAACAAATCTCAGGTAAAGATCCGTGTAAAGGTTCTTTTCTTTACCCTGATTACACCCTTCTTTTAAGACCATAAAAAGCATAATAAGTTAATGCTTAAAGTTATGTTACCTTGGCCATCTGTCCTTAACCTCAGGAAGACCTGGAAACTTACCATGCGGCTCAACCTGGTACCAATACGCAACTGAAGCAATATCATCTGCCAAAGGTCTGTATCCTCCAGGTTTTCCATTGTACCAGCCCAATGCCTGGATTGTCAGTCGCAGATCTTTCTTAAAGTATATCGGGTCCATGATATGCCATCTGTATAAACTCCATTTTCTGGGTCCTCCATCCTTATTGTCCTCATTGTTTAATGTGTTTCCAACGTAGGCCGTGGTGTATACTTCCGGGAATCCATAACTGCCTCCGAAATAATCTTCTGTACCTGTTCCACAAATAGTGGGGAATTTATCATCTTCGTCCAAAAAGAATTTAACTTCGCCTTCCCCGAACCAACCCGAATGCAGCTGGGTCCAGGAGAGAAACGTTCCGACATATTTCCCCGTCCCGCTTACATTATCCAGAATGGTATAATCAGGATTTGAAGGATCAACGGTGGATTTTCTCCATTGTGCATGGAAATAGCCTGTATTTTCAGGAATTTCAACTTTGGCATAAGTTATCTGGTAGGTCAACAATCCTAACTCCTTATTGCCGTCATTCGTGAATGTGATTCTTGCATGTTTACGGAATGGCATTGGCCAGTAACAATTAAGCGAAGACATTGGATTTACGATAACAGCAAGGGAATTAACCGGGGCGAATATATCATGGCCAACAGCAAAAAAGTCCGTCAGGGGAACTTCTATCGAAGGTTCTTTCTCATCGTCCCAGTAAAACCGGAGGATACATGCCCGTCCGTTGCCGGACCAGGTGGTATGGGTAGCCATCCAGATATGCTGGATCATCCCCGGGCCGGATACATCCATTATGGTAACTGTTGCACCGGGCTGTACCTTGATAAAGGGCCTTACTTTCCAGCCTTGTCCGAGGTGCTGGGCAGATTTTGAAAAAGGAAGATTCGGATCGTCAGGATCTGGAATGGCCATGCCTCCCTTGCCTTTCTCTCCGGTTGGATTTTCCGGTGAAACCAAACGGGTTTCAATATCCATCATAAAAGGAAGACTCCCAAGGCCGAAATTTGGCATTGGATCAGCGGATTTTTTTGTTTGGGAGAACAAACCAGGATATAGCAACCCTGTCAGGATGATAACAAGAATTAACTTTTTCATAACTGGGTTTTTTAGAATTAAATTTGAATAATTTTAAATTTTTATCAGTTTTCTCAATTTTTTGTGTTCATCAAAAGAGTGTCTGATTAACTATTTTTTTTGTTCTTGGGTTTGATGGTAATTACCGATTTAGTTTTATTAACCTCCTTCTCTTTTATAAAGTAGAAATTAATTTATAAAGTTCCTGTTTTCTCACTATCTGTTAT
>CAYGFI010000363.1:0-2033 GCA_964349045.1 uncultured Chitinophaga sp.
CAAATATCTGATTACCCTCTTGAAAATCTATGACCTACTTGGTAGGATGGATACATATATATTCTGAATATGCACGGTAAATAGTGTTTTTTTAGCTCAATAATTCTTCTGTGCTTTTCCAATTCAGTACCTGCGCTTCTTTTCTTATGCTATTATGGACGCCACCATAAAACAAATAAGGATTTGTCAAAGCGTTGAATTTTTTGTAATAATTGAGTCCTTTGAAAAAATCGGGCGAAATAGTTGCTGAGGATTTTATTTCAATAATTTTGATGGTATTTCCTTCTTCAACCAAACAATCTATTTCATTACCTGTGCTGTCGCGCCAAAAGAATAAAGGCATTTTTTCGGCACGGTTATAATAGTTTTTTGCCAAATCGGCAATATGTATGTTTGGATATAGGAAGGATAAAACAGCGAAGGCTCAATATTTTTATCATATAACTTATTTTGCAAATATGGAATTTAATTCCATATTTGCAAAATGTGCTCAGGTGGAATTATTGTTTGCCTTCTTCAATCCTTTGTTTCTTTACAGACTCAACTTCTTTGGTAATCTCATCCATGGACAATTCATCAGTTCGGGTTGACTTTAGTAGTTTATTAATTTCAACTCAGAAACATACCTGCTGGAAATGCCATCACTTCTCCATCTAATTTTTTAACCGACAAATCGTTGCTTAAAATAAACGATTGTAAAACTGGTTTGTCTAAAATCTTATCCAATTCCCGCAAATGGCGGCAATCGGCATTGTTCACCCGGTTGGTCATTTTAATTTCGAAAGCGATATACCCTTTCTCAGTTTCTATTAATAAATCCACTTCACGTCCATCAAGTGTACGCAAATGGTAGAACTGATGGTTTAACCGTAAACATTTTGTTTGTTTGTATAATTCAGCAATGATAGCGCTTTCGAACTCATTCCCACTGATTTCACCTTGCTTCTGAATGATAGTGCGCTGAACCCCCGGATCCAGATAGTGTAATTTAGGACTTTTAACGAGGCGTTTAAGTGAATTGTTGTACCATGGTTTCAGCATGATGGTTTGATAGCTTATTTCAAGGTAGTAGAGAAATTTTTGGGCTGTTTTAGGCGACACATCAGCATCTTTAGCTAAGGATGAATAATTGATCAGGTGTGCTGTAAGATGAGAGGTTGCACGTTGCGTTTTAACAAATGGGTCCAGTTGTTTAAAATCTGCTAAATCCCGAATATCTCTTTCCAAATAAGTACGCACATAGTTTGAAAGCCATTCCTGCCGGTCGGCGTCAGACATGTTTTCGTCAGTTAATGCAGGATATCCTCCAAATTGTAAATAATAGCTGAACACTTTCTGGCGTTGTGGAAAATTTGAATCAAGCTGAAACCCAGGCAAGGTTTCTGCAAGTGCCCCTGTTCTTAAATATTTTTGGAAAATGGATGGCTCGATCTTTTCATCCGAATAACTTGTTAATAACTCTGGCAGAGTAAGTGGATATATTTCCTCAATCATGCAGCGACCTGCCAGTGTCTCCTTAATCTTTTGCAATAGAAGTAACTGACCCGAGCCTAATAATATGTAACGAGGTTCTCTAAACTGGTCGTAAACCGATTTGATACTTTCTATCAAAGCAGGAGCCTTTTGTACCTCGTCCAATATCGCTTTTGGGAAAAATTGCTGCCATTGTGCCGCTGTAAGTCCTGTATAATTGCCCCGTTGTATCGGATCCTTAATAGATATATATTCATAGTCAGGGAAGCACAACTTAGCTAAGGTTGTTTTCCCGGTTTGCCGTGCACCGGTTAATACAATAATCCTTCCAGATGGGGAATTTCTTTTTTCGTTTAAAACGTTATTTTGGAAACGTGATTTCATATATTAGCGTAATATTGGGAATCATAATCACAATATAACGCCAAAATCGGTTAAATTGCAATTATTTTTACATATTTAAGCGCGGTTTCGCTTTGCGGAGCGCGAAGCTGCAGTTTAAACGCAGTAAAAACCGCGAATTTATCCGCGTCCTTGCGACCCGCGAAGCGGGACTGCGC
>CAYGFI010000364.1:0-2014 GCA_964349045.1 uncultured Chitinophaga sp.
GAGGCCAGAGCAGAATAATGGTGCTGAATTTGCTGACAAAAAAGTGGAGGCAAAATCTGAAACTCTGACAGATAAAAAGACTGAATTGAAAGATAATCTGCAAAAGGCTGAGCAGAGAGTTGCGGAATTACAAAAGAAAGTGAGTGAAAGTTCTACAGACAAAGCATTTCAAGATTTTCTAGCATCAAAAAATATAGATGCAAATAAACAACTTCAAGATGCTATGCAGAAAATTGGAGAGGCTAAAGCAAGTTTGGAAAGAACAGAAAATTCAGAAAATAACGCTAAAACTCTAGAAGCAGTACAAAATATTTTGGCACCAGTTGAAAATGCCGTAGCCTCAAAATGAACCAAATACAATTACGTCAATTGTTTCAACAAAGCTTCCGGCAGGTATACCGGAGTCTATTACCGCTTTGTATTTAAGCTCGGCTGTTTGGGCTCCTCCTGTTGAAGATGTTGTGGAAAAAACTTTTTGCGGCGATCTGGAAATGGCTAAATCCGCTACAGCATCATTATCAAAGCCCTCATCAATCGTAATACCAACAGATGGATTTTCAGCATAGATACCGAAACCGGCTGAACCGCTTGAAACTATAGAGGACGATGCTGAGGCAGAAATAAGAGATCCAGCAGCGCTACTATATAAGCCTGCTGTCGCGCCATTTCCTTCTCCAACAAGATAAACCTCAAATCCGTTTGCGGTATTAGCTGTGACGGATATTGTTGTAGCCGTGGCAGCGGTAGAAGCGGTGGAAGTTATCATCCCTAAATCTATGTTTGTATTTGTAAGGCTAAATGTTAATGAACTGGCACCTGCTGCTGTGGTTATCTGTGGATAAGAAGTATAGGTTGAGAATGTTCCATCCGTACTGGTCACGGCTCTTATACAAAAGGTACTTACTCCGCTGACGCTTTTATCATAGAGTGAAAAATCCCATTTTCCATCTTCCCCGCTGGCAATTGCCGATTGAGAATTAGTGAAATTATTAGCTTCCTCATATGTTTGATTATTTATGGTGTCAGAGGAATGAGTAGGATCAAGAACGTTACTACTTAAAGCATCACCATCTAGAGGTGTAGGATTATCTTTATAAGCCAACGAAGTAGAAGTTGTTATATCCGTCCAGGATCCAGTAGGAGATGAACAAGTCCCCACTCCCTTATCCGCAAATTGCAACTTAAAACTTCCTCCACTTATGGATAAAGAAGAGCCGGCGTTGTGTATCAACATTCTTATTCTGAACTCTTCGCCGTCTGACGTTAGAGTATATGGTGTGTCTTGGGTGGCAAAAGCACTCCAAATTCCAGAGCTGTTGTTATTGGCGAAAAGTCTATAAGCAGATTGGGCATATGGCAATGAACTACTAAAAGTAATAGCATAATTATCCACTAAACTAGCTTGATCAAATGAATACAATAGACCATCGGAACCGGTGGAGTTTTCAATACCAACTGTTGCGCCTAATCCACCTCCATATGTTGCAACTCCAAAATCTATATCCTTGTATTGTAATTTGATTACACCTGTTGTTTCATTAAGAATAATTTGATAGGAAATAGCATTTGCTTGATTGCTAAATGGATTTATTCCATCAAAAGAGATTATTAATTGGCGGTTTGGTGCGGAGCCGGTGGTTTCATAATAAATATGTCCGGCTGTAAATTGATCATCCCAAAATGGCGCAATAAAATCATTGGGTGCCCCTGCTGTGGGAATAGTCGCATTTATGTATGCACAAGCATCGCCTGAAAAAGAAATAAATCCATTATTACAAACATAAAACTGGGTTTTGGCGTTGCCATAAAAACTAAAAGTGAAGCCAATGCTTTGGACTCCGCTCATACCATCATCACTTCTACCTGTTATTTCCGTACCTGTGGCGGAAATATCATTCCAGCTATAAGCTTCACCTGTCCCATAGTTGCTATTCCATCTATATCCGTAAGTATCAGGACCTCCTGAAGTTGCTGCTGCTGTAAGAGTGATTGACGTTCCAGCAGAGATAGTGCT
>CAYGFI010000365.1:0-2009 GCA_964349045.1 uncultured Chitinophaga sp.
ATTCACCTAATGACAAAAAATTCTAATCAGTTGAATTTAAATATTTTAACCACAATGGACACAAAGAATTCACAAAGTCACAAAGTGCAAAGAAAACGTTATTATCATGAAAAACAAAGCTTTGTAAACTTTGTGATTTTTCTTTGTGTGCATTTAAATGTAAAAGTCCCGTCAGAGCTTGCCCCGATAAAATCGGGGGACCTGATATAGGTAGAAAAGTGTCTTTTATAGGTTCATTAAGTGCCGATCTTAAACCTATATTGATAACGTTTTTTATTACCAAAAAAAATTGTTTGTCAATATAGTTAATTTCAATTGTTTAATTTAAATATTCCGGTGCTCTGCACCTTTATAACCTACGACAAACAATTATCTACAAATATTATGGTGCTCCGCACCTTGTGGTCTGCACTACAATCAAGCCAATGCAATTAAGATGGAGGTCTGTACCTTTAGGCCTGTTACCAGGCGGCAGAGCCGCAAAATATTTGTAGAAATGCAATTGAAAAATGCAACATTAGGTGCAGAGCACCGCAATATCTATTCTAAATTATTATGTATTTGTAATACAAAAAAGCTTGTATTGTAAATACATAAAATCTATATTTGTAAAAAAGTTTATGATAACAGAAGCAATAATAGAACAGGTAATCAGCTCACAGGAAAAGGTCAGGAAACCTGAAATCATATTAAGGGAGAAAGCTATAAGCTTAAATACTAAGCGGGTTCTCGTAATTACCGGAGTAAGACGGTGTGGTAAAAGTACATTTCTGAATCAAATAAATAACAATGAACAGACTCTTTCCATTAATTTTGAGGATACCAGGTTAGAAGGTTTTGAGTTGAGTGATTTCAATAAAGTTGAGGGAATAGCCCTGCGAAAAAACAAACAGATAATTCTTTTAGACGAAGTACAAAATATAAAAGGATGGGAGAAATATGTCCGTTCGGCCAACGAACGAGGCATTCAGGTGCAAATAACCGGCTCGAATGCGAGCATGCTTAGCCGCGAGTTGGGAACCCACCTAACGGGCAGGTATCAACAGGTTGAGCTGTTTCCATTCGATTACAATGAATTTTTGAAATACACTCACCAGTCCATTGGTTTAAAATCTTTCCATAATTTCATTGAAATGGGAGGTTTTCCGGAATATTTTTTTGAGAAAAACACCGAATACCTTCAGACATTACTCCGCGACATAATTATGCGCGATATTGCAATAAGAAGAGGCATAAAAAATGAACACTACCTGGTGCGACTCGCGGTTTATATCATGAGTAATATTGGCAAAGAGTTTAGTTATAGCAACATATCTAAAACTCTGGAAATTAAATCGGTACGTACTGTCATTGACTATTGCGATTTTTTGCAGGAAAGCTATTTGATTGAACTTATACCCCGTTTCTCGTATTCAATACACCAGCAGCAGGCTAACCCGAAAAAGGCTTATGCAATAGATACTGCAATGGCTAAGGCCAATAGTCTTTTATTTAGTAAAGATACCGGCCGCATGCTCGAGAATGCTGTATTTATTCAGTTACGCCGGAAAAATAGTGATATATGCTATTTTAGAAATGAAAAAGCAGAATGCGACTTTTTAATAAAATTTAATGAAGAAATAACTCAGGTAGTGCAGGTATGCCAGGAAATAACAGAAGACAATATAAGAAGGGAGATATCAGGTGTAAAGGAAGCTATGATGGCCACCAAATGCAATGATGGTATTATACTAACACTCGATCAGGAAGATCAGCTTGATGGAATTCCGTTAATTCCTGCATGGAAGTGGATGGGTAATATTTACTGAAATTTGTCCTGATTCTTGAAATTTGTTCCAGTACTAATAACTTTTGATTTAGTTTAGATTAATATCTAAATTTGTTTGTGGAAAATGATAAATTATATGAAGAGTGGTTTTTTCAATCAGATTACGATTTGGAAACAGCAGCAGATATGTTTAAAGTTGGCAGATATGTTTACTGCATTTTTATGTGTCATTTGAGTTTAG
>CAYGFI010000366.1:0-1994 GCA_964349045.1 uncultured Chitinophaga sp.
TTTTCCTTATATTCAATTATTCCATTATTAAGGTTGTTTCCATTTATAAAATAATATTCGCCATTTAACGTATATTTTGGTGTACCGTGAAGCCCATCACCTAAATGAGAAGTTAATTCAACTAATTTTTTTAGTTCCCAACCTTTTTTCATAACAATTCTAAGATTGAATTTAAAATCTCAGTACTTTCTTCATCCAGAGCCTTCATTTCCTCCAAGATTTCTTGAGGATTACGTAAGGCAGTTTCTTGCTTTTTATTTGGGTTTTTGGAACTCAGGTCATAGGTGGCTTCGGGAAGCTCAGCCACTGATAGTGACCAGGAGTTTTCAGATTCGGCTTTTGTTTTTTGGAGTTCCACAAATTCGGCCAAATCTTTTTCACTCAGAGAATTTGTCTTGCCGAGATTTCTGTCCAGGTTAAGCTGGTAATACCAAACCTTTTTTGTGGAAGAACCTTTTTCAAAAAACAACACAACGGTTTTCACACCTGCACCTGTAAATACTCCTCCCGGCAAATCCAATACCGTATGAAGGTTGCAACTGTCCAATAACAGTTTACGCAAACTCACAGAAGCATTATCAGTATTGCTTAAAAAAGTGTTTTTAATTACAATTCCGGCTTTCCCCCCGGCTTTCATTATTTTAATAAAATGCTGTAAGAACAGGAAGGCAGTCTCACCGGTCTTGATGGGAAAGTTTTGCTGTACCTCGGCACGTTCTTTTCCGCCAAAGGGTGGATTAGCCAGAACAATGTCGTAGCGGTCTTTTTCCTGAATGTCGGTTATGTTTTCAGCAAGGGTATTGGTATGCACAATATTGGGTGCCTCAACGCCATGCAGTATCATATTCATCGTACCAATGATATAAGCAAGGGCTTTCTTCTCTTTACCGTAGAAAGTGTTTTTTTGAAGGGTTTCTGTATCTTTCGTGGTAAGGGATTTACTTGCCTTCAGGTATTCAAAGGCTTCACAGAGAAATCCTGCCGAACCTACCGCCCCGTCATAAATCTTATTCCCTATTTCAGGGGCTACAACTTTTACAATGGTTTTGATTAAGGGCCGGGGAGTATAGTATTCACCTCCATTACGACCTGCATTACCCATATTCTGTATTTTACCTTCATACAGGTGGCTCATTTCATGCTTTTCTGTGTGGGTGCGAAAGCGGAGTTCATCAATCTTGTTTAGTACCTCTCGGAGATTGTATCCGCTCTGAATCCTGTTTTTCAGCTCGCTGAATATTTCACCGATTTTGTATTCAATGGTATCCGGGCTTATGGCATCAGCTTTGAACTTTTTGAGGTATGGGAAAAGTTTACCGTTTACAAAGTCAGCCAGATCATCGCCAGTGAGTGCAATTTGGTAATCGAGTTTGCCTTCCTTGTTTTTTGGTGATGCCCATTTCTCCCATCGGTATTCAGGGCTGATAATGGGTGTATATGTTTTACCAGAAAGCTCAGCTGCGGTTTTCTTGTCTTTCTCTAAATCGTCAAGGTATTTGAGGAAAAGAATCCAGGAGGTTTGCTCCACATAATCGAGTTCACTGCTACAACCGGCATCTTTGTAGAGAATATCGTCTATGTTTTTGAAGGTTTGTTCGAACATTTATTGAAAAGTATTATTTTCTTTTTCGCTTTGAAGGATTAAAAGTAAGAAAAAATCGGTAATGTGAAAGTGGAAAATTGGTTCTGGATTGTAAATGGCTATTCATTATAATAGAGTTATAGATGAGCCATATTAAATTTCCATCATGTGAATAAATAATCTGAGAATAAAAGAATCATATTTATTGATGGTTTAACTAACTTTATCAAAAGAACCGAAGAATAAACTACAAGTTAATTTACGATGATAACAAAATTTGAACTTAAAGGTAAATGGAAACTTCCACAATCTGAAGAATGGATTGATGGAACTCTAATCTTCGATCCTGATTTAGGAACTAATCTCGAGATATTTGGAACATTTAATAACTCGGTTCTCAATAGGACAAATA
>CAYGFI010000367.1:0-1963 GCA_964349045.1 uncultured Chitinophaga sp.
GTAATATTTTTGTCCCTATATTTATTTAACTTAATTAATAAAATGGAAGCCAAATATATTAAATATAAAAAAAACTATGCCAGACAAGATTCTTATTTGGAACTTATTTAAAATTATTTAGGAAATTTACACAATTTCCTGTATATCATTCAAATAAATAAACTATTCCTTTAGCTTCATTTAGAGGCTCACTTTCCAGTTGTCGGATAGTATAAAAATAAATACCATTTTTCATCTTGTGACCTGATAATGAGCGCCCATCCCAAATTATTACCAGCGATTCGGTTTTGTAAATCAGAGTCCCGGAACGGGTATAAACTGAGAATGTATATGTACTGATTCCATTTGTTTTAACTTCAAAGAAGTCATTGATATTATCATCATTGGGAGAAAAAACATTGGGAGGGTCAAGTGTATCGGAACAATCCATTACAGTGATTAAATCATTTCCGGTTACCTGGTAATTCCCATTAAGCGTGCAAATAACATCGAATGTTCCGGTTATATTATATAAAACAGAGGGCGTTGAGTCTGTACTTATTAAGGTCCAGTTTCCAAAATTCCATTCAAATGAAGTAATAGTATCCCTGGCCGACTCAGGCTGAATGCTAAAGTTTACTGTAAATGGGTTACAACCGGTTAACACATCTGCCTGAATAAAAGGCTGCTGGGCCACCGTTCCCACAGAAATAAAAAGACAAATAAAGAATAAAAGTTGCTTCATCCGGTTTAATGCATTCATAAAGATATTTAATCCAGTCACACCCATTTAAATCTTCTCTGTCAACTTTTTAACAATTCGGAAATTATTAAAAAACTCCTTGGCAAAAACCCTTATTATGGTATAAGCCGGGATGGCCACAATCATACCGATAACTCCGCCAAGGCTTCCGGCCATCATAATAACCAGGAATATTTCAAGGGGATGTGCATAAACCCTGTTGCCAAAAATAAAAGGTTGAAAAATAAAATTATCTATCAGGTGTACAACTAAATAAACAACTGTCATATAGCCAACTAAAGGCAGAAGGTTTACAATTCCCATATCAATATGAAATGCCAATCCCATTAAAATACCGAGTCCGGAACCAATGAGGGGACCGAGATAGGGAATAATATTCACCACTGCCGCGATAAGTCCTATCAGCAGGGATTGCTTAAAATCCAGGCCAATAATGCTCATACCCAGGGTCACCAGTATCAGAATACCTGTAAGTTGTCCGCCAATTCCAATAAAATAGCGTATCAGTAAATGTTTAACTGAAGAAAGCGCATGTCTTATTGCTTTCCCGTGCTTTTTAGGAGCCAGGATAACAATGGCTTCAGTCAGCATCCCCTGGTCCTGGAGGAGGAAAAAACTTATAAATGTTATGGAAAACAAAGCAATAAACAAATTACCAAGAATTTCCGCCACTGAACTGATTCTTTCGGATAAAACAGCAATATTCAGCACATGCCCTATTTTACCTTTAACTATTTCCTCGAAACCGGGGCTGTTGCTTTCCCTGACCTGGTATTTATCGTATAAAGCCTGCACTTTCATGATTGGTTCCTGGATCTGTGCAATCAGCGTATCCGTATCAATATTTGACAGCGCCTTTGCTTCACCGGCAACAACGGGTATAAAAATCCAGAAGAATCCTATAAAAACTCCATAAAGACAGATCAGGGCTATCAATGCCCTTATGGGCATTGGGATATGAAATTTCCATATCCGGATTTTACCAAGAAACGTAACAATCGGGTTACCTATTAACGCTAAAACAGATGCTATGATTATATAAGCCAGGATACTGCTGAAAAACCAGAGGAGGAAAATAATAAAAGCCAACCCAAGTCCTATTAATGTTAATCTGTAATTTTTACTCATGGAAAGGAAAAGCTATTCGGTAAATGGTTTAAATTTTCAACGAATATAAAAGAATATACCGCACAGTGCAATGATTCGGTATAAAATTAAGAT
>CAYGFI010000368.1:0-1961 GCA_964349045.1 uncultured Chitinophaga sp.
GCCTATGCCAGTATAGGGATGTTTAAGAATATCTTCTATCAATGCCGAAATCTTCTCCTGCACCGCTTTATTGCCACTTTTTTTCCAGTAGTTTATATCCTCAAGCGCCTTTAAGGAATATATTATTTCCATAAATCGTTGGTGGATATTTTAACACCTTTTCCTTGTTTGATTTCTTCTTTGGCCAAAAGAACCGCTCTACAAATTTGGGATCTTATATCAAACTCATGTCCGACGCAGGTGGTAATCAAACATTTCTTTTTAATACAATATTTGTATGGTACAATATTTGTATGGTACAATATATGTCTTATATTTGCATAAAAAATAAAGAAATGAGCGATAGTGAATTGCAAGTAGGAAAGCCCGTAAGTGGTTTGGAATTTGTAGGAAGGGGAAAAGATATTGAGCAAATTACTAATTTGTTAATATCAGGTCAAAGTGTTGTATTACTAGCCCCCCGACGTTTTGGAAAAACATCATTGATATTGGAGGTACTTGAACGGCTCAATGAAAAAAATTTTGACACAGCTTATGTAGATATTTTTACTACTCCTGATTTAAAAAGGTTTTCAGAAACATTCACATCAAAAATATTTGAAAACAGGAAATTAGGTAAGATCATCCGTACTGCAAAGAAAAATATTGGGGAACTAATCAGGAATGTAGAGTTTAAAAGCAGTATCGAAGATTTCGAAATTGTATTGAAATTTGGGCAAGCCGACATTAGCCAATGGGAGCTAACAGAAGAAAGCATCGAATTTGCCGAAATATTTGCAAAAAAATATAACAGAAAATTAATCGTAGGACTCGACGAGTTTGGCGATATTGAAAAACTTGGGGGAAAAGAACTTGGCAAATTACTCAGAGCCAAAATGCAAACGCAGAAAAATGTAACATACATATATTCAGGAAGTTACGAATCTGTCATGAATCAGTTGTTTACCACGTCAAAATCGCCTTTTTACAGGTTTGCCCGTATTATTATGCTAGGTTATATTGACATAGAAGCATTTGAAGAGCTTTACAAACTTAAACTCGAAAAAGCTTCTTTGCATACAAACCCGAAACTAATTAAACGCATTTTAGATTTTACGAAGGGGCATCCATACTATTCATCACTTTTCTTGCAGCAATGGTTATTAACAGGGAAGGGATTAGATACCAGCCCCGAAATTGCTTTTATACAACTCCTCAATGCAATATTAGACATCGAAAAGGCATATCTAGAAAAATTGTGGGAAGATGTATCGAATAGTTATGAGCAACGAAGTTTGCTGATTGCCCTTACAGAAAGTCGCAAGCCTTATACCACCTTAGATATCCGGCGTATCAATGTGTCAAGAACCATTACTGCCTTAAGGAACAAAGGCATAGTGCATAAACGAAAAGAAGGTTATTGTTTTACCGACCCCATTTTTGAAACCTGGATGAGACGAGAAGTGCTAAAGGAAGATTTTTAGAAAACTTCAGCCAACTCCTGAATTTGTTCGTTGCAGGTAACAATGATAAGGCTTACGGAAAAGCAGCATCAAGTAATTTTTTTTGATACTCAAAAGCTGAAGGTTCTCCTTCGACAGGAGCCCAGGGAGCAAGGTCAAGTTCGTTTAAAGGCGCGAATGGTCCCTGTTTTGCTTCAAATATTATAGATACAGTAAGAGGAATTAGTGTATGATAAAACCCTGGAAGTATATCTATACCATAATTGCCCAGTTCGGAATTCAATTCAAGAAAATCACTTATTTTTCCATCATTTTCAAATTCACTCAATTGCAAGAACGTTGCCAAAGTAGCTAAAAACTATTGATTTAGTTGAGATTAATATCTAAATTTGTTTGTGGAAAATAATAAATTATATGAAGAGTGGTTTTTTCAATCAGATTACGACTTGGAAACAGCCATAGACATGTTTAAAGTTGGCAGATATGTTTACTGCATTTTTATGTGTCATTTGAGTTTAG
>CAYGFI010000369.1:0-1947 GCA_964349045.1 uncultured Chitinophaga sp.
GTATGGTGAAGTTGCAACGGTAAAGATTATCAGTGATAAATGCTCCGGAAGAAGCAAAGGATTTGGGTTTATTGAAATGCGCGATGGAGAAAAGGCTAAAAAAGCCATTGAAGAATTAAATGGCGCCGAAATCGACGGTCGTGCCATTGTTGTTAACAAAGCTGAGGAAAGAAAAGAAGGCGAAAGAAGAGGCGGCTTTAGCGGTGGTAACAGAGGTGGTGGAGGCGGTTATAACAAAGGCGGCGGAAGCGGCGGCTATAACAGAGGTGGTGGAAACGATCGCAAAAGCGGTGGCGGAAACGGCGATTACAGATCTAACTACTAAAAAAAATACCGGAATTCTTTTCCGGTTATTTGATTTTGACAGCCGGGCCATCACAATTTGTCATCCGGTTGCGGAATTAATAAAATAAGCACTCCCGGGTAAAAGGATCATTTTCTTTTCACGTGAATGTTTAATTAGTTTGTCTATTTATCACTTCCCTATGATAATAAGAGGTCATCATTTTCTGATGGCCTTTTATCATTTTAGTAGGGAGTAGGGAGTAGGGAGAAGGGAGAATAGGCTTAAGATAATTAATTCTAAATTCTAAATTCTAAATTCTATAACATCTTCGTAAATATCCTGAACCTCTTGTAAACCTGTCCGCCCATCTTCTCCATCTCGGCACGTACTTTTGTATTGGTTTCAAGTTCCAGATGTGAATCAATACATTTAAATCCTGCTTTTGTTGCTTCACGCAGCATTAAAACCCCAAGTATTGTGTCTAACCCGCTATTCCTGTATTTTTCGCTTATGGCTCCCAGCAACAGATTTAACTGTTTTGTCCTCTTCTGTGAAAGTAGTATCGGAATAAATCCAAAAGGAAAAACAAAACCTTTACTCTTTTTAATTCCTTCACTTATATCAGGCATCGCTAAAATAAAAGAAATAATCTGACCTTCCGGGTTTTTAATGACCTTGATAAAGCGTGGATCCAAAATAAGCAAATAGCGATCGGCAAATTCATCCATTTCCTGAATTGTCATTTCCGAAAAGCCATATATATCTTTAAATGTCTCATTAACAAGATGAAACACTGGTCTGACCATCTTTTTTAGCTCTGCTTTTGTTTTCGGTTCAACAATTTTCAGATGAGGATTGTTATTTATTGCGCGGTCATAAATTTTTACATAAAAGTCAGGAATCTCATCAGGAATTTTGACCTGATAAACTACCAGATCAGTTTTCTTTGAAAAGCCCATCTTTCCTACAAAATCAACCAGAAAAGGAAAATTACATGCAGAAGCAATCACAACGGGCTTATCATATCCTTCAATCAATAATCCCTGGGGATCTTTATCCGAAAAACCCAATGGACCCACAAGATTTGTCGCTCCTTTTGTTATTGCCCAGTTTTCAACACTTTTTAAAAGCGCTTCAGTTGCACTAAAATCTTCGTAACATTCCAGGAAACAAAACCTTGCATCATTTTCGCCCGTTTTCTGATTATAATGATGATTAATAATACCCATGATTCTCCCCACGGCATATCCATTATTCCAGGCCAGATATAAAACGGTATCGGAATGAGAAAATGAATTGTTTTTTTTGGGATTAAAAAAAACCCTTTCGTCCATATAAACAGGAGGAACCCAATTTTTATGATTTTTATGAATTTTTGCCGGAAGGAAAATGAACTTTTTCAGGTCACTCCGGCTGAAAACCTCACGAATTTCAATGCTCATGCTTATGCTATTTAATTAGAAAATGAGTCAGTAACTAATGCTTTTTTTCAAATATACTATTAAAACCAAGTTATTTACTTGCATATTAATATTCTAAAAAGGTACTCAACTACTTAGTAATAAAAATTTTCTTCATCTTTCCAGATTCATGATATGAAGCTATCATAATGAATTGTCCCTGTTATTTTCACTTAATAATTATTTGTAATGATGAAATCT
>CAYGFI010000370.1:0-1943 GCA_964349045.1 uncultured Chitinophaga sp.
TTTTAACAGTTCTAATTACTTCATCTCTTTGTTTTCCGCTATATACGAATTCTCGTTGATATTTAGGACGAATATCTAACTTACCACCAAAAGCCGACACGCCTTCCTCGGCACTGTCCTTGTAGTCTTTTACAACTTCTGAAATTTTTATTTTATGTAGCTCTATTTTCATATTATTTTAGTGGTTTTTTGTTTTTAATAATTATTCTTGCATATATACTTGAATATAAATCGCTAGTTTCAACATCCTTAAAAGCAGGATACTCGTCTCTTTCAGGATTATATTTTCTGTATAAAGTGCCTTTGGCGTTTACTGTATATTTTCCTGTTGATTTGCCATCCTTTAAGAGTTCCATTTTTCTATTTTTTGTAAAATCAATACTTCCAACGATACCTAAAGCAATAATTTCAAACTGATCTGGATTATATTTATCAACAAAAGTAATTGGAACCCCCATCTCTTTTTTATAGTCCATTGGTATTTCTTGAACCTTGGAAATATCTATGGCTTTATAATTCTCATAATTTGGATAATCAGTTTCATTATATTTTTTATATAAAACAATATCTTGTTTGTGTTTTTCTACATCCAAATTTGTAAACCAACATGAAGTTGAAACGCGAGCAATTTTCTTTCCGTTTTCATCAATATGATGGTATTTCTCCCATTCCTTGGGAACTTCAAAAAACATTCCAACGTTAAAATTTGTATAACCCGTGCGAATTTTGTTGTCTTTCACCAACTTAAATATATCTTTATAAGTTAGAGCATTTGTGTTTCCAATGATTAAAAATTTCTTGTTGTAATCCATCAATTGCGTAACATACTCACGAAAAAGAGAAAAAGGTGGATTCGTTACCACAATATCTGCCTGTTTTAATAATTCAATACTTTCCCGACTTCTAAAATCTCCGTCACCCTCCATTGGTGACCACTCATTGTTTTTATTTAATTTGAGCTGTTCAGCAATATCTCTTAAATCAAAAGCGCCGTCGCCATCAAAATCTTTAACTTCATTAATGATTAATTTATTGGCATTTGTCTTAGGGCGCCCTTTTATAGGCTCTAAAGTTTTATCATCTCCAAATAGTCCTAATTGAGTATTCGCAATTGGTGATGGCTTGTAACTTGTAGCGATGAGCCTTTTTAATTTTAAGGCATTAAAATTTGAGGCAAAATATTTGAAAAAATTACTTTCAAAAGGATCATCGCAGTTACAATAAACGACTTTATTTTTAAATTGCTCTTTGTAATGCTTTAACTCTTTTTCAATATCAACAAGTTGAGTATAAAATTCGTCATTTTTAACCTTGTTAGCCTTGTGGAGTTTACTATTTGATTTTCCTTTTTCATTAATCATAAATTTATTTCAAAAGCTCACTACTTGAAATCCCAAGCGCATTAGAAATTTTTTCCAAAGTTGAAAGAGTTGGGTTCATTCGACCATTTTCAATGTTGCTAATATACGCTCTATCCACATTTAAAGCGTTCGCAAGGTCTACTTGCGACATGTTCTTTTTCAGACGTAATTTTCTTAGGTTTTCCCCAAGTTTCTTTCCTGATGCCATAAATGGATTATATTCCAAGTTGCATCACATTACAACGTGTAATATAATTCACATGGGTGATGTCCGCCCCGAATTTCGCCAAAAGAAAACGGATGGAGCAAGCGGAGGATTCCTCCCCAGACCCCTCCTCCTCCGCTTGCGAAATCCGAAAGTAGCCGAGGTTTTGCGGAAACCATATCCCAGAGAATTTTGCTTCCGCAAAACCGAGTCCATTGTTTAGAGCGTACGAGGTAGTTCCGAGCCACCACGCACGCGGAGCGTGCGATTAGTCGGCATCAGGATTTTGTTCGTAATAAGTTCGGACTTTGTTAATGACACACCACCCGATTGAATTTCCCCGCGAAAATGCGTCCGCGCTCCGCGCGGTAATGGGA
>CAYGFI010000371.1:0-262 GCA_964349045.1 uncultured Chitinophaga sp.
GTATTTACGAGGTCTGGACGCTTGCGACAATCTACGTGTGCATACTCGGGCTGAATTTTCTCTTCCGTTTCCTCTCCGGCAAATGGAAAACCATGAAAGTTATTGAGGAGCAGCATTTCGTAATACCACCTAAAACACCATCGCCGATTCCGCTCAATCTGGAATAACCGGATTTAAGTTTTTGGGGGTACGGACACGAGGGTTCCTTTCATGCAAAATCCCCGCAGTGCTTTTTAAATTCATATAACTTCACTTCGTAAAC
>CAYGFI010000371.1:272-1873 GCA_964349045.1 uncultured Chitinophaga sp.
GGGTCGGGCTGTCTCCTGGCTCCGGCCTCCTCGCTCACTAACTGTTCGCTGTGGGGTCCGCCTCCGGCGCCCTCCGCATCCCTTTTTGGGGGGGGCACAGGGCAAAGGCAAAGCTGTGGCATTCTCCAACTGTCAGGTAAATACTCTGCCTGTACAGTACAAATTATGGTTGGTAATTATTTAGGGCACCTCTAAAAACTCAATGGAATTTTCATAATCTTGAATAAATGTTATACTCTCCCTGCGGGAGGATAAAATGAAAAAGCAGCGTGGATTTTTTGATGATGAATTAAGACTTAAAGAACTTGAAAAGCAGGGAGATCCATTAATAGCATTGAATAAACTGATTAAGTGGGAAAGTTTTCGCCACACATTAAACCGTGTGTTTGAAAAGCAGGCAAAAGGCCCGGGAGGAAGGCCGGCCTATGACTATGTGATGATGTTTAAAATACTGATTCTTCAGAGACTTTATAACTTGTCAGATGCACAGACTCAGTTTCAAATAATGGATCGTTTTTCTTTTATGAGGTTTTTGGGATTAGAGCTTCAGGATCAGGTACCTGATGAAAAAACAATATGGCTTTTTCGGGAAACCCTTACAAAATCCGGAAAGATAGAACTTCTTTTTGAGCAATTCAGATCATATCTTCTTAATGAAGGAATAATAGCGCACAGTGGAAAAATAGTAGATGCCAGCTTTGTAGAAGCTCCCAAACAGAGAAACACAAAAGAAGAAAATGAAGAAATAAAAGATGGAAAAGTTCCAGATGGCTGGAAAGAGAACAAAATACGGCAAAAAGATGTAGATGCCCGCTGGGTTACAAAGACAGGGCAAAGACATTATGGCTACAAGAATCATATCAAAATTGACCGTAAATCAAAACTGATAGAAAAATATTGTATAACATCGGCTTCAGTGCATGATAGTCAAGTTATGGAAAACCTTATTACAGAAAAAGATTCTCATCATGAGATATATGCAGACAGTGCTTATTCAGGAAAAACAATTAAAAACATATTACAGGAAAATAAGATAAAAAACCGGATACATGAAAAAGGCTATAGGTATAAAACTTTAAGCAGGCAGCAGATGGAAAGCAACAGGAAGAAATCAAAGGTCCGCTGCAGGGTTGAACATGTATTTGGGTGCATAAAGAATTCGTTAAAAGGTAACATGATAAGAGCAATTGGGATTATCAGGGCTAATGCAATAATTGGACTGACAAATCTGACTTATAATATGATAAGATACCTGCAGATATGCAGGGCATAACGGCTTGACAGCAGCCAGACTACACACTGGAAATCATGGGCTGATTAAAAGGACCGCATATTTGGCACAAGTCAAAAAATAATTGGTTTTAACAAGGGTTTTTAGAGGTGCTCTTAAGAAATGATTTTCTGCGTCTACTTTTATATTTTTTATAATCACGCCATGTGTATAAAGTTCCGTTAAAATTTATAAAACCAAGATGCGATACATTTTTACGTATATCAGTTGATATATCATCAGCAATCTCGATTTGAACTACTTTGAGTAGACTGAATATGATATCAGTAAAATCTTTTTTGGTTTCTGGAGGATTGGAAAACAATGAGAG
>CAYGFI010000372.1:0-1872 GCA_964349045.1 uncultured Chitinophaga sp.
GTAAACTAATTACATGCATCTGGTTTGCCAACAATGACGGAGAAGAGGCAGCAAAATATTACATAGATACTTTCAATTCAGCTCCTGGTGATCACAGTGCAAAAATGGGAGATATCACAAAATCCCCTAAAGCATCAGAAGAAGTTTCAGGAAGACCTGAAGGTTCTGTTATGACAGCTGAATGTGAGATTGATGGAATAAACTTCATGTTCTTAAACGGTGGTCCTATGGATCAATTCAAACTTAATGGCGGAACTTCATATATTGTTGAGTGCGAGACACAAGAAGAAATTGATTTTTTCTGGGAAAAGTTATCAGCTGTTCCTGAAGCAGAACAATGCGGATGGTGTACAGATAAATTTGGAGTTACATGGCAGGTAACACCAAGAATTTTGGATGAGATGATGAGAGATCCCCAAAAAGCTGAGGCAGTAACTGCTGTATTCATGCCAATGAAAAAGCTTGATCTTGAAGCAATCCGAAAAGCTGGCGAATAGAAGTGCAATTTATCCTCTACACCTCATAATAGGTTCTGACATATTCCACTAGGTGGAGGCAGGAATTTTGCGCATGGTTTCTATAACATACCTCCTTAATCTTGTAATAGAAATCGAACCCGGTGCTATAATTTCTTCATGAATAAAAAAGATATTTCAAGCGGTGTAGTGCACAAAGTACCAGCGGATTTACATGAAGCTTTAATTTCTGATCCGAAAGCTCTCACAGCGTGGGAGGGTCTTACGCCACTTGCGCGCAATGAGTGGATATGTTGGGTAACACTAGTTAAAAAAGATGAGACGAGAAGGGAACATATAAAAAGAACGGTTAGTGAAGTCAAAGAGGGAATGCGCCGTCCTTGTTGCTGGATAGGCTGTATTCACCGCACAGATAAGCCAATAAGCCTCTCAGTGCAAGCAATGCTTAATAAACACTTAAAATAAAGATAAAGAAAACCAAAACCACATGAAGTTAGTTTTTATTAATTTCTCATGTTTGCATTCTCTTACGATAATCTTATATACAGCTGTGTTAAAGTGAATGCATGGCCGAAGAAAATACTCAGGAAGAAATAACAACAGTTTCAAAATCAGCTCCTACTCAAGTTACTAAAACTACCAGAACTGTTAATCCTCCGCCTGTTCAAACAGAGCATCCACAAAAAGTATTTGAGAAGAAGAAAATAATCTTCCGTTCTAGCCAGGTTATTTGGTATATCCTGGGTGTTTTGGAGGTTTTATTGGCATTTAGGATCGCACTTAGAATGTTTGGTGCATACCCCAATGGATTTACAAATCTAATTTATTCCTTATCTGCCCCATTTGCTGTTCCTTTCAGAGGGATACTTAAAACATCTACAGAGGGTGCAGTGATAGAATGGTCTACATTTATTGCAATGTTGGTATATGCTTTACTAGCACTTGGTTTAGTAGAACTTCTCAAGTTTATCAAACCGCTTACCCCTCAAGAGGTCGAAAAAGAATAACTTGTCCTCACTTATAAATTCACTTAAAAATTATATATGTTAATAACAATCACTACTATTCTTGTCATACTTTGGCTTCTTGGATATTTTCCATTATCTGCAATTTCTATCCCAAATTTTGGTCTTTTTTCAATTAATAGTCATTTAGTTACCTTATGGGAAATACTTATATTGATAGTGACTAGTTGGGCTATAAGTATTTTACCCCGTCCATTTCAGATAATTGCCTCAATACTTCTGGGTATATGGATACTTTCAGTATTAGGTATTATTGCTATTGCTGGTCTGCCTAATATAATTGTTCTTGTTATTATAGTAGGACTTATTATAGCTATTTTTTCATGACAATACTTAAGCCTAAAGAATTGATAATAATATTACAACTAACC
>CAYGFI010000373.1:0-1813 GCA_964349045.1 uncultured Chitinophaga sp.
CCTAAAGATAAATTATTATCTTCCCCCCGGAAAAAGTAAAATGAAAAAAGGCAACCTTTATTGGGTTGCCTCTTTTTAATTTATATAAAAATGTTCCTGTTAAGGATTTGTAACCACATTCCCATCGAGAACAACCTGTGTCTGAGCCAAAGCTCTGCCATGCAAACTTGCACCTGTTTGAAGAATAATAGCTGTCATTGACATTATAACACCTTCAAAGTGCGATGTAGTTCCTAAGGTCGCCTGTCCGGCTACCTGCCAGAAAATATTTTTTGCCTGGGCGCCTCCGCTTAAAGTAACATTCACTGCTGAGCTAACCGTCAGATTACCTGCGATCTGGAAAACCCAAACATCGTCTGATTTACCCGAAAGAGTAACATCAGATGGCAAAGAAACCGTACTGCTCCATTTGTAAAGTCCGGGTTCTAATGTTCTACCCCCGATATTTCCTGCACCCAGTTCTATAAAATCAGGATTTGGGCGACCGGCAGCCTCATTATAAGCAGTGATCATATTTTCAACTGCCGTGGTAAGATTCATGGGAGTAGGATCTGCCATATCGGCTGCATATACTTTTCCGGTTACCTGGGGAGAGGTCGCAAAACCGGTAGCATCTGTTAAAGCAAATCCCGTTATATAGGAAGTCGCGGCCGGACTCAGACCTAAATTTCCGGTAATTTCCGATGTGGAAATGTTATCTATTGCTGATTTGGCAAGTATCACATAACCACTTGATTTTCCAAGATTTATAGGATCCTTAGCCAGATCATTATCATCTTTTTTACATGATGTCGTAATTACAATCAACAGCACTGCTAAGATTGGGAACACATTTTTTAGTTTCATTTCAGTAAATATTAATTTTTGTGAATTTCTAATTGTACAAAGGTGGGTATCTTAGCCGTGGTATGTGTTACATAACTTTTAGTTTAAGTTACATATTTCACACATGACTTTAATTATTGTATCAGGCAAAAAGAGCGTTGCATAAGGTGCAACGCTCTTTTATATTTATTGATTATTTACTGTTTCACAAAATTCCGGAATAGCAAGTTCTCAATTTAACGGCGATTATAATTTTCTTAATCGCGATCATCATAACCGCAATTTTTGTGACCTTCACGTTCATCTTTATCATCATATTTATCTTTTTTATGATGATCCTTTTCTTCTCCACATATCATATGAAGCTGGATATTGCCACCTGTTAAAGTTCCTGAAGCAAAGTAACCAGTCTCAAGTAACAGGCTGAAACTGTCAAGCCGTCCGGGTTCACCGTTATCAACCACGATAACTGTATAATTAACTGAACCTTTACCGTTTACTTTGGCAACGCCTTCGATCTGACGCGTTACTTCATCGATTACAATGTAATTTGTAACACTGGTGCTTTTAACGCGCACACCATTTTTGCTGTGATCCTGAAATGAAAGCTGACCCCAGAAATCTCCGTTCTTGAACCCTCCGGAAACTCCGAAAGTTGCCTTGTCATTTGATTTATGTTTTTTACCTTTTACCTGGGTGTCTACATTGATCCATCCTCCACCTGTAACGAAATCCCTGCAAGGAACGGGTACAATTGTATCGTCTCCATTACCATTGCCACCACCATTAACATTACATAATGAGATTGTGTCTGTGACCATTGTAACTGCGCCACCCAATGCCAGCATTCTGCCTGAAACGTTTGCGCCGTAAGTCATTGATATGGAAGTAAAGGCAATAACAGTTCCAATAAACTGGTTTCCATCAATAGTGGCTGAGGAACCAACACTCCAGTATACGTTTGAACCGGTACAAGTCTGATCGTTAT
>CAYGFI010000374.1:0-1791 GCA_964349045.1 uncultured Chitinophaga sp.
GTATTTTAACTTCCTAAATTCCAATAATTATAATGAATAAAATCCTGTTTTTGATTGATTTATACAAAATTTCTAACGGAGATCCTTTTTAAAGAGTCAATCTTCTGAAAAATACACCCAATCTATTATTGCTGAATTACACATCATAATTTGATAAACATTAAGGATTGATCTGATTCTGAATAAACAGGGATTGTAGCAATGAGCCTTTAATTGCTCCATATAAATTATAAATCAGTCAGTTATCCTTTAAATGATAGTTTTTCATAAGATTATATTGTTTGCGACTGGTAAACATTGGTGTTTTCAAATCATCATACCTACTGAATAATAGGACAGCCGTATTATTCAGGATTTTCAAACACCTAAATAAGGGCATCTGTTTTGATCATTTGATATGATTCGCTCGCTATTTATTTATTTAATAAGCATCTGATTTTTTGTAATTTATCCGAAAAGCTTCTCAATTTCAAAATAATCATAATACCACTTCCCCCCAATTTTTGTCCCTTTAACTTCTCCCTTAATTCTTAGGGTTTGAAGTGAACTTGCGGAGCAGCTAAGCAATTTCAGAACATCTTTAGATGTCAGCCATCTCTTTTTTCTTTCTGGTTTTAAGATTTCACTAATTTCAAAAAGTAATTCGGCTTTAAAAGCCTCCAGATCCTGTTTTGTAATAATATCGATTTCCATAGTTTTGACTTTTTTTATTACTTAATCACCAAAAAGTACAAATAAATATTCACATTCCTAAATAAAAGATTCATTGTAATTTTCATAAATGTAAAAGTAAGTAAAAAACAAAACCTCTTGTAAATCATTAATTTACAAGAGGTTATTAAGTTTATCAGTGGAGCTGGCAGGTCAACTTGATAATTAAACACTTACACCTTCCTGTGTAGGTGTTTCTTTTTTTGTTGCCAGGTTCTTGCCAGGTTTTGGGGGATTTTAACAAAGAATTGGTATGAATTTTTCCGGGGTTGGTGGTCGCTGACACCACTCTTTACTTAACCAAAAACTATACTCTCGTACTTCCGGATTGTGCACCAAAGGGAATTAACCCAGTAAAATTATATCACTGTCAATATTTAATTTTTTATGCAGTGACCTGGCAATCTCGATTGTAATATCCCTCTTTCCATTCAGGTATTCGCTAATCCGGGATGTACTGGTTTCAAGTAATTCAGCCAAATCCTTTTGTTTGAGTTTCCTTTCAAACATCCGAAGTTCTATAACATCCCTCAATGATGGGTTACCAATAGAGTAATTTTCAGTTTCGTAATTTTCTACGATGTCAGATTGTGCAATAAGTTCTATTACATTCGGATCATCATGCGGTGTGTCATTGTTTACCACTTTTAAAAGCTCTTCAATCCTTGTTGATGCTTGTTTATATTCCGCTTCACTTATTTTTTTCATGGCTCATTAAATTTTACTTATGTTATTTATTTTGTTATAATCTTTATGATTTCCAACCCAACGTATATAAACTCTTTTCACATTAAAAAGTATTTGGGCTACAATACGATAATGGTTCCCTTTCACATTAAAAACAAACCTTGAATTACCCACTGAATCAACTGAATTAAAAGTCTTTTTAATATCTGAAAAGTTTTCCCAATCGGCCTTATTTGCCCTTTTATACCAGTCCTGCATTGCTACTTTAGAATTAGGGTCATCCTCAAAAAATTCTCTTAATTTTCGAAATGAAATTATATGCATATAGGTTAAATATCGTTTTGCAAATCTAATAATAAAATTCTATTTCTTAAATCTAATTCCATATAATGT
>CAYGFI010000375.1:0-1772 GCA_964349045.1 uncultured Chitinophaga sp.
GAACTCATTAGGACAGGTTTCAGACACTCTTTATTATTCAAGAGGAAAATCATTGGCCTTTTATATTAAGCCTGAACCAAGGCTTGTCGTTAAATATCAGATAAACAATAATTCATCCTTCAAGGTTTCCTATATGAGAATTGCACAATATATGCACCTGGCAACTTCGGGTAATGCTTCATTACCTGCAGATATATGGATTCCAAGCACTTCTGATATAAAGCCTTTAATCGGCGACCAGGTAAGCATGGGATATTTCAGAAATTTTTCTAAAAATGAATTTGAATTCTCAACTGAGCTATATTTCAAGAAAATGAAAAACCAACTGGAGTTTCTCCGTGGAATAGTCAATATTTCGATTGATGGGAATATGCAGGATAATATTGCAACCGGTTTCGGACAAGCTTATGGAGCTGAGTTTTTCCTGGCTAAGAAACTGGGAAATACTACCGGATGGTTGAGCTATACTCTTTCCAGGACTGAACTAAAGTTTGCTGAGGTAAACGAGGGGTATTTTTATCCGGCAAAGTATGACAGGCGACACGATGTTTCATACACTATGAGTAGAAGATTTAATGATAAATGGAGTGGATCTGTTGTATTCGTCTATATTACAGGTAATGCATTTACTATGCCGGTCGGCAGGTATATTATTCAGGGTAATGTTGTAAACCAATACGGCGATGTGAATAGTTTCAGGATGCCTCCTAACCACCGGATGGATGTTTCATTGACCCGGAAAATATTAAATGGAAGAATCCGGAATTCAGAATTTGTTTTCTCCATTTATAACGTGTATAACAGGTCCAATCCCTATTATATTTATTATGAAATTGTCGGAGATGTTGAAAAATATTCACTGAAAGTTGAAGCTTTTGAGGTTAGTCTGATCCCAATCATTCCATCTCTAAGCTGGAATTTTAAATTTTAGAATTTTATGAAAGAATGGCTAATTATATTATCCTTACTTAGTTTTCTGGCACTGGTAATGATTTCCTGTAATGACGAGATGAACCTTGATATACCGGATCCGGTTGATTTGATAGTTGTTGATGGTTGGATTGAAAATGATCAGTTTGCTAAGGTTCTTCTTACCCGTAATTCACCGTATTTTTCTTCTATTGATTCTGCATCCATCAGATCCCTGGTTTTAACCAGGGCTAAGGTGATCCTTTCCGATGGTGAAAAGAGTGAAATCCTTATTTTAAGAAAAAATGAGAATTATTTTCCTCCATATATTTTTGAAGGGAATGAAATAATCGGAAAAACCGGGAAAACCTATTCAATTACTGCAGAGTATGGAGGGAAAATGGCCAACGCATTTACAACAATTCCTTCCATTGTAATACTTGATACAGCTTATTTTAAGTTAGAAGAAAATAGCGATAGCCTGGGGACAATTTTCATTGAGTTTAGAGATCCCCCGGAATCCAAAAATTTTTACCGGGTTCTTACAAAACGAAAATCCCAGGATCCCAGGTACTATTCTACCATGGTAATGGCATTGGATGATGATCTCTTCAGTGGAGAGCAGTTTGGGTTTTCAATAAGCAGGGGACCTGAATCATTCATTTCATCTTATGGTCATGAGTATTTTAAACTGGGAGATACGGTTAGCATAAAATTTTGTACCATAGATAAAGCTCACTATGAATTCTGGAATTCCTTTCAGGATGAAGCCTTTAATTCCAGTAATCCGTTTGCATCGTCATTTTCAGTTATTAAATCGAATGTTCAGGGGGATGGATTGGGAATCTGGGGGGGGTATGGAG
>CAYGFI010000376.1:0-1760 GCA_964349045.1 uncultured Chitinophaga sp.
AAAGCGTATGTTTCAGCGCCGCCAATATTGGGAAGAAAAAATGGTGTTACTAATAAAATATTTGTCATATTTTCTTTACCTCCACGGATAGGCTCGTATTTTCCACTTCCAAAGAGTCCAACCTCTCTATATCAGGTACTTCGCCCTTGCCGACAGAAACCCATGTCAAGTGATCAAAGTCAGCGGATTTAATAAGAGCGGTCATCTCCTCCTCATCATAGTTCCAAAGATGTTCCCTGGTAAACTTCCTCGAAAGCTTACTCATAAAATTTATAGGCTGTTTATCTTTGTCGAATCCCCACCACATATTACACAAAACTCTCGAAGCTCGAGTATTGCTACCAGAATTAAGATAGATATGAATCATTTTACGAATATCCGGCGTTACAATTCTTAGAATGCTACCATTTTTCATCACACGTTTACATTCTTTTAATATGGACGAAGCTTCCCACGGTTCGAAATGCTCCAGCACGTGTGAACAATAAATGTAATCAACGGAGTTGTCTTCAAGTGGCAATTTATGTTTAATGTTTACAAGTTCTAATTTGGGCCACTTTACAGAATAAAAGGAGGGGATAAGTTTAGCTCCGAACACAATTTTTTGTAGAACAGGCAGCTTCGATAAAAGAGGAAGAATTCCCCAATCGTAATTTACCCAACCGTCAATGCCTCTGGGCCCACATCCCAAATTGACCTTTATGGAGTATGAACTATTAAGCTTATCTATTTCGTAGCTAGACATATTACCTAAATATTATATTCATTTTCGAATTTTTGCTCTCACAATTATGGACCTTCCCAGAGCAGGAAAAATCTTAGCTAAAATACGGGAAGAGACAGTCGAAGAAAAGTTAACAACATCCGATGTACGTTCCTCTATCTCAAGACCATGAAAATACAAAAAATCTCTAAATAGGTCGTAAGTGAAATACCTTAAATGACCTGCAACTTCATCACCCCTAAACTTAGGAGAAGCCTCGAAAAACGGATTCATTCCAAGTAAAAGAAGAACTCTCCGAGGGAACGAAGCCGCATTAGGTGTTGTAATGATCACACGTCCATCCTTCTTTAGTATCCTTTTTATTTCATCTAAGAAAATGTCGGTGTCCACAAGGTGCTCGATCACTTCGCCAGCAAACACCACATCAAAAAAAGCGTTTTCGTAAGGCAGAGGTTTTTCCACATTACCCCGCATAAAAGGAATACCCGCTTGGCGGTACTTGTCTTCAAAAGAATCCGACACATCGAAGGCCCAAACTTCGTTACCATGCTGACTTATTTCCGTTGTAATGATTCCATTGTAGGATCCCAGATCCAAAACCTTTTTACCTGCACCTATAAGATCTAAGACCGCTCGTATTCTAAATTTTTCAGGTTTTGAGAGCCCTGTTTTCCTTGATTTAGAATATAAACCACGGCTAATTTCTTCCGAGTTCATTATTTGTTCCTTTCAAAACAGCCAACCGTAAAGTATTAAATAGAAGATCTCTCTCCCGGTTAATTGATTTTTCCCATTATACTAGATATGGAAAGAGCTGTGGAGGATGGTTTAATCTCAGGAATAATACTTCGTGGTCAACGGGGGTTTAATACATTTTGATATGCTGGTGACCTAGATTGTAATATAATATTTTACAAATCATTAAATATCCAATATAAAATGAAAAAAGCGTTAATTACAGGAATAACAGGTCAAGATGGTAGCTATCTAGCAGAGTTTCTTTTGGAAAAAGGGTATGAGGTACACGGTCTAGTAA
>CAYGFI010000377.1:0-1748 GCA_964349045.1 uncultured Chitinophaga sp.
TCCTCCGACGAGGAAAATTCAGTGTACCAACTGGGATTACCGGTAGGTCATCCCAAACAAATGGGGGCGAATTTGTATATACCTGTTCCCTTTGCAAAAAGTTGTAAAATTACCCTCGATGATAAACCTTTTTATTATGTGATAAATTATCGGGTATATGATCCGGAAACGAATATGGAAACATTTTCCATGGAACAATTTAAGGATGCAGAAAAAGCAATTAAAAGAACTGCAGACAAATTGTTATTAAAAGCTAAACATACCTTTCCAAATGAAACAAATAAGCTAATTCCTCCCGGGAAGGATTTGGTATTTAACTTACCTGACGGACCAAATGCTGTAAAGAACATCCTTTTAAAACTGGATCCTGCAATTTCGAAGGACGCATTAAGGTCAATAGTATTGCAGGCTGATTTCGATTCAATGGAAACTATCTGGTGTCCTGTAACTGAGTTTTTTAGTGGGGGGGTTTATGTTCGTCCGGTTGAAAACGGGAATAGCTCTGTTACCAGGGATGGTTTATTCAGAAGCAAATGGTTAATGCCTTATAAAAAGTCAGGGAACATAAAAATCAGTAATTATGGAGATACCCCGCTGTTTTTTGACATCAAAATAGAAACGGAAAGTTATGCATGGAAACCAAATTCATTGTACTTCCACGCAAACTGGCATGAAGAGGCACCAATAAGGACTACTTCCCCAAAAGACTGGAACTATATTGAGATAGAAGGTAAAGGCGTATATGCAGGTGATGTTTTGACAGTACACTCTTTTTCAAAAGGATGGTGGGGTGAGGGGGATGAGAAGATATACGTTGATGAAAGGGAGTTCCCCACCATGCTGGGCACCGGATTGGAAGATTATTATGGATTTGCCTGGGGAATGCCGCATCACTTCAACTCACCTTTCATTTCCACCACCTTGCGTGATGCACAAGGGAAAGGTGACTGGAGTGGATACACAACAGTTGCAAGGATGAGACTTCTGGACGGAATTCCATTTAATGAATATCTCAGGGTGGATGTAGAAGCCTGGCTGCACGATTCATCAGTTTCTTATGCGGTTGCCACATTTTGGTATGGAACACCGGAATCAAAATGCAATATTAGAAAGGATGTCAATGCATTAAATAGGAATTTACCGGATTTTGAAAAGGAAGGACCTGTTGTCTGGCCCGGGGAAAAATATTCTGATCCGGCTCTGGATGGACTTACAAAACCATTGGGCAATGGATTGATAAAACACGCAGGTAATCATATTGATCTCTTAGACTGGCAGGATCAAAACACGGTAAAACCAATGGATACTGATAATGATAATATATATGGTACCGCAGGATTTCATTTTTTTGCGGGAAAAACCCTTGATAGGAGAAATATTCGTTTTTCAGAGGAAAGTTACCTGAAACTTCCTGCCTTTATTGATTCCATCGAAATAACCGGGACTGAGTATTATTCCATTCAGGATACATGGATAACAATTCCAGGACATCCTGATTTATTCTTCATAACCGGAGGTTTAAAAGCAAAGCACACATCTAACAAAGCGAATGAAGTACTTAGGTTTAAACTTATAAATGATGTTCCTGATATTTTCAGGTTAGGAATTATGAAAGACAACCTGAATTACTTTTTTTCCCCGGGCCAGCAAATAATGGTTACAAGTTCATCTTCTGCCAATAGTGGACCTGTTCACCTTGCAGGATCCAATCGTTACCCCGACTGGTATTTCTTTGATATACTTAATGC
>CAYGFI010000378.1:0-1717 GCA_964349045.1 uncultured Chitinophaga sp.
CACAAATTGAGTACCTGACAAGAACACCGTTAAAGCAGATAATTAATAGTTAATATGAATAGCCCTCAATTTGTTACCTGTTTTTTCAATATTTTTTTTTAAAAATTAAAGATTTTAATATAAAAGCCTGGCAATCAGATCTTACCCGGACAGAATTTTAAGCCTGTTTATAGCCGATGTTTACTCATCCCTATTTTACTGCCAATTTGCGGACAGGAGATTTCCGGCATTTGCACCTTACCTGTCCATTGGTATCATTTCGCCTGTCTTCGCCTGAGTTTTTTTAGTTCCGCTTTCAATTCTTTACCCTGTACTCCTTCACCATCCCATTTTCCAATCCCTCCATCTTGTCCAGCTCATATAACGCCGAATCCGCGTTCCCCATTCCCAGGTAACAAAGCCCGGAATACCAGTGAACGGGAACATAAAGCATGAACTCCTTTTTCAGCGGTAAGGCCTTTTGTGAAATAAAATTAAACAATTCACTTCTTCAATTCACCTTATTTTATTTAGAATCAAAATAAATTACCTAAAAAATAAAGGTATTTGACCTGGTTATGGCATATTATATATAGGGCACTTTCTTTTTTTAAGGAAATTTTTAAAACCTAAAATGAAAAATTATGACAAAAACCCAATTATCACGAGCGCCTCCTTTTTGGAGTAGAAATGAATTCAGAACAGCTAAAACAATTAAGGATAACTTTTTTAATAAATGTTTCCTGTAAAATTTTATAAGCCCGGATTTTTAAAACGCCATTGCTGTTTTTTCCGGGTGATCAGGAAACTTTTAAAAACTGTCCGGGAATTGAAATGCTGTTCTTTTAACTCAGAAAATTTACAAACCAAAAATTTAAAACTTACTACAATGAATGAAGAATTAATATCCGAAAAATTAAATGAAGTTAATTCATTAACAGATATGGAAACAGGGAAACCTGCAATTCCGGTAATTGCAATCCTCCAGGAAGCAAAGAATCTTTACGAATGGTGCCTTGATGATAAAGATGCTCTTGTACGCGCAGGACTTGACTGGAAACTTGTAGATGACCTCCCTTTACATACTGATGCATTGAAGGTCAGCCAGTCAAAATGGAGAAAACAATACAAATCATTTGAGGATTGCCAGGAGGAATGGAAAATTGCCTCTCCTGCAGCATTTAATTTGCGCGATGAGCTTGTACATTATTTCTATCATGTTTTTTACACGAATAAGGTTGAATATGCTAAAGTACAAAGAATTGATATGGGAGGATCCAATGCTGATATGCTTCAGGATTTGCTTGAGTTATCAGATATTGGCAAGGACCACACTACGGAACTTGAAGCTGTTGGAATGGATTTAACCATGCTGGATACGGCAAGAACAAAATCCTTTGAGCTTGCTACCCTTCTTGCAAAAGTTAATAAAGCTCTTAAGGCATCAAGCCCGTTTCTTGAAACCCGCAATAAAGCCTATACTCATCTTAAGGAAGCAACAGATGAAATAAGGCGCGTGGGTCAGTTTGTCTTCTGGAGGGATGAAAATAAATATGCCAATTATGTGAGTCAGTATAGCCAGAAGCAAAAACAAGTCAGGAAATTAGCTGAAACACCTGCCTCCTGAACCCCAATGAAAAAGGGGGGTCAATTTGATCATGAACGGGTGAATTTGATCATGATCGGGAGAATTTGATCATGAACGGGGAGAATTTGATCATGAACGGGAGAATTTGAT
>CAYGFI010000379.1:0-1662 GCA_964349045.1 uncultured Chitinophaga sp.
TCCAATCATTCTGTTAATTTTGTATAGGAACGATGAATAAAACACTATTCGTTATATACAAATGCTGTTTACTGTCTTCATAAAGTCCATGATTTGCATTATTACAAATACTTGAAGAATCATTATCCTTCTTTTTGTAATTATAAAACCTATTCGTCTTCCTGTCAAATAAATCGAGGCCACTATTCAAGGTTGCGACCCACAGATTTTTTTTACTATCTTCATAGACATACCATATATGTCTGTTTGAGATGGAATATGGATTTTCAGGATCGGGGAAAAAAGCTTGAAATTCATTATCTTTCATTCTCGCCAATCCACCATCATAGGTCCCCATCCAGAGTGCCCCCTCATGATCCTCACAAATGGAAATTATAGCGTTGCTGCTTAAAGAACCCTGGGTAAAGGGGTCGTGGATATAATGAATAAATTTACCTGTTTTTCTATTGAGTTTATTTAGTCCTCCACCATCGGTTCCTATCCATATGTTATCATTTTTACTCTCTTCGAAACAAAGAATATTGTTATAGCTTAATTTACCGGTGTGGTTTGGGTTGCTAAAATAGCGTTTGAATTTTGCTTTTCCGGGACTGTATTTATTTATGCCAGATATGGTACCAATCCACATTGTCCCGATATTGTCCTGATAAATAGAATTGATCTGGTTTGTCAACAGGGTGTAGGGATTTGAGTCGTCTTTCTGGCAAAAGATGAACTCTCCTGTTTTTTTATCAAAAATACTTAAACCTTCGGAGTATCTGTCGCCAATCCAAATCATTCCATTTTCATCTTCTGCAAGTGCGAATAGAATATTTCCTTTAGGGGTCTTATTGCTACCGTCAGGTTTGAATAATGTAAAAATATCCTCTTTCCGCTCCCACATTAATAATCCGCTCCCTGCAATGCTGATAAAAAAATCTCCGTCACGGTCCTTAATAATATATTTTGGTTTATTTTTAAAGTTATTGGATTCGGGGTGTATAATTGGCTGAGACAGAAATTTGTTTTGTTTTTTGTCGAAATAAAACAGTTGGTTGCTGTAACTTGTCAACCATATTATACCGCTCTCATCCATGGTGAAGGATGGGATATAATATTTAAATTCATCAGCTACATCTTTCTCATCAAATAAAAAAAGTTCGGCATCAATAACAGAATTTATAATTTGTGGATTATTAATTAGCTTCAACCGGAAGATTCCTGTGTAGGTAGACATCCACATAAAACCTTCACGATCGATAAAACTGCAATTGATAGCAATATCACTATAAATATATTCGTTTGCATTTAATTTTTTCCGGAGAAAGTTATCCTTTTTTCTATCATAAACGCATAGTCCATTTCCAGTCCCTACCCATAAATTACCCAGTGAATCTTCAATCAGGGAATTCACCCTGCCACCCGGTATGGAGGAACTGTCCTTATTATCGGAATAATATGCCTTAAAATAAAATCCATCAAAGCGATTCAAACCATTATCGGTACCTATCCATACGAAGCCTCTCGAATCGCGAAATACCGAATTAATATAATCATTTGATAAACCATCAATTGAAGTATAATGGTCAAATTCAATATCCTCCGATTGACCAAATAAACTGATTGAAATCAGAATGGAACATAAAAAAAGAGCTATTGTTCGAGTTGTTTAGAAGTTTGATA
>CAYGFI010000380.1:0-1656 GCA_964349045.1 uncultured Chitinophaga sp.
GTCCGGTAATACTTATTTGACGGATGGTATCTTCGTACCCTTTCAGGTATATTTCTTCATCCAGAACTTTTAAGCTCCTCTTCTTGTTCCCTGCCATTTCTACCCGGATAGTCTTTTTCATTTTTGCGGGCAGATGTTCAAGCCTGTCAACAATATTTTTTCCTCTTCGGCGAATGGTTATAAATTTGATATTCTTACTATCAAGTGTTTTTAGGTTTTCATAGTTGGTGAATTTGCTATCAAAAACAAGATACTTTAATTTGTCGTCTTGAGGGGATGTTTCTGATTTGTAAAAATCAAGGAATTCCAAGACCTCTGCACTTTCATTCTTATGCATAACATTTGCATGTCCGTAATTTATAATACCAGTATCAGGATCATGAGCAAGAACCGCTAACATACTCGCCATGGCTTTTCCTCTTTTTCCTGACCAGTTATTTTCTAAATGGTCATCTTCACCCCAGTAAGGAATAGTAGTGAAATCAAGATTTGAAGTATCACCCAGCAAATCGTTTTCTGCCCATATTTTATGTAACGATCTGAGAAAGGACAAGTTCATGTCAGAAGTTACTCTATGTGAATACGATGTATACCAGGCTGCTTTTGGGAGGACGTTTAAGCCTGCAAATAAGCCAAGACCCCTATCCATGCACCATCGATCATCTGAACTATAACGTCTGATATTGGATGCTTTTAATGCAACAAATGATAAAATTGAATTGAGTTTGTTAATTGATTTTGTCTCAGGATAATTACTTTGGAAAATAGCATCTGATATTCCAAGTTGCTTAATGTAAGGTAGTAAGCATAATATCCCAGATGAAGTGCTTTTAAACTTTTCGGGAGTAAAAGGCAACTGATAACTTTTTTCTGCCTTAATTTTCGGAAGCCTCAGCTCCTGTTTTGCCAGCTTTGTCCTCCTTGGTAAACGTGAAAAACCTTCTTGCTTTATAATATTGTAGATGTTTCGTTCTGAAATATCATAGCCCTTGCTATCAAGGATTGACTTAATCTCTTCAACAGAATGATAGCTTTTTCTTAAACTGATTATTGTGTCCTTTGCCTGATGGGTTTTGTCTGTTGTCTTCCTACCTCTCTGAGTGGATTTGAAAAACAGATTCTCAATATCACCACTCCTTAACTTTCTGTTGAAGTCTGTTATTATTGTAGTAAATCCCCTATGCTGGTATCCAAATATTTCTGCCACCTCTTTAGTGCTCTTACCTTCAATGTAATACATCCTCAATGCCTCATATTGCTTCTGAGCAATTGATGACGGCGAAAGAAAAAATTTAATTGAATCCATAAATAGCGTATTAATATTGCCGTGATAAAGATATTAAAAATATTGTTAAAATCGTCAATGAAAAACACAAAAACTATTAACAGCTTTATTAACAAGCGTTACAGCAATTAAACTAATTCTCCAGATACTTTTTACCAAAGATATTAATGCAGTAAAATGCAATATATATACGCTTTCAATTAAAGGAGTACAAACAAGGAAGATGCGTTGCGGACTGAATGTCTGACAATTACAAGGACAAAGGAAGTGTAACACCTATAGAAACAACGTGTATTAAATTCCGTGATTATCTATGATGAACGTTATACATTTTAGTAAAGACCAGGAAATGACCCCATTGTTTAACAAGC
>CAYGFI010000381.1:0-1646 GCA_964349045.1 uncultured Chitinophaga sp.
CCTTCAGTAAATATTTGTGTCGACGAATGTTACGGTTATGAGATACCGAATGTATTCACACCCGATGGTGACGGTATTAACGATATTCTTATTCCATTTCCTTACCAGTTTGTAGATAAGATTGACCTGAAAATATTTAACCGGTGGGGGCAGCAATTATTCCAGACCAACGATCCGGATATCAACTGGGATGGTAAGATTGAAAAATCAGACCAGGTGGCATCTCCCGGAGTGTACTACTATATCTGTGATGTTTATGAGAAAAGATTAACCGGTACCGAGATCAGAAATATTGTGGGATTTATTCACATCTATTCCGATAAGAATGCCAAAAATGCTGAGAAATGAGACCTGTCATTAAAAATATTATTTTGTTAACCGTTTTGTCGACGTTTCTGAGCCAGGTTTATCCTCAATCCGTTGCTGAGAGTAATTATTTGCGTGGGAAGTCTAAACTGGAATCGGGTCAATATGATTCGGCTCTTATTTACCTGGATAAGGCTATGTTGGTAAAGCCGGGTGATGCAAATGTATTGTTCAGCAAAGGATTGGCATTGTTTTATAAATCGCAGTTCGCCATGGCGATTAAAGAATTCGAACAGGTTGAAAAAATATCACAGGGCAGGGCTTCCATCTGGATTGCAAGGAGTTATGCAAATCTCAGAGATCCTGAAAATTGCATAAAGGCATTGGATATCCACCTAAAAAGTAATTACAGGCTTCCTGAAAGTACTTTGCTACTTGATCCTGATTTATCAATTCTGGAGAATGATCCTGAGTACATCAATTTCTGGAAAAACGGTAACTGGTACACGGGGCTTGATCAAACACTGGCTGAAGCCGGGTACCTGATAAAATCAAAAAAATATCCTGAGGCAATTAATGTATTATCCGACGGAATAAAAAAAGGTTACCGGAAGGCTCCTCTCTATGCAAAAAGAGCAGAAGTTTATATGGAGGTTGGAAACCTCAGACTGGCCCTTGAAGATTTGAATCAATCCCTCGAAATGGACCGGCGAAACCCTGAACTTCTGGCACAAAGGGCAAATATCCTGTATATCACCGGCAAATATAAACCTGCCCTGGAAGACTTTAATGCAGCTTTAAAGCTTAGTCCGGATGATATAAAATACTATGTCGGGCGTGCCATGACCCTTAATAAAACAGGATTTTATGATGATGCAGCTAAAGATATGAACCTTTACCTCACCTATTACCCAGGTAATGACTCGGTGTGGTATCATTTCGGACAGATCCATTATGATAACGGGAATTATTTTGAAGCAATAAACTGCTTTAATCAATCATTAAAAATAAGTCAGAATGATGCCCGTTACTTCGCTGCCCGCGGAGCTACCTATCTGAAAACAAAAACATATCATTACGCGTGGAAAGATTTTTCAATGGCCCTTGATCTTGACCCGAAAAATTCTCAAACCTATGTTAATAAAGGAATTGCAGCTTTGAATACCGGTAAAAAAGAGGATGCCTGTTTCTGTTTCGAAATGGCTAAAAGATTGGGAAACAAAGAGGCTTTTAATTATGCAGAAAAGTATTGTAGATGAGGAAGGGGTTACGGGGTGACGGGGTGACGGAGTTACGGAGTTACGGAGTTACGGAGTTACGGAGTTACGGAGTTACGGAGT
>CAYGFI010000382.1:0-1618 GCA_964349045.1 uncultured Chitinophaga sp.
TCACCCTCATAAGCCTGAAGGTCTGGGGCCTTATCGCCGGCACCACCATCTCCACCTGGCTACTTATGATTAACCTGCACCATGATCCGAAAATAATCGGGAATAATATTATAGAATACGGTATTAACGGGGCTCAATGGGTTACGTTTAACACCACCATCTGGGCTCTTATTTTTGGCATGAAAGAGATTTTCCGGATCAGCGAGCAGCGCGATTTTGCCGAAGAGGTAAAAAACAAGGAAACCCTGGAAAACAGGCTAAAGGTTGCCGGTATGTTATCCTGTGCTTCTGATCAGGATGAATCTGAAATAGACATACCGGATACTGAAAAAGTTGGCAATAACCCTGACGAGTAAATAATAATAACTGCCATGGCATCACAAATTAAATGGATTCTAATAGGTCTGGTTCTTTTAGGTATCATCGCCTTATTTATATGGGGCGACAGGATTCAGCCCGGTTCAGTTTTTGCAGGACTTGCGGCCTTCATAGCTGCCATAAAATCCAGACTCTTCGGGAACGACAAGCTTGCTGAAAAAATCACCAATCTAAAATCAGCCCACAGCCGGAAGCGGGAAGAATGGGAGAATGAGAAAAAACTCTATGAGCTTTGGTATGATACGCTTGAAGGTCGCCTGGATACACTGAACCGGAGAATTGAGATTTTGGATAAAGAAATGGAAGAAGTTTCGAAGTCTGAGGGCAAGAGTCCGCACCGGAGCGCGGAGGAGATAAAACGCTGGCTTCGCGAAAAATCAAATTAAGACAAATTGCATTTTGATCTGAATCAATCATTTCATTCCTGCTACATAAAAATAAGCCAATGAGAACAGTTTTACTTTTGTGTATTTTGCTGATAATGCGTCCCCTGTACCCCCAGGAAAACACCGGTATCATTTACCCCGGGCATACCTTTCAAAACAAAACTGCCGATACGGTATTTTACCTGCCAAAACAGAAACTTGAAAGCATTATGTACCGGGAAGAGATTCGCAAGGAGATGATACAGGTACTTAAAGCCGAAGCAGCCGTCCGGGACTCGCTTATACTTCTGAAAACCCGGGAAGCAGAGGAATGGTACAAAAAGCTGCTTCTAACTGATGCGTTACTGGAGGAATCAGAAATTACACGCCTTCATGAACAGCAAAAGGCCAGACGAAAACATAGAGCCTGGTTTGGTGTGGGTGGGCTTTTAGGGTTGGTGGTTGGGTTGGGTTTTTAAGGTAATTTTTATCAAGGTAGCGGTATGCCAGCGGGTGTGCAAATAGTATTGTTAACTGCATGTTTTATTACAAGTTCTCATTCGCGAAAGGCTTTTTCATGCAAAAATACCTGCAATACGTCAAAGAACATTTAAGTCATTTATTTCAAAAAATATAAAAAACCTTCAATAAGTGCATACTTCGGTAAACTCAGTAATCCAACCCCTGATACCGGCGGGTGCGGTACACTGAGCATTGTCGAAGTGTAGTTCAACATATTTGCTGAGCAGGACCGAAGCGCCGACTCATCGCTGGGTTCCAGATAAATCGGGACAGACATTGCAGACCGCTCAGAGTCCTGACCCTGAGGCAGTATAAACGATTTCCAAACTTACATTTAGAACTTCATACAAATG
>CAYGFI010000383.1:0-1616 GCA_964349045.1 uncultured Chitinophaga sp.
CCTTTTATTTAATATTAATTAAGAATCCTGCCTGAGGCAGGGTTTCTGACATTGAAAAAATTCTGGAAATGTAATAAAGTCCTAAACTAACAGTCAGTAATAGGTTTTACACAATAACCGGCCAATTAATAGTTATAAGTATAGGTCTTTTTTGAGAGGAGCTTTTTATTGGCATCATAAATGTACTTTTCCTTACGCAAACCATTTTCGTATTTGTACTCCCCAATTTTAACCGGTTTTCCGGATGGGCCGAGTTCAGTTTCTTTGATCTTGTTATTGTTGGAATCGTATTCGTAAATCATATGTTTGTCAATTTTCCCATCTTTATATTCTATCTCTTCAATGGTATTACCATTAGAATCATATTTTTCCTCTGCATCAATACTTACAACCGTTTTACCTTTCTCGATCTTTTCCTGGTGAGTAATTCTGCTTTTTAATTTGCCGGAAGAAATACTGTTCTGACCATAAACTGCTTCGCTGCTTATCGATATTGCTGTTACAGCAATGATAATTAATAATAATTTGAATTTCATCATAACAAAATTTATTTTAGTGGGATGATAGCCTGTCCCGCACCAGCGGGAGAACCCCCATGTTGCTGATTTTGTTATCATTGTGTTTGAATTTGGAAAAAATGAGGGTTTCATTATCTGTAAATTAAGGATTTGTAATGTTTTCACTGTTAAATGTTGGCGTTTGCCAGGAAAAAGCCCCGGTACCATTAGGGATACGGGCAAAGGATAATTCCACAATTGATTCACCTATTATAATCGGTTGTTCTCCATATGTCACACGGTCAACTACCTTCAATTCAGGAGTTAAAAGCAGAACTGTTTCCCCGAGTGAAGAAAGCTTATAGTTTGTGTGCAGTCCCATTTGGAGGGCATCGCCGTCGGCCCATACAATTAAATACGACTTATTCAAAATCATTGTCCCTTCCGGAAATTTCCATTTTGTTACGTTTGATTTACTATCGGAAAGATAATATCCTGACAAATCGATATCTGCTAATGAATTATTATATAACTCAATCCAGTCATCAAACTCCCCGTTCTGATCAGATACTGTAGTAGAATTAACGGCCATTAACTCATTTATTACAACTCCGGCTTCAATGACGGGATCATTATCTTTATTACATGCTAACATCCCAAGGATTATCAGTGATAAGCCGGATAAATATTTCACTTTGTTCATTTGATAGTAGTTATTTGGATATAAGTTTTTTTCAGTCATATGAAGAATTGTCCAGGGATGTTGCAGAATTCGTGCTAAAGATTATTCTCAGCAACAATTTTATTCTGAACAGCGATTTATGAAACGTTGCGAATTTACAAAAGTTAATTAATAAACCATAATTTTGCACTTTTCACCTTGAATTAAATAATTGAGGGTTGACACTATTATATATAAAATGCGAAACTGATAAATAACCTGTATTTTCACAAAGAATTGATTCAATCATTTATAATCTATCTGAAAATCGTAAAAAAAACCTTGAATGGAAGATTTTCTAATCTGTCCTTCCTGCTCATCAGAATTTAAGGCACGTTATGCTAAATCGTGCGGAAATTGCTTCGCATGCACAGGATGTGAAATTTATTATTGTCCGT
>CAYGFI010000384.1:0-1613 GCA_964349045.1 uncultured Chitinophaga sp.
AAGGTTTGAGGTATTTTATATTTTGGTTTTCATAATTAAGCGGTAGAAAACTCTCAGCAAAATCGTATGAAACTGAAACTCCTTTACCATAAGCTCCGCAAATAACTTTGTTATCAATTTCTGCAAAAGCCATAATGAAGTTAGAATCCCAATAACTTGTCCAGATAAAACCAGAACTAATATTTTCCCAATTACCTCCAATTGACAGATATCGAGCTATACCCTCACTACCCGCATACAATATCTTCCCTTTAGTAGGAGAATTATATACATAGAGACTCGTTACTACTTCATTCCCAAGATTTGTATTAATCCACGAAACACCGTTGTCAACAGAAACGAATACTCCATTACCGTCAGTACCAGCAAAAAGATAATTATCTAATACAGCAAGCGTTCTTACTTTTTTATTTGTTAATCCACCACTTGATAAGTTCCAAGTTTTACCAAAATCGGTTGATCTAAATATTCCATCACCTAATGTAGATGAGAAGGAAATATTATTTAAGAATATTAGAGAATATATAGCTGTATTAATATTTAGTTCTCCAACTTTAATCCAAGTTTTACCCCAATCATTACTTTCCCAAACACTACCGGATGAAGTGCCTGCATAAAGAATAGAATCTTTCATCGTAAAAGTATACACCCCAATAATATTTTTGTCACTGACTTTGTTCCAGTTAGCTCCATTATTGCTCGATAAGTAAATACCTCCATTAGTAGAATCGTCATCGGTTCCAGCAAATACTAATCCTTTGGGGGGAATTGCAAGTAAAGTAATTATGTTAAGTGTTTTCAAACCAGAATTCTTTTGCAACCAGTATAATCCACTATCATAACTAACATATATACCTTCACCATTTGTACTTGCATATAGAATAGAATTATTATTCACAACTGATGTTACCAACTCTGGCTGGTTTATTTCTATTCTCTCCCAATTTTGCGAAAGACAATTTTGGGAAAAAACAAATGCAAGGACGGTTAGCATGTAAAATTTTTTCATAACTGCTCCTATCAAATTCTTAAAAAACTAAGAATAAATAAGTGTAATTATCATCCCCACTCATTTCCATGTTTTGGACAAAGTTTCCCAGTCCCATTACAATTCTTACATTGTCTTTCTCCTGTTCCAGATAGTAGACCAAGGTCTTTAAGAACAGTTCCTTTGCCCTTACATGTTGGACAAGTTGTTAATCTTGTTCTGCATTTTCTGCAAATTTCTTCTGTCATATTCGCAATCCTTTTTCTTTTTTTCTGGTAAAACTATTATCCAATCCTTTAAATTGTGACCGTTTCCAACTCTTTTTTTAATTGTCCTTCTTTTTTAAGACTTTCCTGGCAAATATTAGAATTAGCTTGTCGTTTCTTATTCACAGTGAAAAGCCAAAATCCACCGCCTAATACAAATATGAAAAAAGCTGGAATACCACCATCTGGGTTAGTAAGATTGATAACCCCTATAAGAATTAAAATAATTGGCCACATAAATTTTTTGGTTGATGGAATTTCCGGGAACGGTAGATTATCGATTTGTGATTCAATTCTCTTGATTTTGTCAAGGTTTGGCAAATTCAAGCTACGTACAAAATGTAACTTAACATAATGGG
>CAYGFI010000385.1:0-1563 GCA_964349045.1 uncultured Chitinophaga sp.
TTGAAGAAGCGCGCAGATATTTTGACTGATGCTAAGGTTGTTATTCAAATCAGGCAAGTTTTGGCTGAAAAACTTGTAAACTATGCTGATCCAATGATCGTTTCTACTTTAGAGGTAGATAAGAGAATCAAGAGAATGGAAGGAGCTTTTGGTTTGATGACTTGGAGACATATCAATCCTAGAAGTATTCGCGATAAAGCTTATATCGTACTTAAGAGAGAAGACAAACCATTACATTTCGTTGAAATTGCAAATAAGATTTCTGAATCTGGCTTTGATAAAAAAGTGGTAACTATTCAGGCTGTACACAACGAACTTATCAGATATGATCAGTTTGTATTGGTTGGTCGTGGTCTTTACGCTTTGAAAGAGTCTGGTTATAAGAAAGGAACTGTTGCTGAGGTTATTGAAGATCTTCTAAGACAGAAGCTTACAATGACTAAACAGGAAATTATCGAAGGTGTTCTTAAACAGAGACATGTAAAGAAAGGCACAATTTCTCTAAATCTTCAGAAAAATCCACAATTCGTTCGTGTGGGTCGTGCTGTTTACAAGTTGGATGAAAAGAAGAAGGACAAAATTTCCACTAGGAAATAGTTAGAAACTGAGTGATAATCCATTCGTAATTTATCCTTATTTTATGAATGAATGTATTTTTTGTAAGATAGTAAGCGGAGTCATTCCGAGTACTTTTTTGTATGAGGATGATAAGTGTGTAGCTTTTAAGGATATTCATCCTAAAGAGAAGACTCACCTATTAATTGTTCCAAAGAAACATATTCATTCTATTTCTGAAATGGAAGATGGTGACGAAGCAATTGCTGGTCATTTACTGCATGTTGCGAGAAAAATCGGAAAGGATTTGGGTTTAAGCGGTTACAAGTTGCAGATTAATGTAGGAAAAGATGGTGGTCAGGAAATTTTTCATTTGCATGTACACTTATTGTCTAAGCTTGGTTAATTATGTCTTTTGTAAATCTACATGGTCACTCTCACTATAGTTTGTTGGATGGATTTGGAAGTCCGGCAGATATAGTGGCAAGAGCAAAGGAGCTGGGCTATCCCGGTGCGGCTTTGACTGATCACGGCGTGGGTTATGGATTAATTGAATTTTATAAGGCGGCGAAAGTGGCTGGAATAAAACCGGTGCTTGGTTGTGAGCTTTATGTAGCAAATAGAACTCGTTTTGATAAAGAAGCGAAGGTGGATGTGAAACCTTACCATCTGACTGTTTTGGCTGAGACAAATGAGGGTTATAGAAATCTGATTCAGTTGATTTCAAAGGCGCACCTTGAAGGTTTTTATTATAAACCTAGAGTGGATTACGGATTACTCAAGGCTTACAATAAAGGACTTATTGTCTTGAGTGGATGTATTGCTGCGCATTTACCTAGAACTATTCTTTCCGGGAACGAGGAGGAGATGCATAAATTAATTGAAACTTATATTGAGATTTATGGAAAGAATAATTTTTTCTTGGAGATGCAAGATCATCCTTTGCTCGAACAGCAATGTATTGTTAATAAAAAATTAAAGGAGTTGTCTAAGCAGTATGGACTTGGA
>CAYGFI010000386.1:0-1558 GCA_964349045.1 uncultured Chitinophaga sp.
AAGCTGCGTTAACTTTGGTCTTAGCGTTCCCGCGAAGCGGGATCTGCGCTTAATATTAATTCATCATCAGAAATTCTTTACCGCGAGCTCAATTTTCTTATAAAGTTCTTTGCTCGCTGAAACCAGCGGAAGCCTGAGGTAATTCGGCACAATTCCCATCACATCGAGGAAAGCTTTAATACCGGTGGGACTGCCTTCCGCAAATGCCAGTTCAATAACAGGAAGCATTTTAAAATGAATTTTACGGGCTTCAATAAATTTCCCATCCAGCATGAGCCTTACCATTGTTGAGATTTCTCCGGGAAATGCATTGGCAACTACAGAAATAACTCCTGAACTTCCCAGGATGATCAATGGAAAAGCAAGAGCATCATCCCCCGAAATAACCTGGAATGTTGCAGGTTTATCTTTTAGAATATTCATAATCTGTAACATATTGCCACTGGCTTCTTTAACCGCGATAAACTGCTTTCCAAATTCTTTTGCCAGCTTAACGGTTGTTTCTGTCGCTAAATTTGTACCGGTGCGCCCCGGCACATTGTATAGAATTACAGGCAACGGACTTGCGTTGGCAACCGCCTTGTAATGCTGATAAAGACCCTCCTGTCCCGGTTTATTGTAATAGGGTGTCACACTCAACAGGGCATCAATTCCCTCAAATTTACAATTCTGCAGAGCATGGACAATCTCAAGAGTATTATTCCCACCGAGACCCTGAACAATAGGTATTCTTTTGTTATTTACCTCGATTACCTGGTTAACAATGGCTTGTTTTTCGTCTTTCGTTAAAACCGGTGTTTCACCTGTGGTGCCGAGTACTACCAGGTAATTTACCCCTTTGGATACTAAAAAGTCAACTAATTTTTCAAGGGATTTAAAATCCACACTTCCATCTTTTCTGAAGGGAGTGACAATGGCGACTCCGGTTCCAGTAATTTTTTTTTCCGCCATGATGTTCATTAATTAAAAGATGATGCTTAAGGGTTATTTAAAATGGAAACGTAGTTTTTAATCTGTTCGATCAAAAACTCAAGGTTTGGTTTACTGTGGATGTCAATCATCAGGTCAAGGTAGCCATTATCTTCTGAATACCTTCCCACCTTAAAAACAGCGGGAGAGAGGGTGGAAATATATTTCACGGGAAAATATGGGGTAATACTCAGATCTATTAAAATATCAAATTTTTTTGATTGGAATCCCATTGCATCCGGGTGAGAAGGTCGAAAGAAAAAATCAAGATCCTTATTGCAAAATATATTGATATTATCCCGAAACAAAAGGTCGTTGCTGATTTCATCCGAATTTACATATCCAAGATAGGAACAAACAATATTAAGATCTGCAAGATATTTACCAAATCCTCTGACCTGCTGCAAAGAATCCGGAATACCGGCATCAAATAAAATCCCTACGTTTTTTGCCGTATTGAAATTATGTGCCTGCTTATTTCTTACCAGGTTCTTTGACTTTTTGGCAAGATTTTTCTCCCCGAAGGAAGAACGAAGTTTACTGAATATTTTCACTATGCAATATTACAAAAAAGGAAAAGATATAGGAG
>CAYGFI010000387.1:0-1540 GCA_964349045.1 uncultured Chitinophaga sp.
GCGGAATATTATTCCGGTCTCTGGTCGAATCATGATGCGGATGAGGTGGTACTCCTCGCACTCTCAAACCCTGAGTTATGGAATTCAGACCTGTCTCAGTTACCAGGTTTTGTTGACTCGGTACAGGATCATCTTCGGAAGATTGAAGAAAAAGGTGCAAAAGAAGCAATTAAACAAACAAATAAAGAGGGGTCATTTTGATGAAACAAAATATATTAAAAGTTCACCCTGATGACAATGTCATTGTGGCTTTAAAAAACCTGGCAAAAGGCGACATTATCAGTTATGCAGGTGAAGAAATTATTCTTCTGGATGATATTAAGGCTAAGCATAAATTTACTGCAGCAGCGCTGCCTCATGGGAGTGGCATTATTATGTATGGGGTCCTCGTGGGCAAAACCCAAACTGATCTTGCCAAAGGTAGCCTGATAAGCACTGCAAACGTTAAGCATGCAGCCAATAACTTTGAAACACGCACGCGTAAAACTTCGTGGAACTCTCCTGATGTTTCTAAATTTCAAAAATCGACATTTAAAGGGTTTTACCGGTCTGATGGCAGCGTTGGTACCGCAAATTACTGGCTTGTTATACCAATGGTTTTCTGTGAGAACAGGAATATTGATGTATTACAGGAAGCTCTTATAACGCCCCTGGGATACGGACGAAAGAAAAAATATCAGGAAGATGTGGTAAAGCTGATCAGTATGATCCGCGAAGGAAAGAATGAGGATGCGCTCCTGAATGCTTCCTCATATTTTGAAACTTCCGAGGAAAGTCAGGAACGTGTATTTCCGAATGTGGATGGAATCAAATTCCTGGTGCATAGTGGAGGCTGCGGCGGTACACGTGAGGATGCGATAACCCTTTGCGGCCTTCTTGCAGGATACATCACACATCCCAACGTGGCTGGGGCAACTATCCTGAGCCGGGGTTGCCAGAATGCACAGGTGCCTATGTTACAAGAGGAAATTGCTAAGCGAAGCCCTTCGTTTAATAAACCACTTTATATACTTGAACAACAGGAGATCGGCACTGAAGCAGATTTATTTTCTCTGTCTATAAGGCAGACTCTTGCAGGTTTAATACAGGCAAACAGGTCTGTGCGTCAGGCTGCGCCATTGAGTAAGCTTTGTATAGGACTTGAGTGCGGGGGGTCGGACGGCTTTTCAGGAATTTCAGCAAACCCTGCAATAGGCTATACCTCCGATATGATCGTAGCCCTCGGCGGATCAGTTATACTTTCTGAATTCCCGGAACTTTGTGGTGTGGAACAGGATCTTAGTGACCGTTGTGTGAGTTATGAAGAAGCAGAACGATTTTCAAACCTGATGAAAAGCTATAATAAGCAGGCAATTGCTGCCGGATCCGGCTTTGATATGAACCCTTCACCGGGGAATATTAAAGATGGCCTGATCACTGATGCGATCAAATCGGCCGGTGCCGCTAAGAAAGGAGGCACATCTCCGATAGTCGCTGTGCTTGATTATCCTGAAAAAGTAGTTAAATCCGGCCTGAATCTCTTATGTACACCGGGTAATGA
>CAYGFI010000388.1:0-1500 GCA_964349045.1 uncultured Chitinophaga sp.
TTTTTAGATTATTATCGCAATCAATTTATGAATTTTTTGATAAATCACTTAACAATAATTTATTAAATGAATTTATTATGACTAATTTTTATAATTATACATTAATTTCACGCCAATTCAGATTACTTTTAGGTAGTTTAAGGAGGATTTTTATTGACTATATGGTGTGCAATATAATTTTTTTTGCCCCACCCCAACCCATTAGATAAGACACTTTACAAACTTAAAATGAAACCTCACCTGCTAATTATAATTCTGTTCTTCAGTCTCGATAGCAACGTGTGTTTCTCAATGAATCCTGATAGTTCGAGTGCTCCCCCTCATAATATCACATTCGCTTACCACCATGGTTATCTCTTCCCGCATCACCGCTTAGTCACTTATTTTACAGAGGAATATATAAATGGATTTAATATTACCCTATCGAGATATATGCCCGGAATAAAACTCCTGAACCCTCCTGAAATGGGAGGTGGGTATTATTTCTCCAACCTGGGTTCAAGAGAAATATATGGGTATGCCCATGGAGTTTACTTTTATGTTGCAAGGGATTTTCTTAAAAATCAATCTCCCTTTAACCTGCAAAGCACCATGAATATTGGGGCAAGTTACAATACCAAACACTGGGATCTATCTGAAAATTATTCAAACAGGAACATAGGTACACATGTGAACATCTTTTTTATGTATTCATTAAACCTGAAAGTGAAAGTGAGTGAAAGAATACTGGTTTCAGCCGGACCGGTACTGGTGCATACATCAAATGGGAATATTAAACAACCTAACTTTGGATTGAACCTGTTAAATACCCATTTTAGCATGACCTGTTTGATAGATCCAAAAAATAAAAAGACAGCCCTGCCGGTGAGACAAATCACTGATTTTAACAAAAACCGGTTCCTTTTCATCGCTTCCGGTGGAGTCCGGCAATTATCCCACAGGATTCCCGATTATTTTGCTGTCGGATCGTTGCTTACCGGATATTCGAGGAGGATTAATCCCTATCTGGCATTGGGTCTGGGCACGGATTTCATTTATGACCCGACCGAAGGCAGGGAAATGTATGTAACCGGAGTTCGTGTTGAAAACCTCATTCCCTGGCACGTTGGAGTGCATTTATCTTATGAAAGGATCTGGGATCATTTATCCTTTATTTTAAACACCGGTTATAAGGTCATTACCCCATCCGGTCATTTTAACTACCAATATAACCGGATTGGGGTACGCTATCGTTTTGATAATAACCTGTTGCTTAATTACAGCCTGAAATCACATAAAATTGTTGCTGACTTTATCGAGTTTGGCGTTGGTTATGTTTTTCAGTGAGATGTATAAGGGATCTGTCTGTTTACAATAAAATAAATAGTAATGAAACAAAACCTTCTTAAACGTTAAAATTGCATATGAAACCCTCATTCACTTGAGTACACAACAAGGACATGAAAATACATGAAGGCTCTCCCGCTCAAGCGGGACAAGCTATGAGAAACAACTTAATAT